>SYCI01000098.1 GCA_005787035.1 Actinomycetota bacterium | reverse complement strand
CGACGCGCGGCTCCGGACCAGCACCCTCCCCTAACATCGCCGCGTGGGCTCGCGCGTGTCTCCCAATCAGCGGCGAGCCTTGCGGGCGGCCCGCAAGATGATGCGGCGCGCCATCGATCGTCGGGCCGTGGCCACCATGGTGGTCAGTGGAGCAGCCGGCGTGTTGGCTGGCGTGGCACTGGAGTCGATCGTGTTGGCCGCGCTACTCGGGCTGGGTGGCGTGCTGGCCGCGCTCGGTTGGGCGCTCTGGTTGGAGGTGCAGGCCAACCGCGTGGTGATCGCCAAAGGGCTTCAGCGGTTGGGGATTCGGTTCCTGCCCGGCCAGGCCCGCTACGAGCAGCGTTCGCCGCAGGTGGGAAGGTTCGTGGAGCGAGCCTGGGAGGGCCACCACGCGCGCGCCCTCGGGGGCCTCGAGGCTCTGGCCGGCCATCCCACCACACGCCGTACCGAGCGTGTGGATGCCCACCTCGCGCTGGCCGATTGGCATCTGGCCCATGGTCGCGTCGACGAAGCGGTCGTCCATCTGCGCGCCATCGCCACCGCTGAATCGAAGGTTCCGCTCGAGCATTCGGTGTTCGTGGCCGAGGCCGCCGCACTCGGCGCCACCGAGATCGACGATCTGGTGCATCGCATCTCGGCCACCCACCGGCGCCGCCTGGCCCGCGACAACGACCTCGGCTTCTTCCTCGCCAACCTCAGCCCCATTGGCGAACGCCTCCGCCACCTGAACGGTCTGTTGCGCGCCGCCCGGCTGGAGCCAGTGGAGGCAACCGCAGGTTTCGCAAGCCTCACCTCCACCGCGCCAGCGGGCTCGGTGACCGGAGGGCCGCTCGTGTCGGTGATCGTGCCGATGTACGACGCGGCCGACACCGTGGCCCACGCCATCGGATCGGTGTTGGCCCAAACCTGGGCCGAACTCGAAGTGATCGTGGTGGACGACGCGAGCAACGACCAATCGGTAGCCGTGGTGGAACGACTCGCCGCACACGACCCCCGCGTGCGGGTGGTGCGTCAGCCCGACAACGCCGGAGCCTACGCGACTCGCAATCGCGGCCTCGCGCTCGCACGGGGCGAGTTCGTGACGGTGCACGATGCCGACGACTGGAGCCACCCGCGTCAGATCGAGCGACAGGTGCGCCACCTCGTGAGTCGTCCGAGCCTTCAGGCCAACTTGTCGTCGCTGGTGCGCGCTACGCACGACTTGGTGTGGGTGCGCCGCGACCTCACGCACGGCCAGGTGATCGGAGTCAATACGTCGTCGCTCATGTTTCGGAGGCGCGTGGTGGAGGCCGTGGGTGGCTGGGACGACGTGCGCTCGGGTGGCGACTCGGAGTTCGTCGACCGTCTCCGCGCGTTCTACGGCACCGCAGCCGTGGAGCAGATCGATCCGAATCTTCCGCTCACGATTGCTCTGCGTGACACGGGGTCGCTCACATCGTCAACCAGCACAGGCTTGGCGTCGCAACTCACGTCCACCGGAGCCCGACGTCTGTATCGCATCGCGTATTCGAACTGGCACTCATCGCCGACATTCCGCAGCGAGCTCCCACTTGCGCGCCCGGCCGATCACGTGCCGTTCCCCGCGCCTGCCTCCATGCGCCGGCGGGGCAACCCCACGCACTTCGACGTGATCATCATGTCGGACTTCGGGCTGCCCGGTGGCACCACGTCGTCGAACCTCGAGGAGATCAAAGCCAACACCAAGTTCGGCCTCACTACCGGCCTCGTGCACAATCGCAATCCACGATTCGATTCGTCGGTGGTGAACCCGAAGATCCTGGCGGCGTGTTCGCCATCGACGCGCTTCGTGAACGCTCACGAGATCGTGAGCTGTGACGTCTTGGTGATCAAGCACCCCACGGCAGCAGCCGAGATTCCCGACGACTTCCCGAAGATCTCCGTGAACGGCAAGATCGTGATGGTGGTGAACCAGACGCCGATGACGGGGTACCAAGGCGACGCCGAATTCGTGTACGACATCGGGGCGGTGGACGCCGAGATCCAACGGGCCTTCGGCCGTGTACCGCGGTGGTCGCCGATCAGCCCGGTGGTGCGCGATGTGCTTCACACACATCATCAAGCAGACATCGCCAACGTGGAGTTGTGGGATCACGACTGGGTGGAGATCATCGACCCCGACGAGTGGCACCGGCCCAAACAGCCGCCGATACCTAGCAAGATCCGGATCGGGCGCCACGCCCGCGACTCGGTGTGGAAGTGGCCGGCCACCAAAGAGGCACTTCTGGCTGCGTATCCCGACGATCCGAAGGTGATCGTCGAAATCCTGGGTGGCGCCGACGTTCCCCGAGCAATGTTGGGCTCACTCCCCCACAACTGGATCGTGCGCGAATTCGGATCCATGGAGCCAGCCGACTACTTGGCCGGTCTCGATTACTTCTTGTATGTGCCGCACCCCGACATGGTGGAGGCCTTCGGCCGCACGATCCTGGAAGCCTGGGCGGCTGGCGTGCCGGTGCTCGGAGCACCACCGGCTTCGTTCACCCCGGCCGATGTGGCGGCCTGCGTGTTGGACTTGAGCAACTTCGCGGCGGCTCACACTTACGAAGCACATCGCGAACGTCTGCAACGGCTTCGCTGAACTCGTTCCGGAACGCGAAAGAGGGGGGCCCGAAGGCCCCCCTCTCCCACTACTGAGCGAAATCTCAGATGGTGACGGTGTCGAGTGCACCAGTTCCGAGCAAGTCCTCGAGGTAGGTCGAGACCTTGACGGTTCCGGTCGACGTGGTGTTCCAGATCACACCTTCGATGACCAGTCCGCCGTTGGCCGAAGCGCCGACGTACTGAACTTCGAATGCCTGAGCCTCGCCGTCGATGGTGATACGGATATCACCATTGGCCGTCGGGGTTCCGGTGGTGTCAGCCAAGGTCGCCGCCGAAGCGTTGTCCATGGTGATCGTGAAGTGACAGGTCTGGGTGCGCTCGGTACCGCTGTTCTCGGCCGTGTTGGCCTCGTCCAGGATGTCGGCATCGATGAGGTCTTCCTCAATACCAGTGGCATCGGCTTCCCAGGTCTCCGGGAGACCACCGCGGTAGGTGTTGTTGATCAGACGAGCAACGTCAGCCGCAGTGTGCACGTAACGGTCGATGGTGATCGTGACATCGGTGCCGTCGACCGCGAGGGTCGGGACGATGAGGCCACGCTCGTGGGTCACCGTGAACGACCAGTCGTTGGCCGTGAGACCGGCCAAAGCGGTGTTCGAGGTGATCGAGAGATCGCCACCAGCGAAGGCCACGTTCACTTCAGCGAAGTCGTCAGCCGACTGCAAACCGACATTGGCGTAAGCGTCGTCCCAAGCAGTTGCCTGGTCGAGACCAACACCCATGTTGGCGCAGGTGATGGTGGCCGAATCGATCGCCGGCGCAGCCGCCTCTACGTCACCGGTCACGAAGGTGTCACTGTCGAGCTCGTTGCCGGCATCGTCGGTGTAGTCCGCGTTGGTGAGCGTGAGATCGTCGGTCGTGGCATCCACGGCCACCGTGCTGTCGCAGGTGTAGGTGGTGTTGCCCGAATCGAGGTTCGCGCAGGTCCAGACACCGGCAGCGGTGCTGGCTTCGAGGTCAGCCTTGAGGGCGGCGGATGCGGAAGCCTTGGTGGCCTCAGAGAAGACGAAGATCGCCTTGTCGCTACCGTCGGCCATGTAGATGTCGACCGTCGGGGCATCCTCGTCTTCATCGACTTCAGCCGAGCAGGCATTGAAGTCGCGGAGGTACACACCAGTGGTGGCGTAGTCCTCGACGTCGGTCTCCCAACCGTTGAACGTGATCTCGTCGCCTTCTTCAAGGTCGGCAGCGAGGGTCACGTACACGGCGTCGGGGTTGCCGTTGTTGTTGAGGTCGAGAAGCGTGGTCGAGCTCATGTCCGGCTCGTCGCCGTTCACATCGGTCACTGCTTCCATGTCGGCGTCGGTGTCGACGATCTGCTCTTCACCGTTGTTCGAAACACCGTCGACAATCGAGCTCGAGAGGTCCTTCGAGAAGGCGATCACGAAGTCGCCGGGGCCACCCGGAACTTCTTCGTTGCCACCGTTGACGATGACCGAGCAATCGACCGACGAGGCGGCAAGACCGGCTCCGAGGGTCACAACCGAGGACGGCACGGCGGTCTGACCACCGATGATCCACAGTTCTTGGCCGAAGTAGCCAGCACCGCCAACGGCCGCCAGCATTTCGTTGTCGGTGAGGGCAGCAGTCGAGAAGGCGGCGCCGGCCACCGAGTCGACGTTGAGTGCACTACCGGCAACTGCACCGAGGGTCAGCCACGACGATCCACCCGAGCTCGGGTTCACGAGCACGAGGTGCGAGCCCTTCTCAGCAGCCAACGGGGCCGCGGCGAGCGCGTCCGGGAAGTTGGCTCCGGTGACGAGCATCAGCGACAAACCGCTCAGGGCGTCGGCTTCGCCGGCGTCGAGGAACTTAGCGGTGGAGTCGGAGAACTGGTCGACGTTGAACAGCAGGTTGGTGGCATAGCGGTCGGCGCCAGCGATACGGCTGATACCGGCCGGCGCGAAGCCGAGCTCCACGAGCGCCTCTTCGACGCCCGAGCCCACAACTGCGGTTCCGCCGACGATCACCGCGCGGGTGACGCCGTCGTCGAGAGCAGTCTCGAGCGCAGCCGAGGTGGCATCGGGGATGCCGCTCGCGTTGGCCAGAAGGACCGGG
>SYCI01000097.1 GCA_005787035.1 Actinomycetota bacterium | reverse complement strand
GAGCGCGCTTCACGCGCTTCGGTCAGCCGGCGTCGCAGACCCTCGCGATCACCATCCACGACGACCGCGCGCATTTCACCCAGACCTTCGATGAGCGAATCGAGGACGCCGGCGATGGCCTCACGATTTTCGTCGCAGATGTCGAGCCAGATCGATGGGTGACCCGATGCGATTCGAGTCATATCGCGAAAGCCTCCCGCGGCCAATCGCAGAAGCGCTGCATGTTCTTCGGCGCGCTGACTCGCCAATCGCATGAGGGTCGCCGCGGTCAGGTGCGGAACATGGCTGACGACGGCCACGAGTCGGTCGTGACGCGCCGGATCCAGACCGATCACTTCGGCACCGAGTTCGCTCACGATCGCGGCCACGGTCGAGAAGGCGGCATCCGATGTGGCTGCGGTCGGTGTGAGCACCCAGACCGCGCCCCGGAAGAGTTCGGGATCGGCACCGTCGAGACCTTCGAGTTCGCTTCCGGCCATCGGGTGTCCGGCGACGAATCGCGGGTCCGACACGTGGGTCGCGATGGCCGACTTGACCGAGCCGACGTCGGTGACGATGCCCGTCGTTTCCTTCAGCGCCCGCTGGACCTCTTCGAGCGCCGCCTTGGGTGGAGTCGCAACGAAGGTGACGGTCGCATCGCGCTCGAGATCGACCGAATCGATGATCGCTCGCTCGAGCGCGGTCGCGGCCCGTCCGGGCACCACATCGGAACCGGCCACTCGCCAGCCAGCGGCTCGCAAGGCCGAAGCGATCGAACCACCGATCAGCCCCAGACCGATCACGTTGGCGACTCCCCGACTCGTCGGTCGCGACGCCTCACTCATCCCGATCAGCGTATCGGTCACCCCGAACCGAGACCGCTCGAATCAGCGCGTTGACTTCGGCGCGCGTCAGTTCCCGGAATGCACCTGGCCGAAGAGAGCGATCGGCCAGCGGGCCGACTCGAACACGGACCAGACGATCCACGCGATGACCCACGGCCTCGCACATCCTCCTGATCTGACGGTTGCGACCTTCGTGAATGACGAGCTCGAGAACTCCCGGCTCGGGCTGCGAGACCTTGGCCGGAGCGGTTCGACCATCGTCGAGTTCGACTCCTTCGCGCAGCATGCGAAGGGCGCCGGGCGACACCGGCCCCCCGGTCACGCGAACTACGTACGCCTTTTCGACTCCGTGCGATGGATGGGCGATCCGGTTGGCGAGTTCGCCGTCGTTGGTCAGCAAGATGAGCCCCTCGCTGTCGGCATCGAGTCGACCCACCGGAAACACCCGCGGCTCACTCGGTACGAGTTCGACGATCGTCGGTCGCCCATGAGTGTCCTGCGCGGTGGTCACGACCCCCGACGGTTTGTTGACGAGGTAGTACACGAGTTCGGGACGCATGCCAACCGGCGCGCCGTCGACCTCCACCGTGTCGTGCTCGATGTCGACCCGTCGACCGAGTTCGGCCACCGCTCCATTCACGGTCACCCGACCGGCGGCGATGATCTCCTCACAGACCCGACGCGAGCCAAAGCCCAACGACGCGAGAACCTTCTGCAGACGCTCTCCTTGTGGAAGTGAGCGCGACCGCTCGGCCCACTGCTCCCAGAGCGGCCGCTCGGGGTCGCGTCGCGGCATCGTCAGGCCTCGGGCGGAGCCGGCGCCTCGATATCGGAGGCCTTCGGCGCGCGCAGACCCTGTTCGAGTGCTTCGACGACGTCGGCGCCGGGAACGAAATCGACGATGGCCGGCAGGTCGTTGACCGAGTTGATACCCAACTTCTCGAGGAAGGCGGGCGTGGTGCCCCACATCACGGCCTGGCCGGGTCCCGGATCGCGACCGACCTGATCGATGTAGCCGCGACTCTGCAAGGTGCGCAGAACACCGTCGGGATCGACGCCTCGAATCGAAGCGATCTGACTACGCGAGATCGGCTGCTTGTAGGCGACGATGGCGAGGGTTTCGAGCGCCGCCCCCGACAGGCGCGACTTCTGGCCATCGAGGATGAAGCGCTCCACATAGGGGGCCATCTCGGGGTGCGTCTGGTAGCGATAGCCGCCGGCGATCTGGACCAGTTGAAATCCGTGACCTGCTTCTTCGTAGGCGGCCGCCAACGAAGAACACAACTGCTCCACCACCTTGGTCGGTTTCTCGAGGATCTGAGCGAGTAAGTCGACCGGGACCGGTTCGGTCGCGACCAACAGAATCGCCTCGAGGGCCCGCACGACTTCGGCGTCGACTTGTGTGCTCATGTTCGTCCTTCCGGTCAGCCTTCGTAATCGTCGATGGCGATCGCGCCCACCGAGACACCCGTCTGATCGGCGATCCACACGATGTCGATGTCGCCGAACTTCTGACCTTGTTCGAGTTCGATGAAGCCCTGCTTGTAGAGCTCGAGCAGGGCCAAGAAGCGAACGATGATCTCCAGCCGATCGACGAGGTCGGCGGTCAGACGTCGGAACGTGATGCGACGAACCCGCGGGAGTTCGTCCACGAGCTCGGCGAGCGCGTCCGACACGTTGGCCTTGATCACACCCACGTGGAAGAGGTCGACCTTCGGTTCGGGTTTGGGTGCCGTGGCTCGCAGATAGGCGGCGTGCACGTGCCGCGGCTTCACGCCCTCCAAGAGGTCGGGCATCAATTCGGCGAAGCGCTCATCGGGCCCACACGCGCGTGCGTAACAACGATCGGCGTCATCGGCGAGGGCGGCGAAGACCCGGCCGACGTCCTTGAACGTCGTGCATTCGAGCAAGCGCGCGAGAAGCAGATCGCGCTCCTCCCACAGGGCGAGTTCCTCGTCGAGATCGACGTCCTCGCGACCCGGCAAGAGTCGGCGGGCCTTCAATTCGACGAGCGTCGCGGCGATCAGAAGGAACTCGGTGGCCAACTCGAGATCGAGGGACTGCATGCGTTCGATCTCGGTGAGATAGGCATCGACGATGTTGGCCAGATGCACTTCGTAGATGTCGACCTGTTCTTTCAGAATCAGGTGGAGCAGGAGGTCGAACGGTCCCTCGAAAACCGGGGTTGTCACGTCGACGGCCACGTCCCGAGAGTAATCGGCGGGCCGACAATTACCGGACTTCCCCCGGGTCGCGACCGTTAGCCTGAGGCCGTGACCCGAGTTCTGTCGTGCATCCAGCCCACCGGTGCGGTGCACCTCGGCAACTATCTCGGTGCCCTTCGTAATTGGGTGAGTGGTCAGTCCGAATGCGACGCGTTCCACGGAATCGTCGACCTCCACGCCCTCACCGTGACCGATCGCCCCGGAATCGTCGGTCCGAGCACACTCGATCTCGCCGCCACCCTGTTCGCCGTCGGACTCGACCCCGAGCAGGCGACGGTTTTCGTGCAGAGCCACGTTCCCGAGCACTCCCAGCTCGGTTGGATCATGGAATGCACCGTCTCGTTCGGTGAATTGAGCCGTATGACGCAATTCAAGGACAAGGCCGCCAAGCGCGAGGCCGATTTCGTCTCAGCCGGACTCTTCACCTACCCCGCTCTCCAGGCCGCTGACATCCTCCTCTACGACGCCGATGAAGTGCCGGTGGGCGAAGATCAACGTCAGCACATCGAAATCACCCGTGACATCGCCGAGCGCTTCAACCACCGATTCGGAGCGACCTTCGTCCTCCCCAAGGCCGTGACGCCCAAGTCCGGCGCCAAAGTCACCGACCTACAGGATCCGACGGCCAAGATGTCGAAGTCGGCGTCGTCGGATGCCGGAATCGTCTACCTCATGGATGAACCGGCGGCGATCATGAAGAAGTTCAAGCGCGCCGTCACCGATTCGGAGTCGGAGGTTCGATTCGATCGCGCGACCAAGCCGGGAGTGTCGAATCTGCTCGAGATCCTGGCCGCGTGCACCGGTCGCTCCCCCGAACAAGTCGCGTCGGGTTATTCGCAGTACGG
>SYCI01000096.1 GCA_005787035.1 Actinomycetota bacterium | reverse complement strand
GTGCGAAGGTGGCGGTCAGGCCAACGTCACCATCATCGAACGGCTCTGATCGACCAGTCCCGCGTCGGGACCGACTTCAGGTGTCGAAGCCGAGGCCGAGGCGATCCATCGTCTTCAACCACAGGTTGCGTTTCCCGGTTCGGTCCTCGCGGTCGAGGCTCCAACGGGTGGCCTGCACCCCGAAGAACTTGATGGGCTCGGGAGGGAACGGGATCGGCTTCTCACGGACGAATCGGGTCTCGGTGGCCCGCGACCGGCGACCGTCGATGAGATCGAGCATGACCTCGGCTCCGAAACGTGACGAGGCCACGCCCAAGCCGGTGTATCCGATCGCGTAGGCCACCCGGCCGCCCATGGCCCGTCCCCAGAACACGCAGTAGCGCGAACACGTGTCGATCGCTCCTCCCCACATGTGGGAGAACTTCACGTCCGACAACTGTGGGAAGGTACGGAAGAAGTGCGTGCTCAGTCGGGCCCAACTCTCGGGACGACTCTCGAGTTCGGAGTTCATCTTGCCGCGGAAGTAGTAGATGGCGTCGTAGCCGCCCCACAGGATCCGGTTGTCCTCGGTGAGCCGGTAGTAGTGGAACTGGTTGGGGATGTCGCTCAATCCCTGCCGGTTCTTCCAGCCGATGCGGTCGAGTTGTTCGGTGGTCAGCGGTTCGGTGACCATGCAGTAGTCGTAGACGGGGATGACGTAGTTGTTCAGTCGCTTGAGCAACGGTTTGAAGGCGTTGGTGGCGAGGGCCACCTTGCCGGCACGCACGCGACCGAGTGGCGTTTGAACCAGAACGCCGACGCCGTCCTTCTCGATCGCGGTGGCCTTGGTGTCCTCGTAGATCCGCACGCCGAGAAACTCCGCCGCGGCCTTGAGACCCCACACCAATCGAGCGGGGTCGACGATGGCTGCAAGATCGTGTCGCCAGAGGCCACCGGTGTAGGTCGGGGAGTCGACCTGAGCGCGCATCTGCTCGCGGTCGAGCCATGTCACGCGTTGGCCCAGGGATCGCAATTGCTGGTAGTCGTCGCGTAGTTCGTCGGTGTAACCCGCCGGGTGCAGTTCGGAGGCGACGTCGATCACGCCGGTGCGTTCGTAGTCGCAGTCGATGCCGTAGCGCTTGATGGCGGCTTCGATCTCGTTGAGATTGGCGATACCGAGCTCCTCGAGCAGTGGTAGCTCGTCGCCGAAGCGAGCCTGTCCGTTCGCCACGCCATGGGTGAGTGACGCCTCCATGAAGCCACCGTTGCGTCCGCTCGCCGCCGAGCCGACTTCGTGGGCATCGATCAGAACGACGTCGCGCGAGGGATCGCGTTCCTTGGCGATGATCGCGGTCCAGAGTCCGGTGTAGCCACCTCCGACGATGCAGAGATCACAGGTCTCGGTGCGCACGAGCGTCGGGTTCGCCAATGGCTCGTCCGCATCCTCGTACCAATACGGGTACGGGTCGGCGTCGGCGATTGCCTCGAGGCTCAACGGGTCGAACTCGTCGCCGTCTCCCACGCTGCTCACTGGTCTCACCTCTCCGGCAACGACGGTAGTCGGGGTCAGGAGCGAACTTCGGTCATCCCCCCGGTCGGACGGCGAATTCGGCGGGACCATCCGATGTTCCGGTGCGACGTTTCTCCCAGCGGTTCCAGAATCGGAACGACCCGATCACCAACAACCAGCCGGCGAGGATGTCGACCAAGTAGTGCTCGGCGAAGTACATGAGGCTGAGCGCCATCAGGGCCGGGAAGAGGGCGGTGGCCCACCGGATTCGACGGTCGGAAATCTTGTTCCAGAAGAACAGCACCAGGAACAGGGCGAAGGCTGCATGCAACGACGGCAGGGCGGCCGTGGGGTTGGCCCACTCGCGACCCCGGATCAGGAGCACACCGACGGTGTCGAGGCCGAGTTCGGACCAGCCGCGCGCGGTCGTTCGCGAGAGTTGCTCCATGATCTGGTACGGATGTCGATCACTCGCGGTCATCCACGGCGGTGCCGTGGGTAGCACCACGAAACACGCGACCCCGACGAACAACACGGTGGCGAACCTTCGGATGTACCGGATCCATTCGTCGCGATTCCGTACCCAGAGGTACACCGATGCCGCGACGGGGACGAGGAAGTGCGTGAAGTAGACGATCGAGAAGATCACCTCGTACCACGGTGTGCTCCGGCGATAGAGGAGGTCCTGGATCAGTTGGTTCGAGTCGTGGCCGAAGAAGAGAACCTTGTCGATGTTGCGCGGGGCCTCGACCTGCAGCGGGAAGCCGAAGGTGTCGGCGATGCCGCGCGAGTAGTCGTACGACATCCACATCAGTGCGTAGAAAACGAGGTCCCGCACCATCCGGATCTGCAGACGCCACGACTTGCCGATGTTGCCGACGACGAATGCGCCACCGACCCAGGCCAGTACGGCGAGACGCGCGACCGGGAGTCCGTTGTAAGCGAACGACCAGACGAATGCGATCGCGTAGGCGAGTAGCCCGGTGTTGCGAACGAGAGCCCAGCCGCGCACGAACGCCGAGGCTAACTCTGTGCCGTCGAGGTGATCAGGCGCTGGCTTGTTCGAGGGCGCGACGTACGAGGACCTTGGCGAGGTGCTCGCGGTACTCGACGCTCGCGTTGTTGTCGGCCGTGGGCGAGGCCTCGGCGACGGCCTTCTGGGCGGCGTCGGCCACCGACGCGCCCGAGGAAATCGCCGCGCTCACACTCGACGCGAGAACCGGGGTCTGCCCCATGTTCACGAGCGCGACACCCGATTCCGAACCACGGCGCCAGGCGGCCACACCGACGATCGCCCAGTCCTGGGCGCGACGGTTGAACTTCTGGAAGCTCCAACCGGCGCCGTTCATCTTCGGAACACGGATCTCGGTGAGCATCTCGTCGGCTTCGAGGGCGGACTCGAGGAAGCCCTTGTAGAAGTCGCGGGCCGCGATCTCGCGGGTGCCCTTGGGGCCCTGCACCACGTAGGTCGCACCGAGCGCGAGCGTGGTGGCCGGAAGGTCGGACGCCGGGTCGGCGTGGGCGATCGATCCACCGATCGTGCCGCGGTGGCGCACCTGCGGGTCGCCCACGTGTCCGGCCGCGTGGGCGAGGAGCGGGGCGTGCTGAGCGAGAACCTTCGAGGTCTCCACGTCCATGTGACTGGTCAGCGCACCGACGGCGATGTGATCGCCGGCATCCTTGATGTACGAAAGATCCTTCACTCGTCCGATGTCGACGAGCACCGAGGGCTGCGCGAGGCGGAGCTTCATGAGCGGCAGGAGACTGTGGCCACCGGCGAGGAACTTGGCGTCGGAACCGTGTTCACTGATGAGCGAGAGGGCCTCGGCGGCCGATCCGGCTCGGACGTAGTCGAAAGCTGCGGGAATCATCGGGGACTCACTTTCCGGCGCAGGCCAGCACGGCCTTGCCGATGTGGGGGTAGCCGGTGCAGCGGCAGAGGTTTCCTTCGAGGCCGATACGAACGTCGTCCTCCGAGGGGTTCGGGTTCTCCTTCAGGAGCGACGTGGCCGCCATCACCATGCCCGGTGTGCAGTATCCGCACTGCAAGCCGTGGTTCTCCATGAAGGCCTTCTGCATCGGATGCAGCGACCCGTCCTTGCCGGCCATTCCTTCGATGGTGGTGATGGATGCGCCGTCGGCTTGTACGGCGAGCATGGTGCAACTCTTCACGGCCTCGCCGTCGACATGCAGACTGCATGCGCCGCACGACGACGTGTCGCAACCGATGTTGGTTCCGGTGAGTCCGAGGTGCTCGCGGACGTACTGAACGAGCAGCGTGCGCGGCTCGACGTCGTGCTTGTGCTCGACGCCATTGACAGTGACACGGATTTCCACCGCTACCCCCTTCGGATTCGGCTCGTGCCGATGAGGTCCCATTCTGCCCGATGAACGACCCCCCGGCTAAACGGACCCGGGCGTTCGGCGGGACGGGTGCAGGTCAGCGGACCCGGCGGATCAGGTGCGCGGGGAGCGGTCCCACACCGTGGATAGCGGCCGCGATGGCCTCGGCGCCGTCCACCAGACGCGGGCCGGGTCGGACCATCACGGCATCGGCGTCGATCGCCCAGACCGTCGCCCGGTCAGGAAGGTGATCGAGGATCGTGGCGGCCTGCTCGGCGGCTCCATCGAGTCCGAAGCCGCACGGGGACACGATCACATGATCGGGGTCGGTGTCGGCGATCTCGTTCCACGACGTGGGTACCGACTTCGTGCCCGGGCGGGCGAGAACCGGCTGACCCCCGCCCGCGAGAACGACGTCGGGGACCCAATGACCTCCGACGAAGGGTGGATCGGCCCATTCGAGGACGAAGACCGTGGGCCGAGGTGCGTGGCCCCGGAGCGCATCGACCTTCGCTTCGAGGTCGACCAATCGCTTCCGCAACGAGGCCACGAGGGCCTGACCGCGTTCGAGCACATCGGCGGCCCGGGCGATAACCAGGACCGAGTCGATGACTTCGTCGAGAGCCTGGGGGTCGATCTGCAGTACTTCGGCGCGGCAATTGAGTCGGGCCACTGCTTCGTCCACGTCGCCACTCGGTACCGCGCACACGCGACAGAGGTCCTGGCTCAGGATCAGGTCGGGGTCGCAACGAGCCAATGCGGCTTCGTCGAGTGAGTAGAGCTCGTCACCGCGTGCGAGTCGTTCACGAACGAGGAGATCGATTTCGAGTGGAGTGAGATGTTTGGTGTCCATGCCACCGACCACGATTTCGCGCCCGACGCGAGCCTCGGCCGGGAAGTTGCACTCGAAGGTGACACCGAGAAGATCATCGGCCAGTCCGAGTTCGAACACGATCTCGGTGGTCGAGGGCAGAAGCGAAACGATGCGCACGGGGTGACAGTAGGCGACGTGTGAGAGTGAGGCCGGAGCCGAGGTCACTTCTCGAGCGACTTGAGTCCGCTGAGAGCGAACCAACACGAGACGAAGAGCATCACGGCGATGGCCAGCAATCCGCCCCATGTGTCGTTCCACGTGATGTCACCGAGCAGACCCTGACGGGCGAGTCGGAGCACGTTCGTCATCGGATTCACGCGAGCCACTGCATGCAACCAGCCGGCCATGTTCGAGAGCGGAACCTGCGAGGTCGAGAGAAAGATCGTGAAAAAGATCGCGAACTGGGTGAGAGTCGCCGCGCCCATGTTGCGCATTCGATACGTGAGGCCCAACGCGAAGGCCGAGGCCACGAGAGCGATGCCCGTGGCTGCTACGGCGACGTAGAAGATGGCGAGTGGACCGCCGGGAACGTTCATGCCACCGAGGAATCCGATCACGATCACGAGCGCCACGGGCAAGGCGGCCCGGGCGATCGAACCGGCCATTGGCCCGACGATCAGGGCCCAGCGCTTGGTGGGGGCCATGAGCAGCCGATCGAAGAACCCGGTCTGCATGTCGTTGATGAGTCCGAAGCTCACACCCATGGCGCCGAAGCTCGCACCTTGGACTGCGTTGAGCGGCACGTACCAGTCCATGGCGTTCTTCACGCCGGCCAGACGGACGGCGGCACCGAACGCGCCGCTGAAGGCGATGAGCTGGAAGACCGGCATCACGATCGACGGCACGAAAGCGGCCGGCATGCGGCGGACGCGCAGAAGCGTTCGCCGCACGAGGGCACCCGACACGCTGAGCGGGCGCCCGCCGTGTCCATCGACGACGGACGAACGCGAAGTGTCGTTCACGAGAGAGGTGTTCACTGGGCCGCCAATCGATTGCTCAGAGCACGCAGGCCGAACATGATGCTGATGGTGGCGATTCCGAGGGGGATGAGCCAGGCCCGCAGGAACTGATCGACGTCGAGGGGTTGGTTCATGAATCCCTGCATTCCTTCCACCACGTGCGACATCGGATTCCACGAGGCGACGGTTTTGTACCAGCCGGTCATGTATTGACGGGGAAAGAACGACGACGACAGGAACAACAACGCGAAGACCATCGGGAACGAACCCTGCACGACTTCGGGACTTCCCGACCGGATGGCGATGCCCGACATGAGTCCGCTCATGGCGAGAGCGAGGAGTGCGCCGCTCACGGTGAGTCCGATGAAGCCCACTACACCGGTCTCGATGCGAGCGCCGAAAGCGAGGAAGATTCCGAGGAAGACGAAAACCTGTGAGATGGCCACGACCATCGCGCTTCCGAGTCGACCGATCACGATGGCGGTTCGCGTCACCGGTGACACGAGCAGGCGTTCGAAGAACCCCTGCTCGATGTCGGTGGCGAGGTCGCCGGCCGACGACGTGGCTGCGAACAGCACGCCCTGCACGATCGCCCCGGCTGCGGTGTAGTTCAGGAACGACGATGCGGGGAAGTCGGGGAGCTTCGACATGCGTTGGAAACTTGCCGAACCGAGCGCAGCGAAGAACAACGGGAAGATAAACGAGGGAGCGAGGGCGGCTGGTTGACGAAGACGACCGAGCACGCTGCGCTGAGTGAGGCGAAGCGTGTGATGCACCGCGGTCGTGAACGATCGCGGAGGCGCGACATGATTCGTCGCGACGGTGGCGGCGGTCATCGGGGTCCTCGGCGCGCGCCGGCGGCCGGCGCGTCACTCTTGGTCTCGGCACCTTCGAGCCGGTAACCGGTCGCCTCGGCGAAGACGTCGTCGAGGCTCGGTTCGTTGAGCTCGAGGTGTCTGACGTGAACGCCGGCCTCGTCGAGTGAGCGAATCACGCTGGCGACCGCTTCGGCACCTTGGGCGAGGCCCACGCCGAGAGTTCCTTCACTCGTGGGACGCAGATCTCCGAAGCGAGCCAGGACCGACCGGGCCGATTCGGCATGCGTGGAGTCGACGTCGATCAACAGAGTCGGAGCACCGACGGCCGACTTCAGATCTCGCGGTACTCCCTCACGCACGATCTTGCCGTGGTCGATGATGGCGATGCGATCGGCCAGTTGGTCGGCCTCTTCGAGGTACTGCGTGGTTAGCAGAACGGTGGTTCCCTCGCGATTGAGACGTCGGACTTCTTCCCAAAGCGTGAGTCGACTCATCGGATCGAGACCGGTCGTCGGTTCGTCGAGGAACAGAACCGAAGGTTCGTGGACGAGCGACAGAGCGAGGTCGAGTCGACGACGCATACCGCCCGAGTACGTTCCCACACGGCGGTCGGCGGCCGCCGTGAGGCCCACGCGCTCGAGGAGTTCTTCGCCGCGTTCGCGCGCCCGGGTTTTCGGGATGCCGTAGAGAACGCTCTGCAGATCGAGGAGTTCGCGCCCGGTCATGAGCGGATCGATCGCCGCGTCCTGGAGAGCGACGCCGATCGAACGGCGCACCTGATCGGCTTGCGTGGCCACGTCGAATCCGGCCACCGTGGCCGACCCGGCCGAGGGCTTCAACAGCGTCGTGAGAACACGGACCGTGGTGCTCTTGCCGGCACCATTGGGGCCGAGAAATCCGAAGATCTCACCTTGATTGACCTGAAGATCCACGCCGTCGACGGCGCGGACGGTGTTGTCACCCGAGCCGAAGTGGCGAACCAGTCCGTGGGCGATGATGGGGGCCGACGTCATAAGGTTGCACGCTACAACCAACTGTCGGACGAACGTCAATCACACCGTGGACGTGATGAGAGATGTCCGGTCGATCGGCGAGCGGATTACTTCGCGGCCTGGATGGCCGACCACACGCGCTGAGCGGTGCACGGCATCTCGATGTGCTTCACACCAAGGTGCGAAACCGCATCGACCACGGCCGACTGAACAGCCGGCGTGGAGCCGATCGTGCCCGACTCACCGATTCCCTTGGCGCCGATGGCATTGAGGGGGGTCGGGGTCTCCATGTGCACGACTTCCACACTCGGCAACTCGGCGGCCGACGGGAAGCCGTAGTCCGCGAGGTTCGAGGTGGTCGGGTTGCCGTCGGCGTCGTACAGAACCTCTTCGTAGAGGGCCTGAGCCACACCCTGGGCGATACCACCGTGGATCTGACCGTCGAGGAGCATCGGATTGAGCACCTTGCCGGCATCGTCACAGGCGACCTGGCGCAGATGCTTCACCTGACCGGTCTCGGTGTCGACCTCGACCACTGCGACGTGCGCACCGAACGGGAAGGTTGCGCCGGCCACGTTGATCACGTCGTTGTGGGCGAGTCCGCCGTTGGCCTTCTCGGCCACGGCCAGATCGGCCCACGACTTGGAGACGGCCGGAGTGCCGGCCACGTGGAACACACCGCGATCCTTGTCGAGGACGACGTCGGCCTCGTTGGCCTCGAGCAGACGAGCGGCAACCGACTTGGCCTTCTCGGCCAGAGTGCCCGCCACCTGGAACACGGCGTTGCCACCTTGCTGCAGCGAACGTGAGCCCATCGTGCCGGTGCCGATCGGAACGAGATCGGTGTCGCCCCAGACGAGTTCGATCTTGTTCATCGGGATGCCGGTCTGCTCCTGAACGAGCATCGACCATGCGGTGTCGTGACCCTGACCGTGCGGTGAGGTCCCGGTGTAGACGATCGCGCGTCCGTCCTCGAGGACTTCGACCTTGGCCGACTCGCCGTTGCCCACGCCACCGGTGATCTCGACGTACACGCTGACGCCGATACCGATCTGCTTGACGTCACCGCTCTGGCGACGCTTGGCCTGCTCGGCGCGCAACGACTTGTAGTCGGCCGCGGCGAGAGCCTTGTCGAGCGCCGTTGCGTAGTCGCCGACGTCGTAGGTCTGACCCACGGCCGTGGTGTGTGGTTCGAGGAACTTCGGAATGAGGTTCTTGCGACGCACATCGGCCGGATCCATGCCGAGTTCGAGAGCCCAGAGGTCCATGGCGCGTTCGATGGCCGCCGTGGCCTCCGGACGGCCAGCGCCGCGGTAGGCGACGGTCGGCGTGGTGTTGGTGACGACCGAGGTGGTGCGACACTCGATGTTCGGGATCGCGTACACGCCACTCGACATCGGACGGGTCATGAACGGCGCGAGGATCGTGCCCATGTCGGCGAAGCCGCCGCAGTCCTGAATGGCCCACAACTGGTAGTGGGTCACGGTGCCGTCCTTCTTGCCACCGATCTTGACGTACTGCAACTGCGCACGACCATGACCGAGCGCGACCATGCTCTCGCTGCGAGTCTCGCGCCAGCGCATGGGACGACCGTGCTTCTGAGCGAACACGCCGAGGAGGAGTTCTTCGGCGTAGGTACCGATCTTGGCGCCGAATCCGCCGCCGACGTCCGGCGTACGAACACGGATCTTCTCGGGCTCCACGCCGTTGGCGGCCGCAAGAGGGGCGACCGCACCTTGAGCGTGCTGAGTCGAGAGCCACTGGTTGAGGCGGCCGTCCGAACCCCAGGCAGCTGCGGCACCGCGGACCTCGAGCGGGCACGGAGCCACGCGCTGATTGAGGAACCGACCCGACGCGACGGCTTCGCAGTCCTTGAAGAAATCGTCGCCGGTGTTCTCGGGCATGCCGAGCACGGTGGTGTCGAACACGACGTTGCTGCCGGCTGATTCGTAGATGAGGGTCGACGACGCCATCGCTTGCTCGAGGTCGATCAGGGCGTCGAGGGTTTCGACGTCGACGAGCACGGCTTCGGCGGCATCGGTGCCCTGTTCGCGGGTCTCGGCCACGATCGCAACGACTGGCTCACCGACGTACCGGACCTTGTCGCTCGCGAGGAGGGTGCGCGCGACCATCGGGTTGAACTGTGCGGGCACCGGGGCCAGACCGAGTGAAGCCGCCGTGTAGACGCCGAGGACTCCGGGCATCGACTCGGCATCGCTGGTGTCGATCGACACGATGCGACCGTGCGCCACGCTCGACCGCACGTACACCACGTGCGCAGCGCCGGCGAGCAACGGTTCGTCGAGCATGTCGTCGACGTATTCGCCGCCGCTCGTCAGGAATTTCGGGTCCTCTTTACGGAGAACACGGTTACCGAGAATGCTTCCACCAGCCACAACAGACCCCCGTCGGACGATCGATCGACTCGTCGGGAACGGCTCCCGACCGCCCTGACCTTAGTCCTCGGTCCGATGAGTCGTCACGGTCGGGCCGTCACGGTCGATCGTCACGGTCGATCGTCACGGTTGGGTCGCGGAATTGGGGTCGATGCCGGCGGCCTCGATCTCCCGTGCCCTCACGATCTGCTCGACCATGTCGTAGGGCCAGCCCGAGGGCAGGTCGAGGGGGGCGTCCACATCACCCACCACGACGCGTCGGTCCTCGCCGGTCATGACGAACCCGAGTTCCTCGCGTGCCGCTTGCTGAACTCCTTCGGGGGTGTTCAAGCGGTCGACCTCGGTCTGCAGCCGATCGGTGGCCTCTTTGAGGGCATCGAGCTCCTCCTGGCGGTCACCGATCTCGGTGCGCTGGCCGAACCACGACTGCACGGGCAGAACGAGAAACGAGTTGGCGAACGACCCGACGATCACGAACGCACCGATCACGAGCGCGAGCCGGCCGATGAACCGCGGCACGAGCCGATCCGGGCGGGGCTTGGCGGCGCGCCGGACACGCGTCGATTTCTTCTTCGGGCGCGCCATGCCTCCATTCTGCCGACTCCGACACGTGAGTGGGTGGCAGCCCGCGCGCGGCGACCAGCGTGCGAAGTCGTGAGCGCGCTCGTCAGTGGAGAGGTGCGAGCGCGGAACGACCGCGGAACGCGGCTGCTTCGCCCAACTCTTCTTCGATGCGAAGGAGTTGGTTGTACTTGGCCACACGGTCACTTCGCGCCGGCGCGCCGGTCTTGATTTGACCGCAGTTGGTGGCCACTGCGAGATCGGCGATGGGCGAGTCCTCGGTCTCGCCACTGCGATGGCTCATCACGCTCGTGTACCGATGACGGGTGGCGAGTTCGACGGTTTCGAGGGTTTCGGTGAGTGAACCGATCTGATTGACCTTCACGAGAACGCTGTTGGCCACTTTGCGCTCGATGCCGAGGGCGAGACGATCGGCATTGGTCACGAAGAGGTCGTCACCCACTAGTTGGATTCGGGAACCGAGCGCCGCGGTCAGCGCCTGCCAGCCATCCCAGTCGTCTTCGTACATGCCGTCCTCAATCGAGACGATCGGGTAGGTGTCGACGAGTCGGGTCCAGTAACCCACGAGTTCCTCGGGGGTCAACACCTTGCCCTCACCGGTGAGGTGATACCGACCATCGCGGTACAACTCGCTCATCGCCGGATCGAGAGCGATGGCGATGTCGGATCCCGGCGTGAATCCGGCGGCCCCGATGGCCTCCACGAGGATCTTGATCGCGTCCTCGTTGGTGGCGAGGTTCGGGGCGAATCCACCTTCGTCACCCACCGCGGTGGAGAGTCTGCGGTCGTGGAGGATCTTCTTCAAGTGGTGATAGGTCTCGGTTCCCCAGCGCAACGCTTCGCGAAAGCTAGGAGCACCGACAGGCATGATCATGAACTCTTGGAGATCGATCGTGTTGTCGGCATGGGCACCACCGTTGATCACGTTCATCATCGGAACGGGCAGCACATGTGCATTGGGTCCGCCGAGGTAACGCCAGAGCGGCACGTCGAGTGCGTCGGCGGCGGCGCGCGCCACCGCCAGACTCACACCGAGAATCGAGTTGGCGCCTAGCCGTGACTTGTTCGGCGTTCCGTCGAGATCGATGAGGCTCGTGTCGATCGAACGCTGCTCGAGCGCATCGATGCCGGTCAGGGTCGAACGGATCTCACCGTTCACGAAGGCAATGGCGTTGGCCACTCCTTTGCCGGCGAAGCGGCGGCCGCCGTCGCGTAGTTCGACGGCTTCGTGTTCGCCCGTGCTCGCGCCCGACGGAACGATGGCCCGTCCCCGTGCACCCGATGCGAGGTGCACCTCGGCCTCGACGGTGGGGTTGCCACGCGAGTCGAGGACTTCGCGTCCGATGACGTTCACGATCGTGGTCATGTCGTCAACTTAGTCAGCGGCCCCGACGGGTCGACTACCGGTTGCCGGCGTCGCCGAGCCGGCGTTCGACCGCGGTTCGGACATCGGTCACGACCCGCCGTAACTCGACTTCCGGATCGATCCCACGACGTCGGCACTCGTCGACCACCGCGAGCAGGAAGTGTCCGAGATCGTCGTAGGACTCGAGATCGTTCGGTGGTCGGGTCGGCTGGGCATGCCCCGCCTTGGCCGCCTTCTTCAGCACGGCTGTCGCGTACGACAGGGCGCCGCTGGCCGAGGGCACGCCCGCGAAGGGTCCGTCGACGATGCCCTTGGCGTCCTTCTCGGCGCGTTTGATTCGTTCCCAATCGCTCACGAGATCGTCGAGCGAAGTGTCGGGCTCCGACTTCGCGAACACGTGCGGGTGGCGACGCACGAGTTTGTCGTTGATGCCGCGCGCGACGTCGGCCATCGTGAAGCGCCCCTCCTGTTCGGCGATCGCTGCATGGAACTCGATCTGGTAGAGGAGATCTCCGAGTTCCTCCACGAGATGCTCGTCGGTGGCCGGGTCGTCGGGATCGAGCGCGAGAAGCGCGTCGACCACCTCGTAGGTCTCTTCCAAGAGGTAGGTGATGAGGGTCCGGTGCGTCTGTTCATGGTCCCAAGGGCATTCGGTTCGCAGGCGTCGGGCGAGTTCGTGGAAACCGACGAGTTCGCGACCGACCGGCGCGGCGAGTCTCGGCACGTACAGCGACGTGAGGTGATCGGCTTCCACGGCCCGGTCGATCTCGGCCCACGTCGTCTCGACGACCTGCTCGTCGTGAAGTCCGAGGTGGTGCAGAACGATCACCCGAGCGTCGTCGTTGGTCGTGTCAATGGTGTCCTCGGCGGCCAACTTCACCTCCGACAGAACCCAGTTGGCGTGGCAGTGGGCGACGAGCAGCGGACCGGCCGACCCGGCGGCGCGCGTGGCGAACTCGTGAGCGTCGACGAGGGTCACGTTCGCATCGATCGGGTCGACTCGGAGACGACTCCAGACGAGATCGAGGAATCCCATGGCCGGATGCACGATCGTCTCCACTCGTGCATCGGCCATGAGTGAGTGCACTGTTCGTTCGAGAACCAGAGGTGAACCCGGCACTGCGTAGAGGACGTGGCCGTGTTCGTGGGCGAGATTCACGAGTTCGTCGACGATCCCCTCGTAGACGGCGTCGAAGTCGGCAGCCGTGTCGTACAGGTGGTCGAAAGATTCATCGGTGCGCACGAGGTGAGCACTCGGGTGCTGCGCCGTACGCAGAATCCGGATCGGGTTGGCGTCGATGCGGTCGAGCGTGTGCCGCGTGACGTATTCGTCGCCGCCCGGACCGAGTCCGACGATCTCGACGACGGGACGGTTCACGGTGAGTGGCGTTCGCGTCAGCGTGCGGTCACGGTGCCGGTGGTCGGATCCCAGCGGCCGTACTCGCCCGACACCGAGACGTCGGCTCGGGAGACCGCAGCGATGCGTGCATCGTCGGCGGTCTGGGAACCCAGGCTGTCGCGTACCTCGGTCGCCACTTCGTCGTAGGGCCGCACGTGCAGGATCGCCCAACCACCGGTCGACAACTCGAACGGGGTGGTGTTGGCGCCGGGTCGCACACCGAACAACGGCGCCACGAGTTCGGGAGCGCCTTGAGTGAGCGACGAGAGCGACAAACACTCGGCTCCGGTTTGCTGATCCGAGAGGATGCCACCGTTGTCCTTGGTGGAGTCGGTCGACACTTCGGCCGCGACGGTGGCGAAGTCCTCACCAGTCGCGAGGCGCAGGGCGGCCGCGTCGATCGCCGCGGCATCGTCGGTCAGGATGCCGCGAAGACACACGATCTCGGTCTGTCCGTTGTCGTAGGCCTCGCGGGCGTCGTCGTCCGACACTCCGAACGTGTCGTTGAACACCCGACGAACCGCAGTGGCCAGAACGTAGAACTCCTGAGTTTCGGGTCCGGCCACGGCGAACCCGTCCTGGGGTTCGAGAATCGCGCGCGCTTCGTCGAGATCGTCGTCGGAGATCTCGCGGCCCGCGTCGGCGAGTTCGACGATCAGTACGCGCGTCGTGACCCAGTCGGTGATCAGGCCGCGCGCGATGGAGATGTCGACGGCGCCGTTGTCGCGCCGCGAAGTCGGGATCGCATCGGCGTATCCGTCGAGGAGCGTCTCGAACGTGTCGCGTGACAGCGATTCGCCGTTGACCACTGCGGCGTCGGTGCGCACGCTCGAACAGGACGCGAGGAGAGATCCACCACCGATGACGAGAGCGGCGACCAGGGCGGCGGCCCGGATCTTCGTGTTACGGGATGTCGGGGCGGGGGAGTCGAGCGACGTGGTCACGGACTCAAACTAGTCGTCCGACCTCGATGTACTCGGGTGGCTGGTCGTCGGGCTACTTGCTCCCGGGCGGCGGAATCAACTCGCCGAGCAGGCCCAGTAGGTACAGGACCGGTTCTTGGCCGCGGGGGATGGGCACGATCACTTGTTGCAGAGCTTCTTTGACGATGGAGTCGCGGGAGAGACGTTGCAGTCGCATCGATTCGGAGACTTTCAGAACCACCGGTGACATCTGGGCCTGTGAAGCGGTCACGACCACTTCGCGCAAACCGATGCGGTGGCACTCGGCACGCAGTCGACCGACGGCGAGGAGCATCTGGGCCGGGAGCGGTACCGGGCCGTAGCGATCGAGCCATTCCTTCAAGATGTCGTCGACTTCGGCGTTGGTCGTCACCGTGGCCAGACGACGGTACGCCTCGAGTCGCAGCGCTTCCTTGGGTACGTAATCGGCGGGCAGGAAGGCGTCGGTCGGAACGTCGATCTTGATCTCCGAGGGTTGTTCGATCGGTTCGCCCTTCATCTCGCCGACCGCTTCGGTGACCATCTGGCAGTAGAGATCGTAGCCGACGGCCGCGATGTGACCGCTCTGGGCTTCACCGAGAAGGTTGCCGGCGCCACGGATCTCGAGATCGCGCATGGCGATCTTGAATCCGCTGCCGAGATCGGTCGACTCGCCGATCGTTCGCAGCCGTTCGTAGGCGTCCTCGGTCAGGGCTTTGTCGCGCGGATGGAACAAGTAGGCGTAGGCACGTTGACCACTGCGTCCCACGCGGCCGCGCAACTGGTGCATCTGGCCGAGACCCAGCAGATCGGCGCGTTCGACCACCAGGGTGTTGACGGTCGGCATGTCGATGCCGCTCTCGATGATGGTGGTGCACACGAGAACGTCGTAGTGGCCGTCCCAGAAGTCGACGACGATCTGCTCGAGCGTTCCTTCGTCCATCTGGCCGTGCGCCACGGCGATCCGGGCCTCGGGGACCAGTTCGCGCAGGCGTGTCGCGCATTCCTCGATCGATTGCACGCGATTGTGCACCCAGAACACCTGGCCTTCGCGCAGCAACTCGCGGCGAATCGCCTCCACCGCGACCCGCTCGTCGTATTCGCCCACGAAGGTGAGAATCGGCTGACGGTCGGCCGGTGGTGTCTGCAGCAGGCTGAGATCGCGGATGCCCACGAGGCTCATCTCGAGGGTTCGGGGGATGGGGGTGGCCGACAGAGTGAGGACATCGACGTTCGTCTTCAGATGCTTCATCGCCTCTTTGTGATGGACGCCGAATCGCTGCTCCTCGTCGACGATCAGGAGACCGAGATTCTTGAACTTCACCCCCGACGCGAGTAGGCGGTGCGTACCGATCACACAATCGACCTCGCCGTTCTCCAATCCGGCCACGACCTTGTTGGCTTCGCCCTGGGTGAGGAACCGCGAGAGAGTTTCGACGCGGATCGGGTAACCGGCGAAGCGCTCGGAGAAGGTGTTCCCGTGCTGCGAGGCCAAGAGCGTCGTAGGTACGAGCACGGCGACCTGCTTGCCGTCCTGGATCGCCTTGAATGCAGCGCGCACCGCGACTTCGGTCTTGCCGAAACCGACG
>SYCI01000002.1 GCA_005787035.1 Actinomycetota bacterium | reverse complement strand
GCCGAGGATCGTGAGAAAGGCCACGACCGTGGCCGGAGTGACTTCGAATCCGAACACCGAATAGATGCCCACGCTCACGAGGACATCGTGTGCCATGGCCAGGATGGCCGAGATCGCCATCCGCCATTCGAAACGCCAAGCGATGTAGAGAGCCACCAGCACGAGGAAGATGACCAGCGCCCGAAGGGCCTTCTCGGTGATCGCCCGACCCCACGAGGAACTCACGCTGCTCACCGAGACTTCGGTGGACTCGACGCCGGCGGCGACTGCGAGTTCCTGTTGGACCTTCTGTCGAACCTCGATGGATTGATCGCCCACCTGGACCCGGATGAACTCCTGGCTACCGCTCTGAAGTTTCTGGATCTTGGCGTTACTCGTCTCGACTCCGTTGGCATCGAGAACCGCCCGTGTCTCGTCGGCACCGAAGTCCGCCGACGCCGGCACCTGCCAGGCGACTCCACCCTCGAAGTCGAGGCCCAGATTGATACCGCGAGTGAAAAGGGAAGCCAACGAGATGACGATCAGGGCGAGCGAGACGTAGAAACCCCGGCGCCGACGACCGTAGAAGTCGATCCCGGTCTCACCGTGGTAGAGACGACCCCAACGACTGCGAACGATGGCGCTCACTGTGCACCTCCCGAGACAGCTGCGATTCCGAATGCGCCGCGCCGTTCGAATCGTCCACTGCGAGCGAGCAGGAGCATGGTCGGCCGAGTGAAGAACCACGCCACGACGATGTCGCACAACGTGGACAGACCGAGGAAGAACGCGAAGCCGCGTACTGATCCGACGGTGAGGTACCACAGCGTGAAGGCGCCGAGCAACGACACCGTGTCGGCCGCGATGATGGTGCGCCAAGCCGAACGGAAGCCACGTTCAGCCGAGTTCTTCAGACTGCGGCCCGCCTTCACCTCGTCCTTCAACTTCTCGAAGAACACCACGTAGGAGTCGATGGTGACACCGATCGAGACGATGATGCCGGCGATACCCGACAGGCTGAGCGCGAGTCCGTTGGTCTTGGAGAGCAACGAGATGATGTTCCACTGAATCGCACCGGACACCGCGAGACCGGCCACGACCACGAGGGCGAGTGATCGGTAGTACAGAATCATGAACAGCAGAACGAGGGCGATTCCGATGAGACCGGCGATGACTGCGGCACGGAGGGAGTCTTCGCCGAGTGTCGCCGACACGGTCTGCACGGCTTGAACCTCGAGACGCACGGGTAGCGCTCCACTCTTGAGCACTCGCGCGAGGTCCTTGGCCTCCGACTCGGTGAAACTGCCCGTGATGTCGACCCCGCCCGAGAACTGGGGCTGATTCACGGTAGGCGCCGACTGAACCACACCGTCGAGGACGATCGCCATGCGCTTGGTCGGGCACTGCGCCGAAGCGCTGAAGCACGACGATGCACCGATGTTCCACAGTCCGGCACCTTCGGCACCGCCCTTGAGGCTGACGCGAACACCCCAGCCACCGTTGATGATGTCGGCCGCCGCATCGTCCTTGAACACTTCGCCGGTGGCGAAGGCCGGTCCGAGTTGGTACAACTCGCTGCCATCGGTGTTCTGCACGTACACCGTGGCCGTCGGATCGGTCGGGTCACCACCAGGAACGGTGCTCGGCGACGAGTCGGGCGATGGCGAATCGGCCGGGGCATCCGTGCCCGGAACCTCGGTCACCGGCACTTCGGTCGCTGGAACCTCAGAACTCGACGGAGATGCACCGAGCGGAGGAGTAGGCGGAACGGTCGTCGCGCTGGCCGGAAGCGCTCGTGACGGACCGGGCGCCGCAGTCGTGGCCGACGATGCCTCGGTTGCCGGAGGAGTCGATACGTCGGTCGCCGAATCGGGAGTGGGTGCTTCGGGCCCGGTCGGGACCGAGTTGGTGTTCTGCGACGAAATCGGAATCGCCTGCAGGACCGGTCGCAACAGGACGGCGCCGGTCACCTGAACGAGCCTCAGTGCGTCGTCCTGGTTGTCGACGCCGGGGAGGTTGACGACGATCGCGTTTCCTTGCCGGATGATCTCGGGTTCAGCGACACCCAAAGAGTCGACGCGCTCTCGGATTCTCTCCACGGCCAGGTCGAGGCTCTCGGTGTTGAACTCCCCGACTGGCTCCTGAGTGACCGACACTCCGCCTTGCAGGTCGAGACCGAGAGCCGGACGGTTGCCCGCTACGAGGTTGCCGACGAGGACTCCCCCGACGATGAGGAGAATGGCAACGAGATTGAACGCGAGCCGACGACCCATCGGAATCAGTTGCCCGAAGTCTCAGTCGAACCATCCCCGGTTGCTTCGCTGGCGGCAACCTTGCGAGCAATGGCCGCCCGCGAGAACCGGATCTCGATGACATGGGGTTGATCGTTCACTTCGAGCCAGACCTGATCGCCATCGATGTCGGTGACGAACCCGTACATACCCGATGTCGTGATGACCTCGTCACCGACCGAGATCGACTTCTGAAGATCGGCCGTTTCACGCATCCGACGACGCTGCGGCCGGATCATCAGGAAGTACATGGCTGCACCGATCAGGCCCATGAAGACGAGGGTGAACAAGAAGCTGCCACCGGAGTTCTCTTCGGAACTGGATGCTGTCTGGACGAGAAGCGCGATATTCATGAAACACCGATCTGGGGGTCGAAAGCCTCGGAAATGATAGTCGGAAGGCGTGGTCGGGGGCTGGTTTCCTCCCGTTCAGCCCCAGATTTCCAGAACTTCCTGCCGGAACTTGGCGAAGCGTTGGTTGCGAATCGCCTCGCGCATACCCGCGACCAGTTGGAAGGTCCAGGCGATGTTGTGCAGAGATAGGAGACGGGAACCGGTCGGCTCGTTGACCTGGAAGAGGTGCCGCAGGTAGCCCCGAGAATGTCGTTGGCAGACGTCGCAGGAGCAGGTGTCGTCCAGCGGAGCGTCGTCCAGCACGAACTTCGCGTTCTTGATCGGCAACCGTCCCGTCGACGTGAGTGCGGTTCCGTGACGTCCGAGGCGCGTCTGCATCACGCAATCGAATTGGTCGACACCGAGATTGACGGCTTCGACCAGCGATGCCGGATCTCCCACGCCCATCAGGTAGCGCGGACGATCGACGGGGAGAACCGAAATGGCCGCAGCGAGCGCGGGAATCATCTCGGCTCGTGTCTCCCCGACCGATAGACCGCCGATTCCGTATCCGTCGAAGTCGAGAGCCGCTGTTCTTTCCGCGCTCTCGGTGCGCAATGCAGTGTTGACACCTCCCTGAACGATGCCGAAGAGAGCCTGATCGGGACGGTCGTGAGCCAGTCGGGCTCGAGCTGCCCAGGCCGCAGTTCGTTCGACGGCGGTCCGCACGACGTGATCGGCCGATGGAAGCGGCGGGCACACGTCGAGAACCATCTGGATGTCGGCTCCGAGCAGTTGCTGGACCCGAACCGCTTCTTCGGGTGTGAAGCGATGAAGGCTCCCGTCGTAGGTCGACTTGAAGGTGACTCCTTCGTCGTCCACCTTGGGCTCGAGAGAGAAGATCTGGAATCCACCGGAGTCGGTGAGAGTGAGTCCTCTCCAACCGGCGAACTTGCCCAACCCTCCGAAGTGATCGATCACCTCGGCCCCCGGACGCAACATGAGGTGGTACGTATTGCCCAGAACGATTTCGGCACCGAGCATTTCGTAGTCGGAAGCGCTCAGGTACTTGATGGCGCCTCGGGTGCCGACCGGCATGAAACACGGAGTGGAGTACGAGCCCTTCGCGGTGTGCGCGATTCCGAGGCGGGCGGTGCCGTCGGAGGCGAGCGTTTCGTGGCGAACCGGATTCATGAGGGCGCGTGGCGGTCGAGAAGCATGGCGTCTCCAAAGGATAGGAACCGATAGTCGTCCCGGAGCGCCGCGGAGTAGATGTCGCGCCATCGGCCGCCGACGAACGCGTCGATCATCATGAGGAGGGTCGTTCGGGGCAGATGGAAGTTGGTCATCATCAGATCGACGACCTTCCACTCGTATCCGCGTCGGATGAAGAGGTCGGTGCGACCTTGCCGGATCCGGGTCGTGGCGGCCGACTCGAGAGAACGAACAGCAGTCGTTCCGACGGCCACCACCCGGCGGGCCTCCGAAGCAGCCGTCAGCACGGATTGGTCGACGGAATACCACTCGGAGTGCATCCGGTGTTCCGTGGGATCCTCGACACTGACCGGCTTGAAGGTGTCGAGGCCGACGACGAGTTCGACCCGCACCACCGGAATGCCTCGCTGCTCGATCCGAGCGAGGAGGTCGGGGGTGAAGTGCAAGCCGGCTGTCGGAGCGGCGGCGGAAGCGGCCCGACGCGCGTAAACCGTCTGATAGCGCTCCGCTTCGGCGGACCGCTCGGTGATGTACGGCGGAAGAGGCATCTCGCCGACTTCGTCGATGAGGGCGAGTGGATCACCCGTCGTTGCGAATTCGACGACGAAGGTGTCGTCGGCGCTCGACCGGCCGACGAACTGCAGGATCGAACGCTCGGAATCGTCGTAGAGGAGTTCGCCCGCTCGGAGCCTTCCCCCGGGACGCACGAGTGCCTGCCAGGTGCGTCCCGACGAGTCGTCGATCGGCTCGAGCAACAAGACCTCGACTCGACCCCCGGATTCACGATGCAGACCGAGACGGGCCGGGATCACGCGGGTGTCGTTCACGACGAGCAGATCGCCTTCGCGAAGGAGCGTGTCGAGGTCACGAACATGACGATGCTCGATACCCGTCGTACCTCGGTCCACGAGAAGACGAGCCGAGTCGCGAGGCTCGACCGGATGCTGGGCGATGCGGTCAGCCGGAAGGTCGTAATCGAAATCGGATGTGCGCATGGTTGGGCGCTCAGATGAGTCCGGGGGTTCCACGGTCGGGCACCTCGAGCCCGAGGTGGTTCCAAGCCGAAGGCAGGGCGACGCGACCGCGAGGGGTGCGCGCGAGCATTCCCAACTGGATCAGGAACGGCTCGTAGACGTCCTCGACGGTC
This sequence comes from Actinomycetota bacterium, assembly GCA_005787035.1. Lineage (GTDB taxonomy): Bacteria > Actinomycetota > Acidimicrobiia > Acidimicrobiales > Ilumatobacteraceae > Casp-actino8. Next base: position 4,665 of record SYCI01000002.1, on the reverse strand, counting down.
TCGGTCTGCTCCCCTACGGCGATGGCAAGAGTCGAGAGACCCACCGGGCCGCCACCGAACTGTTGACACAGAGCCGAGAGCAAACTGCGATCGACTTTGTCGAGGCCGGCGGAATCGACGCCGAAGACCGCCAGTCCACGGTCGGCCACCGTCCCGGTGACCGTTGGGATTCCTTCGACTTCGGCGAAGTCACGAACTCGGCGAAGCAGACGATTGGCGATGCGCGGTGTGCCCCGACTCCGACGGGCGATTTCCCGGCAACCGTCGGCATCGATGTCGATACCGAGGATCGTGGCCGCTCGGGCGACGATCCGGTCGAGTTCGTCCTCGGAGTAGTAGTCGAGACGGGCGACCAGACCGAAACGATCGCGCAAGGGTCCCGTGATCATTCCGGTTCGGGTGGTTGCACCGACGAGGGTGAAGCGCGGAAGTGTCAAACGAATGCTCGAAGCAGCTGGACCTTTGCCGACCATGATGTCGATCTGGAAATCTTCGAGAGCCGGATAGAGAATCTCTTCGACCGAACGATTGAGACGATGAATCTCGTCGATGAAGAGAACGTCCCCGGTTTCGAGTTTGGTGAGAATGGCGGCCAGATCGCCGGCCCGTTCGAGAGCCGGCCCCGACGTGACGTGTAGGCGGGTTCCCATCTCGGCGGCGATGATCACCGACAGCGTGGTCTTGCCGAGCCCGGGCGGACCGGCGAACAAGAGATGATCGACCGCTTCTTCGCGACCACGAGCCGCCTGGAGAACGATCGACAGACGTTCCTTCAACTCCCCTTGGCCGACGAAATCGGCCAGACGAGTGGGACGTAGTCCGACCTCGTCGATCGATTCGATCGGATCGTTCAACGAGGGATCGGTGAATTCATCCCGCACGACGGGCTCCCAGGAAAGACAATGCCGAACGGAGCATCGACGCCGAGTCGGAGGTTCCGCCCAGGTCGCGTAGCGCTTCGCGAATCTCGGATTCGCTGTAGCCCAGGTTGACCAGAGCCTGCTGAACCTCACCGACTGCCGAAGAGGATGCCGCGTCGATTTCGACCGAGATCTTCAACTTGCCCCGCAACTCCACGAGGAGTCGCTCGGCGGTCTTCTTGCCGACTCCGGGGACCACCGTCAGGGCCGACAGGTTGGACGAAGCAACGATGTCGACCAGGGTCGATGGTGAATGCGTGGCGAGGATCGACATCGCCATGGTCGGCCCCACCCCGTGAGCTGCGATCAGCGTTTGAAACAGGGTGCGTTCGTCGCGACCGAGAAAACCGAAGAGGAGCTGCGCGTCCTCACGAATGTGATGGTGGACGTAGAGAAACGCCGGTGAAGTGGGTTCGAGTTCAGCGAGCGCTTTGGGCGTGACATGGACCGTGTAGCCCACGCCTCCGACCTCGATCAATGCAGTGCCATCGGCAAGACGTTCGAGCACGGTTCCCCGAAGTGAGCCGATCATCGAGCTGCCTCGATTCGGGCGGCTGCGGCGACGCGCGACGAGTAGGGCGCGACCGCAAGATGACACAACGCGAGGGCCACGGCGTCGGCGGCGTCGGCGGGCTTGGGAAGGTTGGTCAGACCCAGACGAATCTGGACCATCTTTTGCACCTCGGGCTTTCCGGCAGCGCCCCATCCGGCGACCGATTCTTTGACCTGAGTGGGCGTGTATTGAGCCACCACACAGCCTCGGGTCGCCGCCTCGGCCAGGACGAGTCCGCTGGCCTGGCCGACGCTCATGGCGGTACGGACATTGGCCTGGAAGAAGACCCGCTCGACGGACACATCAGTTGGCTGGAACTCGTCGAACAGCGATCGGAGGTCGGCTTGGAGTTGAGCGAGCCGCGTCGGGAGTTCGTCCTGGGGAGAGGTCCGCAGGACCCCGAGTGAGACCGCCTTGGCTCCCCCGTGCCCCTCGACATCGAGGACCGCGTAACCACACCGGGTGAGACCGGGGTCGATGCCCAGAATGCGACCAGGGCGCCCTACGAACATGCGTACGATCCTACCCCACTGGCCCGTCGGGGGTGGGTGGATCAGCGGGCGGAGCGAATCGCTTCGGTGAGTTCGTCGACCGGTCGGAACGTGAGCCCGGCCAGTGCCCGATGGCCGTACCGGATCGTGCCGGTCCGGTCGACCACGAACACGCTGCGGCGCACGAAACCGAGGGGTCCGAGCACTCCGTAGGCGGCACAGACCGACTTCTCGACGTCGGCCAGTAGAGGGAACCCGAAACCGTGTTTGTCGGCGAACTTCTCGTGACTCGCCACGTCCTGGGCCGAGATGCCCAGTACTACTGCATCGAGATCGGTGAACTGAGAGAGCTCGGAGTTGTAGCAATTCAGTTGCTTGGTGCAGACGGGAGTGTCGTCTCCCGGATAGAAGACGAGCACCACGGGCTGACCGGCGAAATCGGACAGCGAATAGTTCCGCCCACCCGTGCCGGGAAGTGTGAAGTTGGGGGCGGCGTCGCCCGGTCCGATGGCCATGTCAGCCCACCTCTTCCATGATCTCGTCGCTGATGTCGAAGTTGGCGAAGACGTCCTGAACGTCGTCGTTGTCTTCGAGTGCTTCCATGATGCGCAGAATCTTCTTGGCGACCTCCGCATCGGAGACCTCGATCACGGTGGAAGACACCATGGTCGACTCGGCCGAGACGACGGTGAGCCCACTCGTTTCGAGCGCAGCCTTCAGATCGTAGACCGAACCGGCCTCACACGTGACTCTCCAGGAGTCGCCGTCGGCGACCACATCCTCGGCACCAGCTTCGAGGGCCGTCATCATCACCGTGTCCTCGTCGACCACGCCGCCGACCATCACCACGCCTTTGCGCGAGAACTGCCAACCGACCGCTCCCGGTTCGGCCATCGAACCGCCGAGTTTGGAAAAGATGTTCCGTACTTCACCGCCCGTGCGGTTGCGGTTGTCGGTGAGCGTCTCGACGAGCATCGCCACTCCCCCGGGCGCATAGCCCTCGTACATGATCGACTCGAACGATCCGCCTTCCGACAATCCCGCGCCGCGCTTCACGGCACGATCGATGGCGTCGTTGGTCATCTGCGCGGCTTTGGCCTTCTGAACGACGGTGCGCAGCGACGCATTCGAGTTCACGTCGGCTCCCCCTTCGCGGGCCGCGACTTCGAGTTGGCGGGCGATCTTGGCGAAGAGTTTTCCGCGGGCCTTGTCGGCCGCACCCTTCTTGTGCTTGATCGTTGCCCATTTGGAATGACCGGACATGACTACCTCACATGAGTATTGGAAACGTTGTGTTCGACGACGTCGAGGAACATCTGGTGTATCCCCGGATCGCCGGTGAGTTCGGGATGGAACGAAGATGCCATGGCGGTCCCCCGGCGCACGAGTACCGGCACGTCGTCGTGAGTCGCCAGGACTTCGACTTCGGGGTCGATCCGCTCGATCTTCGGTGCTCGTATGAATACCGCATGGAACGATTCGGAACGACCGGCAAGAGCGAGGTCGCATTCGAACGAGTCGATTTGGCGACCGTAGCCATTGCGACGGACCGCGATGGGAAGCACGCCGAACGAAACCTGATCCTCACGTCCGTCGAGGATTTCTTCGGCCAACAGGATCATCCCGGCACACGTGCCGAACACCGGCAGGCCATCACGAAGCCGCGATGCCAAGTCGTCGCCCAACCCGGACGACTTCAACAGGTTGCTCATCGCAGTGCTCTCGCCTCCCGGCAGGACGATGCCGTCGATTCCGGCGAGATGATCGGGGCGCCGCACTTCGACGACGGCGCTGCCGAGGGACGCGAGCCGATCAGCGTGAGCGGCGAACGCTCCCTGCAGGGCCAGGACACCGACGACCGGACGGGCGTTCACCTGGGGGCCTCTCGGAGAACACGATTCACCAGCCGCGTTCGGCGTAACGCTGGTTGATTTCGTCCATACCGATGCCGGTCATGGGGGCTCCGAGGCCCCGACTGACCTTGGCGAGGATGTCGGGGTTGTCGAAGTGAGTCGTGGCTTCGACGATGGCCTTGGCGCGCGGTGCCGGATCGGCACTCTTGAAGATGCCCGAGCCCACGAACACCGCCTCGGCTCCCAGTTGCATGGCCAGTGCGGCGTCAGCGGGTGTCGCGAGTCCACCCGCGCAGAAAAGCGGAACCGGGAGTCGACCGGTCTCGGCCAACTCTTGAACCAGAGGTAGTGGTGCCTGAAGGTTCTTGGCCCAGTTGAAGAGTTCGGCGGAATCGGCGGTCCCGATCTTCTTGATGTCTCCGAGTATCGAACGCAGATGGCGAACCGCTTCCACGACATTTCCGGTTCCGGCTTCACCCTTCGACCGGATCATCGCTGCGCCTTCCGAGATGCGTCGCAGAGCTTCACCGAGGGTGGTCGCGCCGCACACGCAGGGGACCTCGAACTTGAACTTGTCGATGTGGTGAGCCTCGTCGGCCGGGGTGAGAACTTCGCTCTCGTCGATGAAATCGACACCGAGTGCCTGCAGGATCTGTGCCTCGACGAAGTGCCCGATACGAGCTTTGGCCATGACCGGAATGGACACGGCCTTCTTGATCCCTTCGATCATCTCGGGATCGCTCATGCGAGCGACGCCGCCGTCCTTGCGAATGTCGGCCGGGACCCGCTCGAGGGCCATGACGGCCACGGCCCCGGCGTCCTCGGCGATCTTGGCTTGCTCGGGCGTG
>SYCI01000095.1 GCA_005787035.1 Actinomycetota bacterium | reverse complement strand
TTCGCAGGCGAGGCGGGCCCGGTTCTCGATCGAACCACCCCAGCGATCGTCACGCTTGTTGTACCCGGCCGACAGGAATGTGGAGATGAGATAACCGTGCGCGCCATGGATCTCGATCGCATCCACTCCGGCCGCCTTGATCCGCCGGGCGGCCGCCGCGAATTGATCGATCACCCACGCCAGATCGTCCTCGTCGGCGACTTTGTACGTCGCGCGTTTGCCCTGCGACGCCGTGGCCAAAGCCATGAGTTCGTTCATCGGGTTGTCCTGCAGAGCCGACATGTCGAGTGAACCTTCGAGAATCGAGGGCACGAGCTGTGGGCGATCCTCGGCGATGTCGACGCTCGCGGTCTTGCCGTGATGGCACATCTGCATGCACAGACGTCCACCGGCGGCATGCACCGAATCGGCGAGTCGACGCAACCCCGGGATGTAGCGATCGTCGGAGAACGCCGGCTGATGACGCGACGTCGCGCCGATGGGCCAGGCCACGGCACCGGTCCCGGTGATCACCATGGCCGTGCCGCCGGCGGCCCGCGCGGTGTAGTGCGCGATCTCACCGTCACTGATCTCACCCTCGACACACAGGTTCATGTCCATGGCCGGAAGGAAGACCCGGTTGGACAGTTCGAGTCCGGCGATGCGACCGGGCGCCAGCAGATGGGAGAACGAAGGGGCCATCGGATCAGGAGCCGGTGTCGCTGCGTTGGATCGCGCGGTCGTCGGTGCCGAGATAACTCGCGATCACCAACGGATTGGTCCGCACCGATGTCGGATCGCCCTCGGCGATCACCTGACCGGCTTCGAGGCAGTAGATCCGATCACTGATCGACATCACCATCGGCATGTCGTGTTCGATGATCAGAATCGCCGCTCCGAGTTCGTCCTTGATCGTACGGATCAAGGGAGCGAATGCTTCGGTCTCGCGTTGGGCGACACCGGCCGTCGGTTCGTCGAGGAGGAGCAACTTCGAATCGAGTGCGATGAGCGCTCCGAGTTCGACGATTCGGCGTGTACCGGTCGAGAGCTCGCTCATCAGGGAATCCGCGTAACGACCGAGACCGAGATACCCGATGATCTCGTCGGCTTCGCGGCGATCGAGACGTTCCCGTTGCGGCGACGGCGGGAGGGCGAGCAACGACGGAACGAGGAGCGACCGACGGCGGGATTCGAGAGCCACCATGACGGTTTCCCGGACCGTGAGCGACGCGAAGAGGCGCGCGTTCTGGAAGGCCCGGCCCTGACCGAGGCGGGCCCGCTGGTGAGCGGAAAGCGACGACACGTCGCGGCCGAAGAGTTCGATCACGCCCGTAGCGGGCACCAGACCCGATACCGCGTTCACGATCGTGGTCTTGCCGGCACCGTTGGTGCCGATGAGCCCGACGATCTCACCCGGCCGGACTTCGAGTGACACGTCCGACACGATCGTGCGTCCGCCGAGATTGACGTTGAGACCATCGGTGCGCAGCGGAAGGACGTCGGTGGTCGGAGCACGCGATGTTCCGAGGTTCGAAATGGTCGCCCCGCTCTCGCGAACCGGCGGTGTCCAATTCGATCGGCGGGCGATGTACGACAGCAAGTTGTCGCGTACCGAGTGGATGATCGAGATGAGTCCGCTCGGGAAGTACAAGAGGACGATCAGCATGCCGATTCCGCTGGCGAAGAGTTGAACCTGCTGGGTTCCGTCGAAGACCACCGGCAGACCCACCACCACGAGGGTTCCGAGAACGGCTCCGGTGATCGAGCCCACACCTCCCACCACGGCGATGGCGACCACCCGTAACGACTCCTCGAAGTCGAACGACAATCCGTCGATCTTGAACTGGCCGTTCTTGGCCACGAGTGGCATGAGTCCACCGGCGAGGGCGGCCAGTCCGCCGGACACGGCGAAAGCGATGAGTTTGGCGCGGGTCGGTGACACCGTGAACGCAGCCGCCGAGTTCTCGTTGTCGCGGGTGGCGATGATGGAACGCCCGATGCCGGTGCGGCGGATTCGCCACACGAGCACGATCGCGATCGCCGCCACGAAGAGGCTGAACCAGTAGACGCCGTCGTAGTTCTTCCCCTTGACCGTCCAGATGAGAAGTCGCAGACCCTTCGCGCGATCGACCTCGAGTTGTGCCGACCCTCCCCCACCCGGCGAGACCTTGTCGGCCACGATGAACCAAGCCCGCATGGCCAGCCCGAAGCCGAGCGTCACCACGGCGAGATACAGACCTTTGACGCGCAGAGCCGGTACGCCGATCACGAGTGCGGCGGCCACGCCGAGGGCCACACCGATCACGAGCGAAAGGAGATACGGGAGTTCGTGTGAGTAATAGACGGTCATGTACGAGCCGAGGGCCACGAAGCCGAACTGACCGAGCGACAACTGCCCACCCCAACCGGTGACGACCGTGACCGACAAGGCGACGATCAGGTACACGGGGATGATCGCGAACTTGAGGAGATCGCTCGCTTTGTCGGTCTGGCTCGGTACAACGAGGGCCAACCCGACGAGGATCAGGATCCCGATCGCGGTCAGGGCGCGATACAGCGGGTGCTTGGTGAGCTCGGCGCGGGCGGCCCGGACCTTGGTCGCCAACTGCCACGCGTCTTCACCGGCGATCTGTCGGCGACCGACCGTGAAGAGGACGAGCAGGAGGATCAGGAACAGAACCGCGATGTTCGAGCCGTCGGGCAGATCGCCACTGATCGACCACGTGACGAGCAAACGATCGACCAGACCACCCACGAGGCCACCGACGAGCGTCCAACTGAAAGAACGCATCCGGCCGATCATCGCCGCCGTCAATGAGAGCAACAAGAGCTTGGGTCCGAGCGCATTCTGCACGACACCCAGCGATCCGCCTTGCAGTGGCGCGATGAGCAATGTGCTGAGCGTGGCGAGGAGTCCGGCGAGCGCCCAGACCATCGTCGAGACTCGTCGCACACCGATGCCGGCGAGTTGCGCGGCCGAGAAGTTGTCGGCGGTGGCTCGCACCTGCATGCCGAACGCGCTCCGGTGCACGAGCCAACCGAGGAACACCATCAGCGCCGGCACGATCAGCAGCACCGACAACTGCGGTCCGGTCACCGTGATCCCACCCACGTCCCAGGTGCCACTGATGAGCACCGGGTAGGTGACGCTCGTGGCCTCCTCGTCGGCGATGGGTAGGCGGAGCTGCAGGAGCTGGATCACCTGGGTCAGACCGAGGGTCGCCACGAACAACAAGAGGCGCGGCTGGGTGAAGAGTCGCCGTAACACGAGTTCGGACGCAGCGCCGATGACCACTCCGGTCACGAGGGCGAGCGGCAACGACAATCCGTACGGAATGTCGTAGCGGATCTGGAAGACCGCCATCAGATACCCACCGAACGCTCCGATCTGACCGTGGGCGAAGTTGATCACGCCGGTGGCGCGATAAATGAGCAACAAACCGAAGGCGACGAGGGCGTAGACGAGTCCCTGCACGAGACCGTCGAAGACGATGTCGTTCGAGTACGTGAGAGCGACCAAGGCGTTCACGCTCCGGCTCCCGACAGGAACACCGCACGGAGAAGGTCGCCGCGTTCGAGGAGTTCGCGCGCCGGGCCCTCGAACTTCACCTGACCACGTTCCATGAACACGGCACGATCGGCGATGGAGAGCGCCACGTTGACCGACTGCTCGACGATGACCATCGTGATCCCCTGCTGCTTCAACCTCTCGACCACGACCAGGAGGTCCTGCACCACCACCGGCGCGAGGCCGAGCGAGAGTTCGTCGATGAGCAGGAGCTCGGGATCGAGCATCACGGCCTTGGCCAGGGCGAGCATCTGCTGCTGACCGCCCGACATGGATCCGGCTCGTTGATCGGCTCGCTCGCGGAGCACCGGGAAGGTCTCCTCGACCACCGCCATTCGTTCGCGACGACGACCCGCATCGGGAATCTGGCGACTCCAGATCGCGAGATTCTCGGCGACCGTCATCGACGAGAACACGGCCTCGCCGCCGGGCACGAGAACGAGGCCCATCGACGCGCGGAATTGCGGATCGACGAGGGTGATGGTGCGACCGTTCATACGGACCACGCCACGATCGGGCATCTTCAGACCGGCGACCGCCTTCAGAATCGTCGACTTGCCGGCACCGTTCGTACCGAGCAGAGCCAGAACCTCACCCTTGCGCACGTCGAAACCGACATCGAACAGCACCTGCAGGTTGCCGTAACTCACGTCGATGTTGCGCACCTGCAGGACGGGAACGTTGTCGGGTTCGCGCATCACGCGCTCGCGCTCGGCCTGCTGTTCACGAAGTTCGGCCGCCGTGAGAGCGATGTCGCGTCGCATGTAGCGACTGCCGTAGACGATGAGGAATCCACCGAGCAGCGCGGCCGGCGGGACCACGGCGGTGAGTGCGGTCCGCTCACCGTGCGCATCCGACAACGCGCCGGCGAGGAGGCCGCCGAAGAAGCCGCCCATCAAGAAGATGTACACACCCACCATGGCGAAGGCCTGCGAACGCATCTGATACGGGATGATCGCCGACACCGCCGGACCCATCTGGGTGAACGCCGCGCCCTGGAATGCGTATCCGATGGTGACGAAGGCGATCATGACGGGTGCGCTCTGGAAACGCAGCCCGACCGTGACGAACACGCCGTAGGCGACGATGAAAAGGCCCATCATGCGCAAGGCCGAGGGCGGGTTGCGTCGGAAGAGCACTTCACCGAAACGACCGGCCAGCGGAATTCCGATGAGCGCGCCCGACCACGTGATCGCGCCGATCCAGCCACGCCGGAAGGCGCTGTACCCATAGGTGTCCTCGAGAAGAAGGTTGAACGCGCCCGGGACCGCGATCAGCGCGAAGCCCAGAACACCGATGCCGACCACGAGGTAGTAGAAGGTCCGCACTTTCTTGAGGCGTTGGAACGCCGCACTGAGCCGAACCGGCGGTTCGGGTTCTCCGGTCGCGGCCGCCGATCCGAGAATCGTCTCTTGTTCCTGTCGCCCTCGTTCGGGTTCACGCAACGCCAACGACCAGATCACGGTGATACCGGCCGGGATCAACAGAGCGAAGAACACGAGTCGCCAGTCGCCACCGTCGTTACCGGCCCAAACAACGATGAGTCCGGCGAAGAGTGGTCCGATCACCTGACCGAGCGGACGGCCGAGCGCCTCGATGGCGAAGATTCGCGTGCGGACGGCGAGCGGGTACTGATCGGCCACGAGTGACGGTCCGATCGGCACTCGTGCCGATGCACCGAAACCGCTGCCCGCGCGGGCCAGACCCATCTGGAACGAGTTGACGACCGAACCGGTGAGCGCGACGAACGCGAGCCACAACGCGGAGGCGGCCGACATCACGCGCACGCGTCGACGACGATCGGCGAGCCACGCGAAGGGAAGAGTGGCCAGCACGAGAACGACACCGCCGAAACTCTGGAGGCCGAGCAGCAGTGTGTCGGAGATACCGAGCGACTTCTGAATGTCGGGACCGAGCACCTGCAATGCCACCCGGTCGAACTCTTCGAGAATCGTGAAGAGGAGCAGGACCATGGCGATCCGGTAGCCCCCGCGCCGGAAGCCCTCGCGCATCGACATCGCCTCGACCATCGGCGCGTCGTCGACGTCCGACTCGGCCCCCTGGTCGGCGCGGCCCTCCTGTTCGACCACGATCGACCCGGCCAGATCGGCCACCGAACGCGGTGACGGCGTCGACTCTTCATCCCCAGCCTGCATGGACCCCCCTCGGCCCCGAGAATAGTCGCCCGCGGGAGTTTCTGACGATGTGTCAGAAACTGGCCGTTGTCGTGCTACCGTCCCCTATCTGAGCCGGGCATTCCGCCTTCGGTTCACTGTTCACGGACCATTCCTGAGGGGGAAATGATGACCAGAAAGTCCCGAGTGGCGTTGGCCTTGTTGGCCGGCGCCTCACTGCTCGTCGCGGCATGCGGCGGCGATGACGACGGTGGGTCGACTTCGGCCACCGAGGCCCCGGCCGGCAGCGAAGCTCCGGCGACCGAGGCCCCGGCCGAGGAACTCACCGCCTCCGATGTCGGCATCACGGCCGACACCATCAAGATCGGCGTGGCGGTCTCCGACCTCGAAGCCATCCGCGCCATGGGAATCTCGATTCCCGAGACCCTGACGACCGACCACCTGATGGATCGTTGGCAGGTCTTCTTCGACGACATGAACGAGGCCGGTGGCATCAACGGTCGCCAGATCGAACTCGTCCGCCTCGTCTGGAACCCGCTCGACCAGTCGACCTTCGACACGTTGTGCGCCGAGGCCACGGTCGACAACGAACTCTTCATGGTCGTTAACGGCACCGGACTCTCGTCGATCGCTCGTAAGTGCTTGCTCGATGCCGGTGTGCCGATCATGTACGGCGACGTCATGAGCCAGGCCGAACTCGACACCGGACTCGCCATCTCGCTCGCACCGCCGAGTGAAGTCGTGGCCGCCGCTGGCGCCAAGGCCTGGATCGAGTCGGGCGAGGCCGCCCCGGGAGCCGTGGTCGGCATCCTGTCGAACAACTCGCCGGCCCTGAGCGCGGCGGGTAAGGCCGCCGAGGCCACTCTCACCGAAGCCGGTTACACGGTGAAGTTGATCGAGTTGAACTCGGTCTCGGGTGACAACGCGGCCATCAACGAAGAAGGCGCCAACGCCGTTGGTGCCTTCCAGGCCGAAGGTGCCGTGCGCGTCCTCGTGGCCACGCCGTTCACCGAGAACACCGGCTTCTGGACGGCTGCTGCAGCGGCTGGTCTGAAGTTCAGCCTCATGGACACCTCGTCCTCGGGTTGCTCGGCCTTCGGTCTGAGTCGGGCCCCGGCTGCGGCATCCGACAGCGAGTGCATCACCGCCTACGACCACTCGACCGACGGAACGACCATTCGTCCCGACACCGAGTTCGAGGCCGGCTGCCGTGCTCACTTCGACGAGAACTTCGAGGCCTACTACGGCGGCAAGTCCAACTCGGGTGTGCCGGCGGGTCAGATCCTGACCGACACCACGGGCAAGCAGCTCTTCTCGGACTACACCCCGCAGGAATGCGCCATGGCCAACATCTTCCAGTTGGCCATGACCGCCGCGGGCGTGAACCCGACGCGTGCGTCGTTCATCGAGTCGGTGCTCAACCTCGGTGAGGTCCCCTTGGCCCTCGCTGGTGGCGGCACCGGTCTCTTCGCCCCGGGCAAGCCCTACGCGGCCAACGCGGTGCACACGGTGAAGATCACCGCCGCCGCGGCCGACACCGCACCCGATGCCAACGGCCTCTACAACGGCTGTGCGGCACCGATCTCGTGTGGCGTCGTGGTGAGCGACTGGACGTCGATCACCGACTGACCGCACTGGTCGTGAGAAGTAGAAAGAGCCGCCCGGGCAACCGGGCGGCTCTTTCGCGTACGGGAAGAATCAGCGGGCGGTGACGGTGTGGGTGTCGCGACCCGACTTCAACACCGTGCCCGGCGTACGACCGTTGGCGACGCCGTTCTCGACGATCGGCACACCGTTCACCAACACCCGCACCACGCCGTGAGATCCGGCGGTGAGACGTGATGACGACCCGGGCAGGTCCGTCACGAGGCGGGCATCTTCCGACCCGACGGTTGCGGGATCGAACACGACCACATCAGCGTGCGATCCCTCGCGCAGCACACCGCGATCCGTGAGACCGAACAGTTCCGCCGGAGCCGACGTCATCATGCGAACCGCATGCTCCACCGGCACGAGACGGCGGCCGCGCAGGCAGTCGGCGAGCCAACGAGTGGGGTACGGCGCGCCGCACATCCGATCGAGGTGGGCGCCGGCATCCGAACCGCCGATGATCGCGCGGGGGTCCTGCCACAGTTCGGCGCGCATGCGCCACGATTCGGCGTCGTCGTCCTGCGGCGTGGGCCACAGGATCGTGCGCAATTCGTCGGCGATCACGATGTCGAGGAGGGTTCCGAACGAACTCTTGCCGCGTTCCTGGGCGATGTCGCGAACGATCCGACCCGACAGACCTTCGTTGGCCTTCGAATACGTGTCGCCGATGACGTAATCGCCCCAGTCGGCCAGACGACGGAACACACCGGCCGCCGGCGACAGGCTGCTCTCGAGCAGAGCCAGGCGGACATCGGGATCCTGCAGACGCTGCATGCGCTCGGCCACCGATACCCCGAGCACCTTCTGCCAACCGGGCAACAACCACAAACCGCAGAAGTTGAGGAAACTCATGTTCATCGGCACCTGCACCGGCATGGTGAGCGCCACCACGCGACCACCCAGCTGGGCGGCACGGTCGAAAGCCGAGATCTGACGAGGAACGCGATCGGGTTCGCGCGAGTCGACCGTCAGGACGTTCCAGTTCATGGGACGGTTGGCCGCCGCACTCATCCGGCCGAGCAACTCGATCTCGTCGTCGGCGAAGCGATCGAGGCAACCCGGGACGATTCCCTCGAGGGTCGTGCCCTCGTGCTGTCCAGTTTCCTCGCACAGAGCGATCAATTCGTCGTGCGTGGCCCACCGACTCGCCACCGGTTCACCATCACCGTCGCTGTGCGACGTGCTGTTGGTGAACGAGAACCCCAGGGCTCCGGCCTCGATGGCGCGGGCCAACTCGCGGCGCATGGCATCGATCTGCCCGGCGTCGGCCTCACCGCCCACGGCGGCCGGACCCATCACGTAGCGGCGTACCGCGCAGTGACCCACGAGGAATCCGGCGTTGACCGAAATGTTGTTCTCGAGTCGACCGAGATAGTCGGCGAAGGTCTCCCAGGACCAGTCGGTTCCATTCTCGAGCGCGGCGAGCGGCATGCCCTCGACCTTCGACATCATCTTGCGCAAGTAGTCGGCATCACCGGGGATGAGCGGGGCGAGCGTGAATCCGCAGTTGCCGCCGATCACCGTCGTCACGCCGTGCACACTCGACGGGCTCGCCGTCGGATCCCACAGGAGCTGGGCGTCGTAGTGCGTGTGCGGATCGATGAAACCCGGCGCGACCATGAGGCCATCGGCATCGATGATCTCGGTGGCCGATTCGTCGACCACGCCGACGGCGACGACGCGTCCATCCTTGATTCCGATGTCGGCTCGTCGAGCCGGCGCCCCCGTTCCATCGATGATGGTTCCGCCCTTGATGACGATGTCGAGCATGTTGGCCCCTTGCGATGGAATCTGACGACCCGTCAGATTGTAGCCTTCGCACGGCGATCACAACGGAGGCGAACCGTGGCTCAGACGTCCGACAAGACATACCGACTTCTCATCGGCGGCCAATGGGTCGATGGTGACCACGGATCCGTTCCGATCATCAACCCGGCAACCGAAGAAGTCGTCGGCCATGCTCCCGAGGCATCGGTTGCGCAAGCCGAGGCCGCCGCCCGCGCCGCGCACGACGCCTTCCCCAAGTGGTGGCGCACACCCCCGGCCGAACGCGCCCGTTTGTTGCAGGCCGTGGCCGACCGCCTTCGTGAACGTCAGGCCGATCTCGTGCCGCTCATCATCAGCGAGACTGGCGCGACCGCCCAGGTCGGATCGCGCATGCAGGTTCCGGTGGCCATCGAGCGTTTCGAGCGCTACGCCCGTAGCGCGGCGCGCAGCCTCGACATCCCGCTCCCGCCGTCTCCGATGCAGGCCACTCCCCTCGCTCCCGGTGGACTCATCGGTGGCGTCGTGCAACGTCAGCCGGTCGGCGTGGTCGCGTGCATCTCCCCCTACAACTTCCCCGTCGTCAACATGGCCGGCAAGATCGCACCCGCACTCGCGGTCGGTTGCACCGTAGTGATGAAGCCCGCTCCGCAGGATCCACTCGCCGTGATCGAACTCGCCGAGATCATGCACGAGGTCGGCTTCCCGCCCGGCGTGATCAACATCGTCACGTCATCGAAGCCCGAACCGGCAGCCACGCTCACGACCAGTCCGCACGTCGACATGGTGTCGTTCACCGGATCGACCGGGGTGGGAGTGAAGATCATGGAGGCCGGGGCGGCCACCATGAAGCGCCAACTCCTCGAACTCGGTGGCAAGGGTGCCGCGCTCGTCCTCGAGGACGCCGATATCGCCAAGGCCGTCGGGGCCATTCAGAGTGTGTGGGCCTTCCACAGTGGTCAGATCTGCACCGCTCCCACACGCGCCATCGTGCATCGCAGTCGCTACGACGAACTCGTCGCCGCGTTGGCCAATGTGGCTCCGCACTTGAAGGTGGGTGACCCCACGCAACCCGACACATTGGTCGGTCCGGTCATCTCCGCGATCCAACGCGACCGCATCGAGTCCTACATCGCCGCCGGCGCCAAGGAAGGTGCCGAGGTCGTGGTGGACGGTCGTCGTCCGCAACACATGGAACGCGGGTTCTACGTTGCACCCACGCTCATCGCGAATTGCCGTCCCGACATGACTCCGGTCCAGCAGGAGATCTTCGGTCCGGTCGTGGTGGTGGTTCCCTTCGACGACGAGGACGAAGGGCTGGCCATCGCCAACGGCACCGAGTTCGGTCTCTACGACTACGTGTTCTCGCAGGACTCCGATCGCGCCTACCGGGTGGCCCGTCAACTACGAAGCGGCAACGTCGGCATCAACACCGCGCAGCGAAATCATGAAGCACCTTTCGGCGGATTCAAGATGAGCGGCGTCGGTCGCGACGGCGGCGATTTCGGTCTGCACTGCTACACCGAGATGCAGTCGCTCGTCTGGCCCGGCTGATTCCGCGGATTCGTCGTCACTGACACTTGGCGACCACGTTGGTCGCGAAGTCGTCGATGTAGGGCCGATAGGCCGCCGACATCTCCGACAACCCGGCATGATCGCCGGCCGATGGGTTACCCAGAGCCCACGGCATGCACAGAGTTCCGGTGAGTCCGAGTTCGTCTTCGGCCCGCTTGTAGAGGTCGGCCGTGGGCATCGCGTACAGACCGCAGATGATCTCGAAATCGTCGTTCTCGCGGCCGTATTCGCGCAGGTATCCCTTCAACTTGTTCACGTGGATCTCGGCCTCCTCCCACGGATACGCGTTGCCGATCCAGCCGTCGCCCACTTTGGCCGCCCGTCGCAACGCGGCATCGGTGTGCCCGCCGACGTAGATCGGAACCGGTTTGGGTGGTGCCGGTTCCATGGTCACCGGCGGGATGTCGTAGTACTCGCCATGGAACTCGACCCATCCTCCGCTCCACATCGCACGGAGCGCTGAGATCATCTCCGTGAGTCGTTTGCCGCGATTGGAGAAGTCCTGTCCCTGGAGATCGAATTCTTCTTTCATCCAGCCGGCTCCGGCACCCAGCGCGACGCGACCGTCCGACAGAACCGATGCCGTGGCGATCTCCTTGGCGAGTTGCAGAAGTGGACGATGTCCGGCCACGTAGATGTTGGTCGTGAAGTTGAGTTGCTGCGTCACGCTCGTCATCGCGCCGATCAACACCCACGGATCGGGCCACGCCGTTTCGGGTTCCCAGATCGGGCGCCCGTCGGGATGCGGTGAGTACGGATACTTCGACTGCAGATTCTTCGGATAGACGAGATGGTCGCTGACCATGAGCCCGTGGTAGCCGGCTTCGTCGAGCAACTGCGCGATGTGCACGAGTTGCTTGGTCTTCATGAAGGCGGTTGCGCACCAGAATTTCACGTGTCCCCCGATCGCTCTGGACGACGGTGCGTCCGTCTGACACTCTGTCAGATCGTGGCCGATCCCGAGGTTCCCGATTCGGTGGTGCTCGTCGAACGGCGGGGCGCGGTCGCCATCGTCACCCTCCACCGACCCGAAGCTCGCAATGCACTCGATGCCGAACTCGCGGCCACCTTCCCCGCCGAGATCGCGCGGGTCGATTCCGATCCCGAGGTGCGGGCCATCGTGCTCACGGGCAGCGATCCGGCGTTCTGCGCCGGCTTCGATCTGCGCGATGTCGGCGGCGGTCGCAAAAAGGGCGCGAACGAACATCCGGGCTACTGGGGCGCTCTTCCCCGCACGCGAGTGCCGGTGATCGGCGCGATCAACGGAGCCGCGGTGACCGGCGGATTCGAGATCGCACTCGCCTGCGACTTCCTCATCGCCTCCGATCGCGCGCGTTTCGCCGATACCCACACCAGGGTCGGGATGGTTCCGGGCTGGGGTCTCACGATCCGACTGCCGCGCCTCATCGGGGAAGGTCGCGCGCGACGCATGAGTTACACCGCCGAGTTCATCGACGCCGGTACCGCTCTTGCGTGGGGTCTGGTGACCGAAGTCGTTCCGCACGAGAGATTGCTCGAGCGGGCCGTCGAGTTGGCGCAGTCCATTGCCGACAACCACGCCGGCGCCGTGGAAGCGGTGCGACGGCTCTACGACGAGGTTCGCCCTCTCGGCGACGGCGACGACGCCTACGCCCACGAGAATCGCGTGGCCCGCGAGTGGGCCCGAACCCGATTCGGGGGCTCGACCTGATGCGCGTGTACGCCGGAATGGATCCACGCCTGCCGTTGCGCGACATTCCCGAACACGCCCGCCGTATCGAACGACTCGGCTACGACGGTCTGCACATCGCCGAAACGGTGCACGATCCGTTCCTCGCATCGATGGCCGCTCTCCAGTCGACCACCCGTCTCGTCGTGCGCACCTCGGTGGCCCTCGCGCTCGTTCGCAGCCCGATGGCCGTCGCCTATTCGGCGTGGGATCTCGCGACGTTGTCGGATGGCCGCTTCCAACTCGGCCTCGGCACCCAGATCCGCCCGCACGTCGAACGACGTTTCGGCGCCGCCTTCGACGATCCGGTCGGACGTTTGCGCGATCACATCGGCGCCGTGCGCGCGTGTTGGCGAGCCTTCGACCGTGAAGAGAGCCTCGATTACACGAGTGAGCACTACTCACTCGACCTCCTCACTCCGAACTTCACTCCCGATCCACTCGACCCCGGTGTCCGGCGGCCGACCATCTGGATGGGTGGTGTGAATCGCCGACTGCTCGAGACCGCCGGACGTCTCGCCGACGGATTCGTGACCCATCCGACGAACAGTCACCCGCGTTATCTGCGCGAGGTGTGCCGCCCCGGCCTGATCGCCGGTGCGCGCGAAGTCGGTCGCTCACTCGACGACATCGAGCTCGTGGTCGGTACGCAGTGGATCCTCGGAGCCAACGCCGCCGATCTGCACGAGCGACGCGAACACAACCGACGGCTGCTCGCGTTCCTCTACTCGACACCGGCCTACGAGCGAACCCTCGAACTCTTCGGGTGGTCCGACCTCGCCGGGCGACTCCGCTCGTTGATCCGCGAGTCGCGATGGGACGATCTGGCCGATCACGTCACCGACGAAGTTCTCGACACGTTGGTACCGCAGGCCACCTTTGCCGAACTCCCCCGGGTCGCCCACGAATGGTTCGGCGGACTCGTCGCGGGTGTGTTGGTGGCTCCCCCTCCGAGCACCGAACACGACGATGCACTGGCGACGGCGATTGCCGAGTTGCGTAGAACCTGAGAGAACTCTCAGCGATCCGGATCGGTGAGTGCGCGCGCGACGTCGCGTGCGATCACTTCCTGCCCCGACAACTCGGCGGCCGCCGCCGACCCGTCGAGCAGCCAGGCCACGGTCGCGACGGTGTCCTCCGGTCCGCGGCCGGTCACTTCACGGCCGGCCCGCTCGGCGCGTCGTTTCATGACCTCGGTCGTCACATGACCCGGGTTGAGGCTGTATGCACGCACACCGTCACGTGCGTGTTCGGCGTGCAACACGCCGGCCACACGGTGCACGGCACCCTTGGCCATCGCGTACGCGACTCCCCAGCCGCCTTCACCCGACGGTGCTTTGGGAACGAGCGTGGCGGCACCCGACGTGAGTTGCACGAACACACCTCTACCGCTCGCGATAATGCCCGGCAGTAATTCCTGCAACAGGACGAGCGGCGCGATGGCATCACCTTCGATGACTCGTCGCGCGAGTTCCACCGGAAGATCGGCGATGTGGTCGTTGACCCCCGGACCTTGATAGATCGCGTTGGAGATCAGAGTGTCGACTGCTCCGAAGCGTTCGCGCGCCGCCCGAGCCGCGGTCCGCACGCTGGCTTCGTCGGTGAGGTCCATGGCCACCGCGAGAACCTCGCATCCGAGAGCCCGACACTCCGTCGCCGTCGCCTCGACCGAACCACCGAGTTCGATACCGGCGATGTCGTCGTTCTGTGTCGTTCCGTCGAAGACCGCTCCGCCATGGAGCGAACGCGCCGTCAACACCAGTGAGTAACCGCGTGCCGCGAGGTCCACGGCGATCGCCCGGCCGATGCCGCGGCTCGCACCGGTCACCATCACGACTCGTTCGCGCCCCACGTCCGGAACTGTACGGTGTCGGACCATGGCCGACGAACGGACACCGCTTCGCTTCGACGGACGCGTGGCCATCGTGACCGGTGCCGGACGTGGGCTCGGCCGCGAACACGCTCTCCTGCTCGGCCGCCTCGGTGCCCGCGTGATCGTCAACGACGTTGCCATCGAACACGCGAATCGCACGGCGACCGACATCCGCGACGCCGGTGGCCGGGCCGAAGTCTCGTCCGCGTCGGTGGTCGACGCATCCGAACGCATCGTCCGCGACGCTCTCGACGCGTTCGGTGAACTGCACATCGTCCTCAACAACGCTGGCCGCGGTGGACCCACCGGCGCCTTCGTCGACACCACCGACGAACAGACCGATGTCATCATCGGCTCTCATCTGCTCGGCACCTGGCGACTCTGTCGAGCGGCCTGGCCCCATCTGTCGCAACAACGCTTCGGACGCATACTCGTCACGTCGTCTTCGGCCGCGGTCGGGTCGATGGGCATGCCGGCGTATTCGATGGCCAAGGCCGGACTCATCGGACTCACCCGATCGCTCGCCAACGAAGGGGCCGCGGTGGGCATCAAGGTCAACTGCATCATGCCGATCGGTTACACGCGCTCAGCCGCTCTGAATCCCCACGAGGACACCCGACGGTGGATGGAGGACAACTTCCCGCCCGAACTGTGCAGTCCGACCGCGGCCTACCTCGTTCACGACGACGCCCCCTGCTCGGGGGAGATCCTCACGACCGGGGCCGGCCGCACCGCCCGCCTGGCCACGGTCGCGGTCCCGGGGTGGTCGGGCGGACCCGATGTGACGATCGAGGGGTTGCGCGATCACTGGAACGAGGTCGTGGCGATGGACGGCGCCCGCCCACTGCTGACCAGCCGGGACGATCTGCCGCTCTACACCGGTCGCGCGGCCTGGCCCGGCTGACCCTCCAGCCCGGCTGAAGAGGTCCCGACGGTTTCTGACAGACTGTCAGAAACCCCCTGAGCAGGGCTGGGAGCGCAATGCACATCGGAGACACCGAG
This sequence comes from Actinomycetota bacterium, assembly GCA_005787035.1. Lineage (GTDB taxonomy): Bacteria > Actinomycetota > Acidimicrobiia > Acidimicrobiales > Ilumatobacteraceae > Casp-actino8. The sequence goes on along the minus strand of SYCI01000095.1, from coordinate 1,093 downwards.
AAAGAAGCCGAATTCCGCACCCAGGCGCGCACCTGGCTGTCCGCACACGCTTCTCCCAAGTCCGCGAGTGGCGGCGAACTCTCCGAACACGATCTCGACCACCACGTGCAGAAGTGCCGCGACTGGCAGCGAGTTCTCTTCGACAACGGCTGGGCCGGCATCACGTGGCCTGTCGCTTTCGGCGGCCGCGGCGCGAGCCCGATCCAAGCCGCGATCTTCGCCGAAGAGATGGCACAGTTCGACGTGTCCAACGGTGCCTTCGCGGTTTCGATCGGCATGGTCGGACCGACGCTCATCGCTCACGGCACCCCCGAACAGCAGCAGAGCCACCTCCAACCCATCCTGCGCGGCGACGAAGTGTGGTGTCAGTTGTTCAGCGAGCCGGGCTCGGGTAGCGACCTCGCCTCACTCGGGACCCGGGCCGTTCGCGATGGCGACGACTGGATCGTGAACGGGCAGAAGGTCTGGACGAGTCTCGGTCAGTTCGCCGACTACGCGATCCTGCTCGCGCGCACCGACATCGAGGCACCCAAACACGCCGGCATCACGTACTTCATCCTCGACATGAAGGCACCCGGTATCGAGGTGCGACCGATCACGCAGATCACCGGGGTCCAGCACTTCAACGAGGTCTTCCTTTCCGACGTGCGCATCCCGCACCAGAACGTTCTCGGCGACGTGAACGGTGGCTGGCGCGTGGCCCAGACCACCCTCAGCAACGAGCGCAGTCACATCGGGTCGGGTGGCGGTTCGTGGAACGTCGACCAACTGATCGATCTCGCCCGACGTATCGGCGTGCACACCGACCCGCGGATTAGGCAGGGACTCGCCGCCGCCCACGCGCGCGCCGAGACGCTGCGCTACCTCGGCCTCCGTATGCGCACGGCCATGAGCCAGTTGCGCATGCCCGGCCCCGAGATGCTGACCCTCAAACTCGCGTTCGCCAATCACTGGCGCATCACGGCCGATCTGGCGGCCGAAATCGTGGGAGCGGGCGCGATGCTCTGGGACGCCGATGCCCCCGAGGGCAATCAGTGGGGCCAACAGTTGCTCAGTCAGTTCGCCATCCGAATCGGCGGCGGCACCGACGAGA
>SYCI01000094.1 GCA_005787035.1 Actinomycetota bacterium | reverse complement strand
GGCGTCGAGCGCGGCGCGCCAGGTGCGATGCCAATGTTGCAACATCGGCTCGTTGGTTCCGAAGACGAACTGCTTCAGACCCATTTCGGCACCTCTCTGACACTGTTCGGCGGCCGGGAAGTCTTCCTTGCCCACCACGACGGCGGCGAAGTCGGCGCCGGCCTTGCGTGCCGCGCGCTCTTCGTCGGAGGTCGTCGGTCGTACCGACGCTTCGGTGAGATCGACCGTGCATTCGCCGACGGTGCGACCGGGGTAGATACGGAACATCTGGCAACTCACCGGCGTCTCGAGAAGAACGACCGAAGGGAAGAGCGTGTGCACGATGCTGATCGGTGCCGGATCGGGCCACTGATCCTCGGGAAGATCGGCGATCTTCTCGATGCCGGTGGTGGGGAAGCCCCAACGACCATGGCGACCGAAAGTGTCGTAGATCGGATGATGCAGAACGAGATTGAAGAGGGTCTCACGATGCAGGTAGTTCACGTGGTACGTCTCGAGGTTCACGTCGAAGGCGATCTTCCAGTTGGAACGCAGGTTCCAACTGTGGTGGCACACGATCTCGTGCGTGTCGTAACTGCACCACCGCAACTGGGGTTCGATATCGGCGAAGGCGGCGCGGGGATCGGCGCTCTCGTCGAGTCCGACCGCGATCAGGCCGGCGACATCGGCGATCGGGAGCGGCTCGAGGCCGAGTGTCATGCGATCGATGCCCTCGAATGCATAGGCGTCGGGCTGTCCGGCGAGTGAGCCGTCGAGATCGAAGGACCACGCGTGATACGGGCAAGTGAGGCGACGCGCTTCGCCACATCCGTCGGCAACCTGCGCGCCACGGTGGGTGCACGCGTTGCGGAAGGCGCGGAGGATTCCGTCTTCGGCGCGGGTCACGAGCACCGGGTGGCCGGCGACGTTCTTGGTCACGAACGTGCCGGGTCGTGGGAGTTCACCGGTCCAGCCGATCACGTGCGATCCGCGCCGGAACAGAACGTCGAGTTCCTTCTCGAATCGAGCCTGATCGGTGAACACCGAGGCGGGCTCGGTCATGTTGCCGGGTGCGTGGTCGAGAGTCCGGGTGCGGAAGTTGTCGGCCATCCGGCGGACGAGTTCGCGCGGGAAACGTTGGGTGGCGACGTTGTTGTGGTCGCTGAGCGTGGTCATCGTGATCCCCTCCTGTCGGCGACGGCCGATCCCCCGGCCGTCAGACCTTGGCCGTCAGTGTGTCAGAGATTCCGGGATGGCGGTCGATCTCGATGAAGATGGCCGAGGCCGAAGCGATCACCGGGGCGTCGGCGCGGTCTTCCCGCAAATCGGACTCGATGAACATTTTGCGTCCTTCGCGGCGGTCGAGCCAGGCGGTGATCACGAGCGGCGGGCCGATCGGCGTTCCGGCGCGGTACCGGATCGACAACTCGCCGGTGTAGGCGATGATCTGGTGCATGTTGAGAACGAAACCCAGTGCATCGTCGAAGGCGAGGGCGATCACGCCCCCGTGACCGCGCTGGGGCGGACCTTCGTGGGCCGGCCCCAAGTGGAACCGGGCGCGAATGCGGTCCCCGTCGCGATGCACGACCATGTCGAGCCCGTGCGGGCTACCCGGACCCGAACCGGGCCGGGCGATGTGACTGGGAAGTTGCGCACCGTCGGGTGCCGGCTCGGTCAGGGACTTGCCGAAGTTCGACAGATCACGAATCCGGACCGGGTCCGACTCGAGTCGGTCGCTGACGGCGTCGATCGCGCGGGTGGCGTGCTCGATGTCGGCCAAGGATGATTCGTGACCCACGGCGGCGTGGCCGAGGCGACGGACCGCGGTACCGAGTCGGATGCGGGCCGCGTCGTACTCGGGGTCGGTTCCCTCCGGAAGCATCACGGTTCGATTCTCGTCGTGTCGAGGTCGTGCAACCAACCCCGGGCGATGAGCACCACGGCCACCACCGCGAACGCGACCGCATCCACCAACACGGCGACGCGCATCGTGAAGACGTCTCCCAAACGACCGAGGGCGAACGCCCCGAGCGGAATGCCGGCGAGGATGCCGAGCACGTAGAAACTCATGGTGCGACCGCGCATGTTGTCGGGCACCGTGCCCTGGATGAGTGTGTTGAGGGCGACGGCCGACTGCAGATGGGCCAGCCCGCCGATGAAGTAAGCCACGAGACCGACCCAGTACGACGAAGTGAGTGGGATCAGTGCCGTGCTGCCGGCGAAGAGGGCGAGCGCGACCAGAACCCGGGTCGAGCGGGCCAGGCGATCACCGATGGCGACCGAGAAGACCGACGACGTGAGCGCACCGAGCCCGAGTGCCACCAAGAGACCGGCGTTGTCGGTGGACGGTCGGTCGAAGATGCGGTTCGCAACGGCCGGCGCGACGTGCTGAAGAGACTGACCGCACATCGACGTGACGAAGGCGAGAATCACGGCGATACGAAGTGGACGATTGCGCCACACGTACCGGCCGCCCTCGCGCAGTGTTTCGCCGACCGAGCGACCCGAGGAATGATCGATCGTCTGGCGCGGACGCGACACGAAGAGTGCGCCGATCACCAACAAGTAGGTGATCGCATTGATGAAGATCGCGGCTCCGGTACCCAGAGTCGACACCACCAGACCGGCGAGACCCGGACCGATGGCCCGTGCGAGGGTGAACTGGACCGAGTTCAACTTGACGGCGTCGAGCATCTCGTCGGGTGGTACGAGGAGTGGAACGAAGCTCTGCCAGGCGGCGGTCTGGAATCCGGTGGAGATTCCACCGAACAGACCGAGGGCCACCAACAGGCCGGCGTTGTCGGTGGACGGTCGGTCGAAGATGCGGTTCGCAACGGCCGGCGCGACGTGCT
>SYCI01000093.1 GCA_005787035.1 Actinomycetota bacterium | reverse complement strand
GCGGTCGGAGTCGTCTTGGTCGGTGGTCGATGGTCGCGTCGTGGGCAATGCCACCGTCGTACTCGACAGCGGTCGGACACTCGTGTTGGCCGAAGGCACGGTGGGGGATTCGTCGTGCGCCTACCCCGATGTGGTGGACGCCTGCGTACTCGTGGCCGACACACTCGGCGACGGCATCGTGTGGTTCGCGCTGGTACCGGCACCACCGAGTGGATCGCGTGAACTCGAGCTGCCGGCCATGACCCAATTGCTCGATGGCGTCACGTACGTGCGATTGGCGAATGACTGGGAAGTTCCGCTGCTCGACAAGGTCGAACGTCGGTGCGACACCGAAACGCCGAATCTCTCCGCGTTCGTTCAGCGCTTCGCGGGTCGGCACGTGACGATCGTCGATCTCGACGAGCAACAAGTGTCGGCGGTGCGCTGCTTCGCCGAATGACGGCGGTGAGTACTCAGGCGTTGGGGGCCAGACGCACGATGGCCGCCGCGGCCTTGTAGGCGGCTTCGGCGGGGCCGATCTCATCGGGACGCAGAAGATTGGCCATGATTCGCAGCACCCACTCCATGAGAGTGCGACTGTGCATCCCGACGCGGCTGAGTTCGCGCATGATCACCGGTCGGCCGATGATTCGCGCGAACAATCGAGCGACCTTGAAGTACTGCCCGTATTCGTCATCGAGCATCGACTGATACCGCTGCAGTGCCGCCGGATCGTTGTCGGCGATCGCCTGGTGCAAGATGTCGGCGGCGATCCGCGCGGTTTCGTAGGCGTAGTCGATGCCTTCACCGTTGAATGGATTCACGCTTCCGGCGGCATCGCCCACCACGAGGTAAGTGGGCCCGGACTTCGGTCCGACCGAACCACCCATCGGGATACGACCCGACGTTGCTTTGCCGGTCGGATTGTCGGGATCGATCTCCCATTTGTCGGCGACCATGTGCGCGTACTCGCTGAGTAGATGCGTCGTGTTCACCGACTTGAAATCACGGAACGTCGACAAGAGTCCGACTCCGATGTTCACGGTGCCGTCACCGACCGGGAAGATCCAGCCGTAACCGGGTAGCGGGTTGCCATTGCGATCTTTCACGTCGAGGGCGGACTCGATCCACGGATCGGCATGACGCGGGGTCTCCCAGTACGTACGGATCGCCGTGCCGTAGGGCCACTCCTTGGTGCGGAAGGTGCCGAGAGCGCGGCCGAAGCGACTGTTCGCGCCATCGGCCACGATCACGTAGCGCGCGCGGATCTCCTTCGACTCGCCCTCTTTGGTCGTGACGGTTGCTCCACGCACGAAACCACGTTCGAGGATCGGTGCGTTGGCTTCGTGACCTTCGAGCAGAGTCGCACCGGCCGCAACTGCGTTCCGAGCAACCATCGTGTCGAGTTCGCGTCGGCGCACGACATAGCCGTGCTGCGGATAGATCGGATGCGTCGGCCACTGGAGCTCGAGTTCTCGACCGTGCGCCGTCGCCCGCAGTCCTTCGTAACGATGGAACTGGGTCAGCGAATCGGCCAGACCCATGTCGCCGAGCTGCTTGACCGCTCGGGGCGTGAGGCCGTCACCGCAGGTCTTCTCGCGCGGGAACGACTTCTTGTCGATCATCACCACGTCGTGTCCGTGGCGGGCGAGCCAGTAGCCGGCGGCCGCGCCGGCCGGTCCGGCCCCGACAACCAGGACGTCGTGGGTCGAAGAAGGGTTCTCGGGGGAGGTCACGAGGTCAGTGTGGCCTCAGATGTCGACGAGTGCCCATGCGAGGGCCGTCGCTCAGCTGGGTCGGGAGGTCTCTTTAGTCACAGCCCGAGCCCAGGCTCAGGCACCCATCATCTCGCCGGCCGGGCTGCCCGGTCGTGGGTCGGTTCCGATTTCGAGTTCGGGGGAGTCGAAGGTGAGCGACCCGTCCTCGAGTCCGAGGAAGATCTCGCTCTCCTCACTGCACCACTTCTCGTACTCCTCGGCCCAGTCACCAGCTGGGTCGGCCCCGGCGAGGTCGTACCGGATGTGGCAGACCACGCCCAGGATCTCGTACTCGGTCAGAGCCCCGCCGTACTTGGCCCCCTGGGCCGGCATCGGGCTGCCGTTGTAGGAGTAGGGGGCATGGGCGCCACCCTCCCGGTCGGGGTCGCCATAGGTGGGCACCCCGGCGGCCGAAAAGGCCTCCGTACCTGCATAAACCCAGTTCAGCATGTCTTCGATGTGGGGGAACGTCTTGAGCGATTCCCCGCCCTTGAAGACCCGTCCGGCTCCGCCGCCACCGTCGGCGCCATGGCACGAGGCACAGGCCCCATACAGCTCGATGCCCATGGCGATCGGTCCGCTGGCCTCGGCTTTCTGGGGCTGGAGGCCCCGGACGTACATGAACAAAAAGATCGGGAGTAGGGCCAAGGTGGCCATGGCCCAGTGGGGGATCTTGCCCCTCTTCTTGGCCGCGGCCACGTAGGCCGGGTCGGGCTTGGCCTGAGATACCACCGGTTCGGGGGCGGCCGCTCGGGGGGCCGGGACAGCCGGGGTGGTGGTCGCCGGAACCGACGCCTCACTGCCTGAATCCGAGGAGCCGCCGCCGGCGGCCTTGCGGTCGCGGGAGCGCTTCAGGAGGTGCTCGGGAATCTCGGTCACTGACCAGTCCTTTCACGCGTTCGGGAGCACGCCCCCACGGGGCGAGCCAACCCCGTCAGATTAGAGCGCGAGCGTCCTCGATACTGAATTTCTCGGGTCGAACGTTCGTGATTGTGGCCGATGTCTACGACACGAGGCTCGACCGGTGGACGACGCGCGCACTTGCGCACAAACTCCCGCCGTCCAAGGGTGTGGTCGTCGTCCGACGCGTGACAAGCGTCGGTCACCACGACTCGAGTGAGTTGGGTCCCGTGAGATCCGAGAAGACTAAGGTTTCCGCAGGTCTAGATACCTGCGCGGCGCCCGTAGCGTCGTGTCGTCCACCGATCACGAGCAGTCGTCCCTCGAGGGCAGGAAAGGGTTGAGCGGCCAACATGTTGGCGATCGACATTCTGAAATGGCCGGGGATGAACCAGGCGTTCCTGTTCTCCTTCGCGCTCACGATGATCCTGACGGGTCTCGTCTTCGTCTACGGCAAGCGTCGCCCACTCGGCACGCCGGTCTCGTGGGGTGAAGCGATGGTCGGCTCGGTCTACGCGTTCTTCGTGATGTTCCTCGCCTACGGCGTGGTTCCTCATCAGTGGCTCGTTCACGTTCAGAACGAACTCGGTTGGCAGTCCGACAAGATGCTGAACGGCCCCGGCGACATCTTCAAGTCGCAGGCCAAGGGTGGTTCGTTCCCGTTCGACATCAACTACTTGCAGGTCGGCGACATCATCGTCACCGGTATCTACGGTTTCTTCCTCGGTCTTCAGATCTACATGTGGTCGTGGTGGCAGAAGCGCGGCAAGTCGGCTTCCACCGAACTCGAGCAGTCCACCTACGGCCGTCCGCTGGTGAAGAAGGTCTGACCCATGGCAAGGACTGACGCCAATCCGCCGATGATGCCGTTCACCGACCAGTACCAACTGGTCGAGGTGGACGCGGATTATCTGACGAAGGCCGTCAAGCCCAAGCAGTTCATTCACATCGACCAGACCGAGTGCATCATGTGCGAGGGCTGCGTCGACATCTGCCCGTGGAAGTGCATCCACATGGTGCAACCCGAGGCGATCGTCGAGGCCACCGGAACCGAGAAGCCCGGCCTCGACCCCAACGACAACGTGATCTTCATCATCGACGACGACGTGTGCACTCGTTGTGCGCTCTGCGTCGATCGCTGCCCGACGGGCGTGATCATCCTCGGTAAGGCCGGCGCTGCGCTGGCCACCGGCGACACTCACGCTCGCACCAACAACCACGGCTACTCATACGGAATGCGTTTCTAGGAGACCCACACATGGCCAAGGTCATCGACAACCCCCGCCCGACCGCCAAGGAACGGCTCAACAAGACGGTCGAATCCGTTCAGGGCAGCCAAGCCTGGAACTCGATCTTCCGTCCCGGCTCGATCTTCCGTAAGGGATACACCGACAGTCCGCGTAACCGTTCGTACGTGATCATGAACTCGGTGCTGTACCACTTGCACCCGGTGAAGGTGAAGCGTCACGCGGTCAAGGTCAGTTACACCTTGTGTCTCGGTGGACTCAGCTTCTTCCTCTTCATCCTCCTCACCGTGACCGGCATCTTCTTGATGTTCTTCTACCGTCCGGAGGCCACGGCAGCGTGGAACGACATCAAGAGCCTGCAGACATCGGTGGCGTTCGGCCTCTTGGTCCGAAACATGCATCGATGGGGTGCGCACCTCATGGTGCTCACCGTGTTCCTGCACATGGCGCGCGTGTTCTACCACGGTGCCTACAAGCCGCCGCGCGAGTTCAACTGGGTGATCGGTGTCGTGTTGCTCACCCTCACCCTGCTGCTCTCGTTCACCGGTTACCTGCTCCCGTGGGACCAATTGGCCATGTGGGCCGTGGCGGTGGGAACCAACATGATGGGCTACACGCCGGTGTTCGGATCTCAAGTGAGATTCGTCCTTCTCGGCGGAGTGGAGATCGGATCCGAAACGCTCTTGCGTTGGTACGTGCTGCACGTACTGATGCTCCCGTTCGTGATCGTGATCTTCATGGCCATCCACTTCTGGCGTGTCCGCAAGGACGGCGGCATCTCGGGTCCGCTCTGATCGACCGCGAAAGGCTTCACCGAACATGACTGAGATTCCCGAACACCTCCTGAAGCGAGCCCAAGCGGCTCGTGAGAAGGCGGCATCGTCCTCCGATGCGGCGCCGTCCGGTGCCGAACCGGCAGGAGACCCGCGTATCCCTGCGCATTTGCTCGAACGCAGTCGCGCGGCCAAGTCGAAGTCGGATGGTGGCGGCGCGGTCGCCGTGGCCGAGAAGGTCGCGGCTGTCGTCGCTGCAGGTGCGGCTACCGGTGGTGTTCCGGTCGGTGCCGGACCCGGCGGTCACACGCAGCGTCTGCTCACCGTCGTTAAGTCCGGATCGATCCAGGACGTCAAGGCCACGCCGGTCGACAAGGTCCACACGTGGCCGCACCTGTTGGCGGTCGAGTTCGTGGCCGCCCTCGGCTGCACGGCGTTCCTCTTCTTCTTCTCGATCTTCGTGAACGCACCTCTGTTGCAGCTCGCCAACCCGAACCAGACCCCCAACCCGTCGAAGGCCCCGTGGTACTTCCTCGGTCTGCAGGAACTCCTCACGATGTTCCACCCGATGGTGGCCGGTGTGACGATTCCGGGTATCGCCCTCTTCGCGTTGATCCTCGCCCCGTACATCGACAAGAACCCGTCGAACAAGCCCGAGGATCGCAAGTTCGCGACGTCGTTGATGACGGTGCACCTGATGTTCTGGGCCGTGCTCGTGATGATCGGTTCGTTCTTCCGCGGCCCCGGATTCAACTTCGTCTTCCCTTGGCGCGACGGCCTCTTCTTCGAGTTGTGAGGTACCCCACCACATGAGTTCAACAGCAACAATCGCCATCGTCATCGCAGCGATCGTCCTTCTGGCGGCGGTCGTTCTCGTGACGTCCGCGCGTCGCACCGACGTACGCGGCGCCGGTGCTCTCTCGCGCGAGACCATCAAGCGCGACAAGAGCACCGCCAAGAGCGCGTCGCCGTCCGGCGCAGTGTTCGAGAAGGCCGAGATGGCCGCTCGCTCCACCGCACTCGAGAAGGCACCGGAAACCGTTCCTTCTCCGTGGGTCGCACCTGATGAGGAAGCCATCGGCGTGTCGCGTCGTCAGTTCTTCAACCGTGCTGCCGTCACCATGATGAGTGCGAGCATCGGCGCCTTCGGCGTGGCCGTGGTGGCATTCCTGTGGCCGCGAGCCGGCGGTGGATTCGGCTCCAAGGTGAACGTCGGCCGCCTCGACGATCTGCTCGTTCAGATTCGTAGCGAGAAGGGTTTCGTCTACAAGCCCGAGGCCCGCACTTGGCTCACCGCATATCCGGCCGAAGCTCTCCCCAAGGCGCGCACGTCGTACGGTGGTCAGCCATCGGTGCTCGCCGGAATGGAAGCCGGCCTCGTGGCGCTCTATCAGAAGTGCCCGCACCTCGGATGTCGTGTTCCTGAGTGCAAGAGCTCGCAGTGGTTCGAATGTCCCTGCCACGGTTCGCAGTACAACCGTGTGGGTGAGAAGAAGGCCGGCCCGGCTCCGCGTGGTATGGACCGTTTCGGTTTGTCGGTGAGTAACGGCAACGTGATCGTCGATACCGGAGCCGTATTCAACGGACCGGCGATCGGAATCAACACCACTGGTCAGGAAGCCGAAGGTCCGCACTGCATCACCGGTGGAGGAGCACACTGATCATGGCCGCCCTAGCAACCACCACCATTGCAATCCTCATTGCGATCGCCGTTGTCGTCGGCTGGTTCGTGTACGCAGTCTTCAACTGGTCGGCCGGTCGAGCCGAGATCGGCTCGGAGATCGAACTCGCTGCCAACCGCAAGCCGTACTACGAGGACGAGGTTCTGGAAGGAAAGCGTCTCGAGCGTGTTCAGTTCCTCGGTGTCATCTTGTTGGCCACCGTCACCATCGGGCTTCCGGTGTACTGGCTCTTCGAGCCGGGCCGCCAGGCCGATGCCGAAGAGGGATTCCAGAATCGCTTCGCAAGTTGGGGCTCACAGTTGTTCGACGTCACTGCGAACGGTGGTTTCAACTGTGCCGGATGCCATGGCGGCATGAAGGCCACGGGCGGCGCGGCCGCCTACACGGTGACCGATAGCAAGACCGGTGAAGTCAAGGCCGTCACGTGGAAGGCCCCGGCGCTCAACACGGTTTTCTACCGATTCAGTGAAGACGAAGTTCGTTTCATCCTCGAGTACGGCCGTCCGTTCTCTCCCATGTCTCCTTGGGGAGTCAAGGGTGGCGGACCGATGAACGATCAGCAGAT
>SYCI01000092.1 GCA_005787035.1 Actinomycetota bacterium | reverse complement strand
TTCAAGGGAACCGGCAACATGGAGTTGCGTCTCGACCGTCGTCTGGCCGAGAAGCGGATCTACCCGGCCATCGATGTGGACGCCTCGAGCACCCGTCACGAGGAGCTCCTGTTCGACCGCAAGCAGCTCCAGATGGTGTGGCGTCTGCGTCGAGTCCTCTCGGGTCTGGCCGCCGACGGCAACCCGGCTCCGGGCCTCGAACTCCTGATGGACCGCCTGAAGCAGTTCAAGAACAACGACGAGTTCCTGGCCGAAATCGCCAAGACCCCGATGATGTGAGGCCGGCCGCCCCGACCGGCCAGGTTGGGGCGGAACCGACCACCGCTAGGATTTCCCGGTCCGTGAAACGGGCCCGACAGAGGACGAAGACATGAAGGCTGACATTCACCCCACTTACGAATCGGTGACCGTGCGTTGCTCGTGCGGCAACACCTTCGAGACCCGTTCCACGATCACCGGAACGCTGAGCGTCGAACTCTGCAACGAGTGCCACCCGTACTTCACCGGCAAGCAGAAGCTGGTCGACACCGGTGGACGCGTCGAGCGCTTCAACAAGCGCTACGGCGACCGCACCGCCAAGAAGTCCGCCAAGAAATAGTCCCCTCCACCGTTGTTCTGGTGAGGAAAATTCACCGCATAGGTTGAGAATCCGCACCAGATTCCCGGGAGGTTGGCAATGACTGCGCTGACCGAAGACCCCGAACGCCGGGCTCGGCTCCTTGCGCTCACGCTGCAGGCTCTCGTTCGCGATCATTTCGCCGTCGAATCATTCGTGGCCGCCACCGGCTTGGCCAAGGGTGCAGCCGGAGTCGCCGACAATCAGGCCTTCGTGTTGGTCGACGAACAACCGGGTCGCGGACTCGGGGTGGCGCTCGCGTGGGCTGGTCGACACGGAGCCGAGCGTCTCCACGTGATCGCCTCGGCGGCCACGGGTGTGTTGGACCGACGCGCCGAAGAATTCGCCTTGCCGATATCAGTGTGGCATCGCGACGATCGTCAACTTCTGGGTGGTGTGCCCGAGCCTCATCCGGCGCCCCGCGTGGTGCCCGACGCGCATGAGCAGTTCCGAGCGCTCATCGTCGAGTCCGGCGCGCAGGTCAACATCGAACACGGTGTGTTGGCCGGTGAGGTACGCGGGCTCGAGGTGTGTCGGGCGGTCACCGACGAGCACACCGGTGTGCATCGACTCGAGGTAGGAGTGGGTGCGCACGATCGTGAGGCCTTCGGTTTGATCCACGGCGATACACCCACGGCCGATTCACTCACGCGCATCGTGCGCATCGTCGAAGCCCATCGTTCACCGGGGGCCGATCCGCACCCGCTCAATCGTCTGGCCACCGAACGCGCGCTGCGCGATCGAGTGGTTCGTGAGCCAGCACTCGTGGGTGCTTCCACACTCGCGGAGGCGTCGCCGCCCGTCCCGCGCGAGAACCTCAAGGATCCGGTGCCGTGCGTGGCCACCGGTCATCTCGCCGATGGTCGTCCGGTGGTGGCGGTGTTCTCGGTGGGTATCGATCTCGATGTGGTGCCCTTTGCCGCCGACGCGCGTGCCGCTCTCGCCCAACCCGACACCGAGTTGCTGATCGTGGTTCCCGAGCGCGACGCATCGCCGGTCACGCTCAAGAACGCGGCCGCTCTGAAGCACCCTGCTCGCGTGCTCGGCCTGCGCCTTCCGTAACCTGAATCCGTCATGTCGGATCGCTGGAAGTCCCTGCTCGACGAGCACGCCTCGATGGAGGCGTTGTTGAGCGACCCCGATGTGGTGAGCGATCAGAAGCGTCTGCGCGACGTGTCGCGCCGTTACAAGGAACTCCAGCCGGTGGTGGAGTGCATTCGCAACATCGAGGCGCGACGAAGCGATGCCGCCGCTGCCACCGATCTGCTCGAGATCACCGACGATGCCGCCGAGCGCGAGCACCTCAAATCCGAGCGCGACGACGCAGTGAAGGACGCCGATCGTCTGGAAGACGAACTCCGCACGCTTCTGTTGCCCAAGGATCCCAACGATGGACGCCCGGTGATCCTCGAGATCCGCGGCGCCGAAGGTGGGGAAGAGGCCAATCTCTTCGCGCGAGATCTCTACGACATGTACGTGGGTTACGCGTCGCGCCGGGGCTGGAAGGTGGAGACACTCTCCATCGACCCGAGCGATCTGGGCGGCGTGAATCAGGCGACCTTCGTGATCCGCGGTGACGACGCCTGGTCGCGTCTCAAGTACGAAGGCGGACCGCATCGAGTGCAACGTGTGCCGGTCACCGAGAGTTCGGGGCGGATCCACACTTCGTCGGCCACCGTGATGGTGCTGCCCGAAGCCGAAGAAGTCGACGTGCACATCGACGACAAGGATCTGCAAGTCGATGTGTTCCGTTCGAGCGGTGCCGGTGGCCAGAGCGTGAACACCACCGACTCGGCGGTGCGGATCACGCACATCCCCACCGGCATCGTCGTGTCGATGCAGGACGAACGCAGCCAAATCCAGAACCGAGCCCGGGCGATGACGGTTCTGCGCTCGCGTCTCATGCAGGCCGCGCAAGAGGAGCAGGACGCCAAGATGTCGGCCGAACGACGCTCGCAGGTGGGTGGCGGTGGGCGCAGCGAGAAGATCCGCACCTACAACTTCAAGGAGAATCGGCGCACCGATCACCGCATCGGTTTCACGATCTACAGCTTGTCCGATGTGTTGGCCGGCGATCTCGACGCGGTGATCGATGCACTCGCCAACGACGAGCGCACGCGGCAACTCGCCGGCGGAGTCGATTGAGCCCGATCGTGGCCGACGAACTGACGTGGCGCGAACTGTGGGCGAGTACCGCGGAGGTATTGGGCTCACGGCCGGAGGCGCGCTGGTTGTGCGAAACGGCGAGCGGACTCGACGGCGACGAGTTCTTGGCTGCACTCGACGAGAGAGCGACCGTTCGGATGGTTGCGCATCTCGACGCGATGGTGGCTCGCTACCGCGGTGGTGAGCCGCTCGCACATGTGATGGGTCGTTGGTCGTTCCGTCGACTCGAACTCATGATCGATCGTCGGGTGTTGATCCCGCGGCCCGAGACCGAACTCGTGGCCGAGCGAGCGATCGAACTCGCGCGCGGATTCACGCCTCGTTTGGTGGCCGATCTGGGTACCGGCTCGGGGGCGATTGGTTTGTCTCTGGCCGCTGAGCTCTCGATTGACGGCACTGAGGCATGGCTCACCGATGCATCAACCGATGCACTCGACGTGGCGCGGGCCAATGCCGCCGGCCTCGGACGCGCCGCGGCCAATGTTCGGTTCGCTCAAGGCTCGTGGTTCGATGCTTTACCGGTTGAATTTCGCGGGCGCTTCGACGTGATCGTGGCCAACCCTCCGTACATCGCGGTCGACGATCCCGAAGTGGAGGCGTCGGTGCGCGAGTGGGAGCCACGCGAAGCTCTCTTCGCCGGCACCGATGGGCTCGACGACATCCGACTGATCGTGGCCGGCGCGCGTGAGTGGCTGAAGCCGAATGGGTGGCTGGTGATCGAGTTCGGTCATCGCCAAGGTGCGGCGGTGAAAGAGTTGGCCGAGAAGGCCGGCTTCGTCGATGTGAAGGTGCACCCCGACCTCGCCGGTCGCGACCGCTTCCTCACCGCCCACCGTGGTTCTGGTGATGATTTTTCACCGCATAGGTGAAGAACCCACACCAGATTCCACGGATCAACGACTCGTCACCGGAATCTGGTGTCACAAATTGACCCATACGGTGAAAAATCATCACCAAAACACCAAGACGGGACGCGTCAGAGGGAGCGGCGGAGGAAGTCGAGCTGGTGCAACAACAAATTCTCGGCCACCACGGGTTGCGGCGTCATGTGGGTCACGCCGCTCAGCGGCAACACCTCGTGCGGACGACCGGCGGAGAGCAAGGCCGATGAAAGTTGCAGCGAGTGCGCAGCCACCACGTTGTCGTCGGTGAGACCGTGCACCAGAAGCAGGGGCCTCGACAACTTGTCGGCATCACGAAGTAACGACGTCGAGTCGTATGGTGCCGGATCGACCGATGGGTTACCCAAATACCGCTCGGTGTAGTGCGTGTCGTACAACCGCCATTCGGTCACGGGCGCGCCGGCCACCGCCGCGTGGAACACATCGGGTCGGCGCAACACGGCGAGCGCAGCCAAGTAGCCACCGAAACTCCAGCCCCGAATACCCACCCGCGTGAGATCGAGATCCGCATTGTCGGCCGCGGCCGCGTGCAAGGCATCCACTTGGTCCTGCAACACATGCGTGGCGAGATCGAGGTGCACCGATCGCTCCCACTCGGTGCCCAGGCCCGGTGTGCCCCGACCATCCACCACGAGCACTGCGAACCCTTGATCGGCGAACCACTGCGACGTGCAGTGCGCAGCGTACGAGTCGACGACGCGTTGCGCGTGCGGACCGCCGTACGGATCCATGAGTACCGGCAGCTTCGTGCCCGGTGTGTGGTTGGTCGGCAGGAGGAGCGCAGTGGGAATACGTCGTCCGCTGCGACGCGCGAAGGTGACGCGCGGCGACACGAGTGGAGTCTCGGCGTGGCTCGTGAGGGCGATGGTCGCATCGCCCCGATGCACGGTCGTGGTCGCCCGCACGAGCGAGGTCGACGCGCGGCGCACCACACTCGTCGGGCCACCCACCACGATGCCGTGCACGCCGTCGAGCGGAGTGAGCGGTTCCACGCCGCGTTCGTCGGTCCACCGCCAGGCAGTCGCGGCTTCAGGGCGGTCCGACGGGTTAGCGGTGAACACCACTCCGGCCGCACCACACGACTCGATGCCACGAACATTGAGGTCCACGTCGGTCACGGCGATACCACCGATGAGGAGTCGCTTCCAGCCGTCACGATCGGCCACCACCACGAGTCGACGATCGGGGAGTCGATCGGGTGAACCTGGCACGAGATCGACCCATGTATCGCTCGTGTCGGTCCAGATCTCGTCACTCGTACCCGTGACGGCGTTGACGAGCGCGACGACGAGGGTCTTCTGATCGCGCGACTGGGTGGTGATCAGAAGCTCGTCGTGACCGACCCAGGTGACATCGGCGAGATAGGGGAGGGCCTTGCGATCCCACATCACTTCGGTGCGCGTGCCGTCGGCCAGTGAGATCACATGAAGTGTCACGCGCGCGTTCTCGGTGCCCGCCGCCGGATACTTCACTTCACTCGGCGGAGTCTCCGGATGCGTTGGGTCGCTGATGAACCAGGTCTGCACCGGCGAGTCGTCCACGCGACACACCGCGAGGCGCTCACCGTCACCGCTCCACCAGAAGCCGCGATAGCGGCCCATCTCTTCGGCGGCGATGAAGTCGGCCGATCCCCACGTGATGTTGTCGGGTTCTCCGAACTTCGACGGTCCGGCGATCTCGCGTGAGTTTCCTTCGAGGTCGGTCACGCGCAACGCACTACCGCTCACGTACGCAACGCGCCGCGCCGTGGGGTCGGGTCGCGGGTCGAACACTGGACCATCCACCACGAGTTCGCGCGCGGTAGCCGACACGAGTCCACCCACGAAGAGCCGCCCCGACAACGTGCAGCAATACACGGTCACATCACGGTCCGTTGCGTAACTCGTGATTCCGCCGGCCCCTTCGCGAAGTCGTTCGCGACGAGCCTTCTCTTCGGGGGTGAGATCATCGGCGGATTCGAGACCGGCCGACAAGAGCACTTTCGGATCAGCGACGAGTCGTTCTTCGCCGGATTCGACATCGAGCACCCAGAGGCAATTGACCGGGTCGCTTCCACCACGGCTCCGCAGGAACACGACGCGCGAACCATCGGGCGACACGCCGATGTTGCGGGGTTCGCCGAGTGAGAGCCGCTGCGTGCGCGCGTATTGGCGCGGGTAGGTATCGGCGGTGGGGGTCGTCATGGAATCCGCGAGCTCAGTTCGGTGTCACGAGGATCTTGGCGTGCGCTTCGGGATCGCCGAGATCTTTGAACGCCTGCGGAACTCCGTCCACCGAAACTCGTCCGGTGATGAGCGGCGCGAGATCAACTTTGCCTTCGGCGATGGCCGTGAGCGCACTACCGAATTCGGCTGGTGTGTAGCCGAGGGCGAACTGCAACGAGAGTTCCTTGGAGATGCCGAGCATCGGGTGGAACGAGTCGTGTTGCATGCACGCGCCGACCACGAGAATGCGAGCGTCCTTGGGCGACATGCGCATCGCCTGTTCGATCATGCCCGGCACACCCACCGCCTCGAAGATCACGAGCGGCTTCTTGCCGTCGGCCTTGCGCCACGCTTCGATCACCGGTATCTCGCGCGGATCCACGACCACGTCGGCACCCAACTGAACGGCGAGGGCGCGACGCTTGGGTGAGAAATCGGCGCCGATGATCGGGCCGATTCCTTTCATCTTCAACTCGGCGATGCACGCGAGGCCCACCGGTCCGAGTCCGATGATCACAGCCGCATCACCTTGCTTGATGTTGCTCTTGGCCACGGCGTGCACGCCCACGGCGAGCGGCTCGGTCATGGCTGCCAATTCGTGCGAGAGGCCGTTGGGCACCTTGATCGACATCATCTCGTTGGCGACGATGCGCTCGCTGTATCCACCGGGGTACTTGTTGGAGAAGCCCACACCGTGGACGCCTTGTTCGTCGAAGGTGATCGGGAACGAGACGATGATGTCGCCCCGCTTCAGATTTGAAACGCCGGGACCAACATCGAGAACTTCGCAGCAGTATTCGTGACCCATCACCATGTCGATGTCGGGTTCGAACATCACCGGACGCGCGGCATCCGGCGGCGCGTCGGCCGCGAGTTCGGCGCTGAGTCGACGACTCTCCTCGCCGTGAACCAACAAGTGAAGATCGCTTCCGCAGATACCGCAGGCGAGCACCTTGGCGAGAACCTGGCCGCCGCCGGGCACCGGCTCGGGGATGTCGTCCACTCGCAGGGACCAGTTCTTCATGACCGCAGCGCGCATGCGGAAACACTAGGTCAAGTCCCTCCACTGCCATACCCCGAGTCGATTGCCCCACTTTCTGGAATCGAATCCGAAGTACTCATCCAGCGCTTGTCGCCCGAGCGGCTTGCTCCGTATCTGATTGCTTGTGGGAACGACCTGGACCGGAGCATTCGGCTGTACGAATGGAACGGAGCGGTCTCGGGGGCGTTCTTCGAGGTCTTGAGTGATGTCGAAGTGATCGTTCGCAATTCGATTCACCAGACGATGTCCCGCTGGTCGATCGAGAGTGGTTACGGATCCAACTGGTACGACAACTTGCACGGCATGTTCGATGCCTCAGCACTTCGGGATATCGCGAAGGTCGAGGCTCGATTAGGTAGGCGCGGCGTGAAAGTCACACCAGAAGTATTGGTAGCCGAACTCGGGTTTGGTTTCTGGAGGTTCCTGCTAGCAAAGCGTTACGAGACGACGTTGTGGGCGGTTGGTTTGTGGCGCGCTTTTCCGAACTCACCTCTTCGACATACCGAGCAGTTGTTCCAACGTGTCGGCCGATTGCATCACTTGAGAAATCGAGTGGCCCATCACGAGCCGATCTTCATGAGGCGTTTGGAATTGGATCTCAACGACGCTTACATGACCATCAAGAGTGTCTGCACCGATGCCGAATCATGGACACGGGGCAGATCGAGAGTCGAGAAGCTTCTCGAGACGAGACCCATCTAAATACCAAACCCCGGCCGTGTGCCGAAGCAGGGACGGTTCCGGGGTCTTCGTCAGAAAGTGTACTCAGCCTCGCCCAGGACGGCAAGACGAATGTCCTCAATGGCTGAAGTGGGCTATGGCGTCGATCATGAGGTCGAAGGCCGGTTCGGCATCGATCGTCATGAGCACGTCGCAATTCGCCTCGCGCACTTCCTTCAGATCGCGCTGATCGATCAACGTCATACCGCGCGTGTGTTCACCGGTCAGCTCCACCACCACGTGCGCGGCGGTCTTGCCGAAGAGTTCCGGATGCGTGAGGCAGAGCACCGAGCACGGATCGTGCACCGCGCCACCGTCCATGCCGTGATGCCGGCGCATGTACGTGTCGGTGAAGAACTGCATGAGATCGCCGAGCACGTTGGCGAGTTGGCCGGGCAACGCCTTCACGCGATCGATGCGCGGCTGCGTGGCACGGAACTGATGCGTCAGGTGCAACCCGGCCATCACCAGCGGACCGCCGTAGTTGAACACGATGTCGGCGGCCTCCGGATCGACCCAGATGTTGAACTCGGCGGCCGTGGTGCGGTTGCCGAACAGCCCGCCACCCATGAGCGAGATACCCGCGATCCGCTTGCCGATGTCGGGCGCGAGGCGCAACGCCAAGCCGATGTTGGTGAGCGGCCCGGTGGGCACCAACCACACACCTTCGTTGGCGCGGACCGTGTCGATGATGTAGCCCACGGCGTCTTCGCTGTCGATCGTGCTCGTGGGCGCCGGAAGATCGGCACCGTCGAGCCCGCTCTCACCGTGCACGTACGTGGCGTACTGCGGAGGCGCCACGAGCGGCCGGATGGCGCCTTTGTGCACCGGCACGTCGAGCCCGAGGAGATCCTTCATCACGAGCGCGTTGTACGTGGTCGACTCGATGGGAGCGTTGCCCGACACCGTGGTGATACCGAGCAGGTTCGCGTAGCGCGCCGCCACCACGATGGCCAGCGCGTCGTCGTGCCCGGGATCGCAGTCGAGGATGATCGTCGGCTTGTTGCTCATCGGTGAATCTCCCCGTTCGGGTGTGAAGAGGTCGAGTGTCTAGATCAGGAGGTTGCCCTCACGGTCGAGGCGCACGCCCCGACCGACCCATTCACCTTCGCACATCGCCGTACCTACCGAAGCGTCCTCGCTCGTTCCCCACGCCCGACCACCGTCGGGCAGGCGCACCGATGCGATCGCGCGCTCGGGTGCGCCGTCGCGGTCGTGCATCACGGTGTAGGCCTCGATCGTGCCCGGACCTTCCGAGTCACCCACACCCACCGGCGTGCGACGCGGCAACGCATCGATCTGATCCTGCGGGTAGTCGTGACGGAATCCCGACTTCGGTGGTTCGGTGGAATACACGCCGAACGCGTGCTTGGTGGCGTAGCCGCCATTGCCCCAGATGAGACCCTTCTCACCCGGACGCGCGCGCAGCTCGGTCACCACCGTGGCGATGGCGTGCATCACGTAGTTGTTCCACGGCCCACCGGCGAACGGAAGTCCACCCGTGCGTGTGAGTTGCCGATCGAGCGACAAGCCGAGCGCGGCCGCACCGAGCTGCACCGCAGACGGAAAGCACGAATACAGATCGACGATGTCGATCTCGGAAATCGACGTGCCGGCGAGCTCCAACACTCGCTTGCCAGCGAGCGCGATGGCCGGCGTCTCGGTGAACTCCCAACGCTCCGACACGTACTTGTGCTCGTGGCAATCGGAACCGGCGAGCGGGAACACCCAACGATCACGCGCGATGCCGAGCCGTTCGGCGGCCTCCACCGAGCACATGATGATCGACGCCGACTGATCGACGTCGTTGTTGGAGTTCATGAGCTTCGGATAGGGCAGACCGATCATGCGGTTGCGCGGGCCGACCGTGCGGATCTCTTCGGGTGTGAGCGCCTTGCGCAACCATGCGTTGGGGTTGGCCGCCGCCACTTCGGAGAACTTCGACCAGAGCCGACCGAGATGCTCCATGTGCGCCTCGGGGGTGCGACCGGCCTTGGCGCGGATCGCCGTTTCGAACATCGGGTACACCTGCACCGGCGCCCAGATCTTGCGACTCGTCTCGATCTCGTGATTCATCACGAGTTCCTCGCCGATCACGCGATCGGGGGCCACGTCTTCGGGAACTTCGGGCCACGGCAGATCGATGCCGGCCGCCCGCGCGCGCTTGCGGGTGCGCGACGTCTCGCCACCGCACAGCACCACCACGTCGTTGCGTCCGGCCATGATGTCGAGCGCCGTGGTGTTCACGAGCGACTGCGGGCTGTTGCCGCCATTAGTGGTGATGCACTTCTCCCGTGGCGAGATACCCAGACTCGCCGCGATGAACCGAGCCGGATCGCGGTAGCGCCAGCTCAGAAACGAAACCACCCGCACCGAATCGACGGCGGTGAGCGACGACAGCCCGGCGTCGGCGGCCGCATCCCGCACGGCTTCGGCGATGAAGTCGGCCGGAGTGAGCGACTGGAGCGGATCGTCCACGCGTTGATTGCGTTGGCCGACACCGACGATCACCGGCGTACGAGGGTCGAGGGGCATGGAGAGAACTTACGCGGTCGGGCCCCGAGCCCGAATGGTCGGAATGGCCGATTGACCGGAATCGTCGGAACCCCGGCCCGACACTGCATTTAGGATGAATGCATGTCGTCCTCGCTGCGCATCGCCATCGGATCCGACCACGCCGGGTACGATCTGAAGCAACATCTCGTCTCTTTCATCACCGGCCTCGGACACACGGTCGACGATCAGGGCACGTACTCCACCGAGAGTTGCGACTACCCGCCCATCTGCGCCGGTGTGGGTCGGACGGTGCGCGACGGTAAGGCCGACTTCGGCATCGTCCTCGGCGGTAGCGGCCAGGGCGAGCAACTGGCGGCCAACAAGGTCCGGGGTGTCCGGGCCGCGCTGTGCAACTGCCTCTACACCGCCCGCATGGCCCGGGCGCACAACGATGCCAACGTCCTCTCGATGGGCGCGCGCGTGGTGGGCATCGGCCTCGCTGAGGAAATCGTCACAACCTTCCTCTCGACGCCCTTCGAGGGGGGTCGCCACGCTCGGCGGGTGGCACAGTTGAGCGAACTCGAAGACGAGTTCTGAACGCGGGAGAACCATGCCCTTTCCCTCCGATACCGATCCCGACCGTGAGGTCGAGCAACTCATCGCCGACGAGTACCGCCGTCAGACCACCGGTCTGCAGCTGATCGCGTCCGAGAACTTCACGTCGCCTGCGGTAATGCGCGCCGTCGGCTCGGTGCTGACCAACAAGTACAGCGAGGGTTCTCCGGGCCAGCGC
>SYCI01000091.1 GCA_005787035.1 Actinomycetota bacterium | reverse complement strand
CGCCACGCCGACGAGTTGTCGATCACGGTCACACCAGCGGCGGCGAATCGCGGCGCGAGTTCCTTCGACGACGAAGCTCCGGCCGAGAACAAGGCGATGTCGAGTCCGTGCGGATCGGCAGTTGCCGCATCCTCCACGATCACGGGCTGGCCCTTCCAAGGCAACGTGCTACCGGCCGAACGCGCCGAAGCGAAGAATCGAATCTCATCGACTGGAAAGCGGCGCTCCTCGAGGAGGGTCCGCATGACGGCTCCGACCTGTCCGGTTGCACCGACGACACCGATACGCATGCCCCGCAGGCTAACTGTGGACCGGCCCCGACGGACCGGTCGTTTTCACTTCCGCTCGGGCAGAGGCGCGCTGTACGCCTGACCGCTGTCGAGGCCGAAAGCGGTATGCAACGAACGGGCCGCCTTCTCGAGGTCGGATGCGGGCACCACCACCGAGATACGAATGGTGGAGGTCGAGATCATCTCGATGTTCACACCCGAATCAGCCAACGTGCGGAACATCTTGGCTGCGATACCCGGGCTCGTCTTCATACCCGCGCCCACGAGTGAGATCTTGGCGATCGAGTCGTCGTGAACGATGCCACTGGCACCGATCTGCGCGGCCACCGAGGCCACGATCGACTCGGCCACCTTCATGTCGGCCTTGGGAACCGTGAAACTGATGTCGGTCGTGCCATCGGTGGACGTGTTCTGAACGATCATGTCGACGTTCACGTTCGCCTGCGCGAGCGGCTCGAACAACGATGCCGAGATACCAGGGCGATCGGGAACCTTGCGCACCGTGACCTTGGCTTCGCTGACGTCGGTGACCACACCAGAGATGATCGGATCTTCCATCGAAGGCTCCTGACTCGTGACCCAGGTACCCGGCTCCCACGTGAAGCTCGAGCGGACCTGAATGGGAACGTTGTGATTGCGGGCGAACTCGACCGAGCGGAGAGCCAGGACTTTGCTGCCCGCTCCGGCCATCTCGAGCATCTCGTCGAAGTTGACGTGCGCGAGTTTGCGCGCCTGCGGAACGATGCGCGGGTCGGCCGAGAAGACACCGGTGACATCGGTGTAGATCTCGCAACTGTCGGCGTCGAGGGCCGCGGCCAGCGCAACCGCCGTGGTGTCTGATCCGCCACGACCGAGGGTCGTGATCTCCCGATCGGTGCTCACTCCCTGGAAACCGGCGACGACACACACCTTGCCCGCGGCCAACGCCTCACGGATGCGATCACCCTTGACCTCGAGGATCTTGGCCTTCGTGTGCACGGTGTCGGTGATGATGCCGACCTGACTGCCCGTGAAACTCACGGCGTCCACTCCGATACCGGCCAACGCCATGCTCACGAGCGACATCGAAATTCGCTCACCCGTGGTCAGCAACATGTCCATCTCTCGGCCGGGTTGCGTGGACGAGACCTCATTGGCCAGTTTGATCAGGTTGTCGGTCGACTTGCCCATCGCCGAGACGACCACCACGACATCGGCCCCGTGACGCTTGGTGAACGCCACGTGTTCGGCCACGGCGCGAATGCGCTCGGGATCGGCTACCGACGTGCCGCCGAACTTCTGAACGATGAGTGTCACGGAAATCGCAGGCTACTAGCCTCTCCTCTCCGTGGGAACCGAAAAACGCCAGCGCAAGAAGTCCAACCGGGAGATGGGCCGCCAAATGCAGGCTCGCGCCGAACAGCGCCGCAAGTCCACCCGTCGCGGTATCACCATCGGTGCCATCGTCGTGGTGCTCATCGGGCTGTTCTTCCTGATCGCCTTCCTCACCAAGGACGACTCGACATCGACCGACGATTTCGCGGCGTCCACCGAAGCGCCGGCCGAGTCGAGCACAGTTCCGGTCACGGAAGCTCCGTCGACCGACGCCCCCGCACCGACGGAGTTCGAGTACGGCTCCGGCGATTGTGCGCCCACCGACGGATCGGCCACTCAGGTCCGCGAATTCGCCGATGCGCCGCAACTCTGCATCGATCCGGCCAAGACCTACACCGCGCTCGTGGTCACCAACAAGGGTGAGTTCACCATCACACTCGATCCGGCCAAGGCTCCCGGTGCGGTCAACAGTTTCGTCAACCTCGCCCGATTCAAGTACTTCGACGGCACCGAGTGCCACCGGGCAATCCCCAACTTCGTCGTGCAGTGTGGTGATCCCACCGCGACCGGTTCGGGTGGACCCGGTTACGAGTTCGCCGACGAACTCCCCTCGGATGGTGAGTACGAGATCGGATCGATCGCCATGGCGAACTCCGGACCCAACACGAACGGAAGTCAGTTCTTCGTCATCACCGGTTCCGATGGCGCCGGACTTCCCCCGAAGTACTCGCTCTTCGGCAAGGTGACCGAAGGTCTCGATGTGGTTGCCGTGCTCGACTCGCTCGGCAATCCGGCCGACAACGGCGTGCCGCCCAAGGAAAAGATCGAGATCACCTCGATCACGATCACCGAGGCCTGACGACTCAGTCGAGTCCGAATTCGGCGATCTCCACGGGTCGCCGCTCGTCGATCGAACGATGAGCAGCCGCACCCACCACGACCGACCAGAGGCCATCTCGAACATCGACGTCGGGAGACGAGCCGCGACGAACCGCCTCGCAGAAACGCGCGACCTCGATGAAGCTCGCGCCGAAATGGAACCCCACGTGCGCGACCGACGGATCGAGGGGCACCGGTATCGCAGTCACCGAACGATCGGACCGTCGACCGACATACACCGATCCGTCACCGGGTACGTCGGCTTCCACCTTGCCGCGCGCGCCGACCACCCGGATCTCCTGCTCCTGGCGTGAGGCTTCGGCGAACATGCACAGGTCGAGACTCGCCCGAACTCCGTTCGCGTAGTCGACGATCACGAACGCATTGTCGAGAATGTCGGACCTCCGGCCGTCGTACACCTCGTCCAGGTGGTTGACATCCTGACCGCCACTGGCCATCACCCGCTGCGGTCGGGCACCGACGATCAGATTCATGAGGTCGAAGAAGTGGCAACACTTCTCGACGAGCGTCCCACCGGTGTTGATCGAGAAGCGGTTCCAGTTGTCGACCTTCACGAGAAACGGGAACCGATGCTCGCGAATCGAGACCATCTTCAGATCGCCGAGAGCTCCCGAGTGAACCGTGTCGAGCAACCCGGCGACCGGGGCCATGTAGCGATACTCCAAGCCGACCCAGGTGATCGCGGACCGGGCGTCGGCCAGATCGACGACGCGTCGACAATCGTCGACCGTCGTGCACATCGGCTTCTCCACGAGTACGGGAACATCGGTGGCCAGGACATCGGCGAGTACATCGACGTGCGTGTAGTTGGGCGACGCGACGATCACCGCGTCGATCGCCCCCGATCGCAACAACTCCCGATGGTCGGCGAATTCGGCAACCGGTGGATGATCGATTCCGAGGTTGTCACGCGCCCAGCCGATGGAGCCGGGGTGAGGATCGCTGATCGCCGTGATCACCGCGCCATCGAGTGCATTGACGTTGCGAATGTGCTCGCAACCCATCATGCCGGTGCCGATCACACCCAGACGCAAGGGTTCGGCCATCGCACTCAGCCAGGTAGCGAACCGATGGTCTCGTTGGACCCGATCGACTCCCAACCCGACGATGTGTGCAGGAGGGCCGAAGACGACGGAAGAAACACCAGCGGAACGTTGGCCAACTTCTTCGCCCGGGCGTGACGCTCCGGTGTGATCTGCTCCGATTGAGTGACCAGAGCCATGCCGGTCACGAGTCCGAGCCCGAGGGCAAGTGCACCTCCACGAGGATCGATCATCGGATCGCACAGAGCCGATGCCGATGCGCCGGCACCGACGACCACACCTCCGGCGTCGAGAACGTTCTTCAAGGCATCCCAGATCGGGGTGTCCTTGACGACACTTCGTAGATGGATCGGGTTGTCCCCGACCAACCACACCGCGCGTGAGCCGGCCACCACGGCCGCCGCACCTTCGTCCATGGCCTCGGGTCGGCTCATCACCATCAGAACTTCGACATCGATCTCGAGGCGCTCGGCCCACGACATCGCGGCCGCGATCAGCACCTCGGGTCGCTCGAAGGCATCGGCCGTGGGAAGAACGGTGACGCGATCGGCTCCGACCGTAGCAAGCAGGCGACGATCGAGTTCGTCGTGCAACTTGAACGGGCCACCACCTTGGAGAACCACGGTTCCGGACATGACTCGACTGTACGACAAGTCGTCGTGGGACGAACGTGGTCAGACGGTGAGAAAACGATCTTCGAGTCGCTTCCAGACCTCGGGTCCCACACCGATGGTCGCGCAATAGTCACGGATCGTGCCGTGGTCGGCCCGGAGATCGATGAGTAACCCACTCATCGACGCCGGATCGGCTGCGTGGAAGACCGCCGGGATCTCGTCGTAACCGGCGGCGAACTCGGGAGCGTGCTCCATGATCCATTCGCGAGTTCGGACACCCGCTTCCTCACTCAATCCGAAGTCGGCGGCAATGAGGTCGTCGTTCACACCGAGTCCGGCCAGAAGAAGTGCGGCGAGAAGACCCGTTCGGTCCTTTCCGGCCGCGCAATGGAAGACCGCCACCCCCGACTCTTCCCGACTCAGCACTTCGAGCGCCTGAGCGAGTCGCTCGCCGCCCTCGGCCAGCATCAGGTGGTACTTGAGACGAAGGAATCCGGCCGGGTCGCCGGTCCAGTCGCGGGCATCGGCCATGTCCCAGGTCTGATCGATCACCGACAGGTGATGGAACTGCACGTCGTGGCGATCGACCGGATACCGACCGCGCTCCTGGATCTCGTTCGACGTACGCAGGTCGATGACGGTCCGTACCCCGAGATCCCGAACGATCTCGACGTCCTTCTTGGTCAGGCGATACAGGCCATCGGCTCGGTACACCGAACGCCAACGTGTACGTCGACCGTCCCGGGTCGGATAACCACCCAGATCCCGGAAGTTGTGGACCGCATGGAGCCGCACCCAACGATCGGGGTGATGCACCTCGGACGACGACATCCCGCCGACGGTAGTTGTCCCATCGTCCCCGCACATTGCCCGGGTTACTGATCGGTAACTAGGGTTCCCGTGTCCACCAGCAGGAAACGGAAACCATCATGGCGATCAACAAAGTCGGAATCATCGGCTCGGGAATCATGGGCTCGGGTCTGGTCGAGGTAGCGGCACGAGCCGGACTGTCGGTCGTCGTGCGCTCGCGGTCTCAGTCGACCGCCGATGCCATGGTGGCGAGCGTGTCGAAGGGACTCGCCAAGCAGGTCGAGAAGGGTCGCGCTACCGAAGAAGAGGCCAAGGCGATCATCGGTCGCATCTCTGCAGTGTCCGATCTCTCCGCTCTGGCCGATTGCGATCTCGTCATCGAGAGCGTCGTCGAGGATCTCGAAACCAAGAAGGCGCTCTTCGCCGAACTCGACGGCGTCGTGAAGGAGGGCGCGATCATCGCGACCAACACTTCGACTCTTCCGGTGATCGAGTTGGCGATGGTCACCAAGCGTCCCGAACTCGTGTGTGGAATCCACTTCTTCAATCCGGCCACCGCCATGCCCCTGGTCGAAATCGTGCGTCCACTCAGTGCCGCCGACTCGACCATCGAGGCGGCGACGGCATTCGCCACTGCTTGCGGTAAGCAGCCCGTGCAGGTGAAGGACCGCGCCGGATTCATCGTGAACGCTCTTCTCTTCCCCTATCTCAACAACGCGATTCGGATGCTCGAGCAGGGCACGGCCAACATGGCCGACATCGACACCGCCATGAAGGGTGGCTGCAACTTCCCGATGGGTCCGTTCGCACTTCTCGATCTCGTCGGACTCGACACCTCGCTCGCCATTCTCGATGCGCTCTACGCCGAGTTCCGCGACCCCAACTACGCAGCGATGCCCACGCTTCGCCGCATGGTGGCGGCCGGCAAACTCGGACGCAAGACCAAGTCGGGCTTCTACGACTACTGATCCGGCGACACCACCGACTCGGCGAGCGCCGGTCTCGGTACGGTGATCGTCGTGAGTCCCCTCATCGACTTTCCGTCTGCGGGTGACATCGATCGCTTCGAACGACCACCGGTCGACGTCGGAATCTCCGCCTGGGAACTGGAAGCATCGCGCCGGCACAACGGAGACCTCGTCGCCGTCGGTGCCGATCTCGAACCAGCCACTCTGATCGACGCCTATTCGTTGGGGCTCTTTCCGATGCCGATCGAAAGGCGGCGACTCGGCTGGTTCTGCCCCGAGGAGCGTGGCATCATCCCGATCGACACCTTCCACGTGTCGCGTTCGCTCCGGAAGAGTTGCCGACGATTCCGAGTCACCCTCGACACATGTTTCACGAGGGTCATGGAGGCATGCGGTGATCCCCGCCGCGATCACGGATGGATCGATCCGGCATTCGTCGCGGCGTACACGCGCTTACACGATCTCGGCTGGGCCCACAGCGTCGAGGTCTGGCGCGGTGAGGAACTCGTGGGGGGTGTGTACGGAGTGCGTATCGAGAGATTCTTCGCCGGGGAGAGCATGTTCCATACCGCGACCGACGCTTCCAAAGTCGCTCTCGTCGGACTGATCGAATTGTTGAAGGCGAGTGGCGTCATTCTCTTCGATGTGCAGTGGCTCACCCCCCATCTGGTGTCACTCGGCGCCATCGAGACCACACGCGACGAGTACCTCCGCCGACTCTCCGAGGCGCAAAACCACCACCGACGACGACAGACTGAGAGCCATGGCTGACGAGACCGTGTCCAGACGCCGCGACGAACCTTGGCTCATGCGCACGTATTCGGGTCACTCGACGGCCAAGGCTTCGAATGAGCTCTACCGAACGAACCTCGCCAAGGGTCAGACCGGACTTTCGATCGCCTTCGACCTGCCCACCCAGACCGGATACGACCCCGACTCCCCCATGGCCGCCGGTGAGGTCGGCAAGGTCGGAGTACCCGTTTCCCATCTTGGTCACATGCGCACACTTCTCGACGGCATCCCGCCCGGACAGATGAACACGTCGATGACGATCAACGCGACCGCTGCCTGGTTGCTAGCGCTGTACGTCGCCAACGCCGAAGAACAGGGTGTCGCGCGATCAGCACTGCGAGGAACCACACAGAACGACATCGTCAAGGAGTACCTCTCGCGTGGCACCTACATCTTCCCGCCGGTTCCATCGCGTCGCCTGATCGTCGACATGGTGGTGTGGTGCGCCAACAATGCACCCAAGTGGAACCCGATGAACGT
>SYCI01000090.1 GCA_005787035.1 Actinomycetota bacterium | reverse complement strand
GCTGCGCGGTGCGTGAACCCCAGCGACCGCCGGGTGGTGATGGTGTCGGCCACCGACCATGGTCGACATCGCCATTCGGAAGCACACATGCGACGCCAAACGGTGATGCGCTCGATCATGTCGGCCTACGAACCCGCCGAGCGCGAGCAACTGGCCGCGTACCTCGAGCGGTTCGTCGATGCGCTCGACGATGCCGTGGCCAAGATCAACCGTCGCGACCACTAGAACCCAACCCGATGGGGGTGGAAGTGGGCAAGGGCGAGCGCCGGTGAGTACGCTTCAGGCATGCTCGCAGCAAACGTTTGGCACTGGTGGATCGGCGTCGTTCTCTCGTTCGTCGGCGTCGCGACGGTCGTGGCCATGGGAGCCGGGTACGTGAAGCAGGTCAGTGCCACTCGCTTCCCCGGTAAGCGCCAGCAGCGCGGTCACTCCGAGGGCTGACCATCGTCGATTGCGCCTCACCGATGGAGTGGCGCAATTCCAACGTCGTCGCCGAGCTACTTCCTCGGTGCGAGTTTCCCCCTGCTGGATCGAGTGTGTCGTGCGCGGTGTCGGGCGGCGCTGACTCACTGGCTCTTCTCGCCCTCACTCGGGCCGCGGACCTACGCGTGACGGCAATCCATGTGGACCATCAGCTCCGCACCGGATCGGCGAACGAATCCGATCTCGTTCGCCGGTGCGCCGAAGAAGTGGGCGCGACCTTTCGGTCCGTCACCGTGCAGGTGGGGAGCGGTCCCAACCTCGAGGCGCGCGCTCGCGCCGCGCGTTACGCCGCTCTCCCCGACGACGTAATGACCGGTCACACCGCCGACGATCAGGCCGAGACGATGATCATCAATCTTCTGCGCGGGGCCGGTCTCAACGGATTGGCCGCCATGCGATCGGTCGGTGGACCATCCGGACAGGTGCGTCACCCGCTCATGGCGTTGCGGCGACGCGATACCGAAGCCATGTGCGAACTCCTGGGCTGGACGGCATTCATCGATCCGTCCAACGCCGACGAATCACTGCTGCGCAACCGCATCCGACATCGGGTTCTTCCGATGCTCGAAGAGACAGCCGGTCGCGATCTCGTGGCGATCTTGCATCGCGAAGCGACCCTTCTCGGCGATGACGCCGACCTACTCGACTCACTCGCCGAGGCCATCGACCCGACCGATGCCCGCGCGGTGGCAGCAGCACCGACACCATTGGCCCGGCGGGCGATCCGTCGTTGGCTGACCACTGCACATCCGCCCGATGCCGCCACCGTGGAAAGGGTTCTCAGCGTGGCGCGCGGAGACGCGGTCGCCTGTGAACTCCCCGGGGGTGGGCGCGTCAGCCGGAAGAATCAGCGGCTTTCTCGAAACGACCCCTCCGATCACGACTAGATTCGGTCGCCGTGCCGCCGAAACTTCGTGGGAAATGGGCCTTGGGCATCACGCCCCGCCACTTCACATGGATCCTGAAGGATCGTCTCGCCGTCTGCGAGCGTCCGGGGGGCTACGGCGACAACCACCGGCGGGTCCGCCGCCAAGAAGAGATCATCTGGGTGCGCGAGAACGGTTTCGGTTGCTTGGTGTCGATCATCTCGGCCCCGCACAACCTGCACAACTACGACGAACTTGGCGTGAACTACCTCCATCACCCTTATTCACAGGATCAGATCGACGACTGGGCGCGTGGTCTCTTCAAGGATCTGAAGGGTCTCCTTGCCAAGAACACCAAGGTCATCGTTCACGGCGACGAAGTGGGCGATCGCATCATGGGTGCGATGGGCGCATTCATCCGTTGGTCGGGGCTCGTGGAGGAGCCCACTGAGGCGATCATGGTCGCCGAGAAACTCGCCGGCCATCAACTCGATTCGCCGGCTCGTTCGCTCATCTTGCGCGCGCACGAACTCCGCTGACCTGCGGGATCCTGCCCATTCCCCAGCGGCAGGAGTAGGTTGACCTCATGGCCACCAACGCGGGTATACGCGTCATGGTCACCGGTATGGGAAGCCAGCTCGGCTCTCTCGTGGCGAGTGAACTCGAACACGAACCGTGGGTTTCGGCCATCGTCGGCCTCGATGTCGACCCACCCCGACGCCGCCTCGATCGGGCCGACTTCCATCTGATCGAACCCGGTGACGCCGTTCGGACGACCGGCATCGTGAAGGAACTCAACCCGCATCTCATCGTTCATCTCGGTGTGTGGGAGCCCGACGCACGCGTCAACCCGAAGACCGCCGAACTTCTCACTCAACAGTCGGCCGAATCGGTGTTTGTTGCCGCCCGCCGAGCACCCGCTCTGCAACACGTGATCCTGCGCTCGGGCCTCGAGGTCTACGGGCGCGGCGGTGGTCGCAAGGACGTACCCGACGAAACTGCAACCACCCGGCCGACGTCGCAGTACGGACGCATGCTCATGTACCTCGAGCACGCAGCCGACCGAGCCTTCAATGGCACGACCACGCGCATCACGTCGCTCCGACTCGCGCCCGTCGTGGGGCCGCACGTGCCGAGTCCGCTCGGTCGACTCTTGCGTCTTCCGGTCGTTCCCTTCAATGCCCTGCGCTCGCCCACCTTCAATCTCCTTCACGAATCCGATGCGGCAAGGGCATTCGTGCTGGCTGCACGCCACCAACCCGGAACTCCCATCAACATCCTGGGCGAAGGAGCAGTGAGTGGATTCTCGGCCGTACGTCACGGACGTCGTCTGCCGCTTCCACTGGTCGGTCCGGAATGGACCATCACCCGCCGGGTCACGCACCTCATGGGTGCACCGGTGCCCGAACACGTCATGGAGCTCCTGCATCGGGGTCGCTCGGCCATCAGCACGTCGTGCGAGCACCTGCTGGGTTGGACTCCCGAGATGTCGACCGAAGACGTCATGCGTTCGCTCTTCACCT
>SYCI01000089.1 GCA_005787035.1 Actinomycetota bacterium | reverse complement strand
TCCCACTGGTGATCTACCAGATCCAGACGAAGTACCGCGACGAAGCCCGTCCCCGAGCCGGCCTCTTGCGTGGTCGTGAGTTCGTGATGAAGGACTCGTACTCGTTCGACATCGACGAGGCCGGTCTCGCCGAGTCGTACGAGGCCCATCGTCAGGCCTACATCCGGACTTTCGATCGTCTCGGACTTCCCTACGTGATCGTCTCCGCGATGTCGGGGGCCATGGGTGGTTCGAAGAGCGAAGAGTTCCTGGCTCCACTCGAAGTCGGCGAGGACACCTTCGTACGTTGCACTGCGTGTGGCTACGCGGCCAACACCGAGGCCGTGAGTGTGCGCGTGCCCGACGTTCTCGATGCGACGTCGACTCCCGCGGCTCTCGTGTGCGACACACCCGACACACCGACCATCGCAACGCTCGTCGATCTCCTCAACTCGCGCGCCGATCTCGCCCGCGCCGATCGCGCATGGACCGCCGCCGACACGTTGAAGAACGTGCTCGTGATGTTGCGCCATCCGGACGGAACACGCGAACCGCTCGCCATCGGCGTACCCGGAGATCGTGAAGTCGACATGAAGCGCGTGGAGGCGCAGGTGTCGCCGGCCGAACCCGAGGCGTTCACCGACGAGGACTTCGCGCGCCATCCACAACTCGTGAAGGGCTACATCGGACCGGAGGCTCTCGGCGCCACGCGAGGCGTTCGTTATCTCGTCGATCCGCGAGTGGTGGCCGGAACACGTTGGGTCACCGGTGCGAACGAGAAGGGTCGCCACGTGGTCAACCTCGTCGCCGGTCGCGACTTCACCGCCGACGGCATGATCGAGGCCGCCGAAGTCCGCGCCGGCGACGAGTGCCCCAATTGCCCGGGTTCTCTCGAGATCGCCCGCGGCATCGAGATCGGGCACATCTTCCAACTCGGCCGCAAGTACGCCGAGGCCCTCGACCTGACGGTGCTCGACCAGAACGGCAAGCAGGTCGTGGTCACCATGGGTTCGTACGGCATCGGAGTCTCGCGAGCGGTCGCCGCCATCGCCGAAGCGACCGCCGACGAACTCGGCCTCTGCTGGCCCCGCGAAATCGCACCGGCCGACATCCATCTCGTGATCGCCGGCAAGGGTGGCGACGAGATCGGCGCCTTCGCCGAGAATCTCGCCGAAGAACTCGACCGCGCCGGCGTGCGGGTGCTTCTCGACGACCGCACCAACGTTTCACCCGGCGTGAAGTTCAAGGACGCCGAACTTCTCGGTCTGCCGACCATCGTCGTGGTCGGCAAGGGTCTGGCCGAGGGCAAGGTCGAAGTTCGAGATCGTCGATCGGGTGAGCGCACCGACATCGCGTCGGCCGACGCCCTCGGCGCGCTGGTCGGCATCGTCAGGGGCTGACATGCGACTCGTGCGCGGAGTCGTGCAGCACTATTCGTGGGGTCACCCCACGGCGATTCCTCGGCTGCTCGGACTCGAGCCCGATGGCCGGCCATGGGCCGAACTGTGGTTCGGCACCCACCTCGGCGGTCCGGCCAAAGTGTTCGACGTCGAGAACTCGGCCGAGCTGACCGACGGAACCACCCGACCACCGGCGGCGGCCGACGAAACCGCGGGTCTGTCCACGCCGCTCGTCGCAGTGTCGGGTGAACTCCCCTTCCTCGTGAAGTTCCTCGCCGCCGCCGAACCGCTCTCACTGCAATCGCATCCGTCGGCCGAACAAGCCCACGCCGGTTACGCCCGCGAGAACCGACTCGGAATCCCGGTGAGCAACTCACGTCGTATTTACCGCGATCCGTTCGCCAAGCCCGAACTCATCTGTGCGCTCGGTCGCTTCGAGGCACTGTGCGGATTCCGCGATCCGACCATCACCGTCGACATGTTGCACGAGATCGGTGGCGGTGCATCGGTGATCGCCCGCATGCTCGCGGACTTCGATCTCGCCCACACCATTCGCTACATCTTCGCGAGTGGCGAAGAGTTCCGCCCACTGCTACACGACATCGTGGCTGCCTGCGCCGAACACGACTCGGTCGGTGCTCGTTGGGCCGTCAAACTCGCCCGCATGTACCCCGACGATCCATCGGTGGCCGTGACCCTCCTCATGAATCACGTGGTTCTGGAACCCGGCCAGGCCTTGTATCTCGGCCCCGGCAATCTGCACGCGTATCTGTCGGGCATGGGAGTGGAGGTCATGGGTTCGAGCGACAACGTCGTTCGCTGTGGACTCACCAACAAACACATCGACGTGAACGAGTTGTTGGCCACCGTCGATCCCTCGCCTCTCGCCGATCCGATCGTGAAGGCGCAACCCGTGGCCCGCACGTCGGCTGGACGCCTGTGGCGTTTTCCGACTCCCGATGCACCGTTCACCCTGTGGGTCCACAAGATCGAAGGCACCGAGATCATCCGCGCCCGAACCCGCGAACTCACGCTGTGCGGAATCGGTGACACCAATCGTCTGAAGCAGGGCGAAGTCGCCTTCCTGCAACCTGGCGAAGAGCTCGAACTCACGGGAGAGGCCACTCTGTTTCGCGTGACCGAACCCTGACGTCACGCACAATCGACGGCCGATGCTCCGTTCTCTTGGTGACGACACGAAGCGTGTCGACGAGAACCAAGGAGCCCGATGTCCGCACCGAGAACCGTCACCCTCAGAAGCACCTCTGATCCATCAGGGTCCCGATTTCTCGGGGTCCGCATCACGATCGATGGAGGTCTCGACATCGAGGGATACGACTCGGGTCCGGCGGTCAGCAAGGCATTGGGCTCGTCCGGCTACGAGTGGCACCACACCGTGAAGGCCTCCGACATCCCGCGACTACGCACCGCCATGGGCATCACCTCCGACATCGATCTGCTCGGACACATCGAGGCGAACTTCAACGGCCCCGGACAGCCCGATCTCGAAACCTTCATCCGGGACGTCGGCATCACCTTCCAGTTCTTCAACTGGATCTCGTTCGACGACCTGCCCGGCGACTACACGAGCTGATTCAGCCCTGGGTCGTACGACGGATCTCGACGATCTTCTCCTGGGCATGGTTGGCATCATCGCCCTTCTCGTCGAGAAGTTGCGACCGATCCTTGGCCGCTTCCCGTTCGGCCCGAGCGGTGTCGGCGCGCGCGATGGCCGCTTCGGCACCGTGTTCGTGGATGAACTCGGCCCATTCGACGAGCGCCTCGACCATCTCGCTCTCGGGGACCACGGCAACGTTGCGACCCTTGACGAAGAGATGGCCGCGCTTGTTGCCGGCCGCGATTCCGAGATCGGCCTCCCGCGCCTCACCCGGCCCGTTCACGACACAACCCATGACCGCCACCTGAAGTGGCAGTTGTCGTTCACCGAAGGCGTCCATGGCGCGCTTGGCCACGTCGATCACGTCGATCTCGGCCCGACCACAACTCGGACACGCGATGAGATCGACGTTCTTGCGCTCACGTAGTCCGAGCGCCTCCAACAGCTGCCGACCGGCCCGAGCTTCTTCGACCGGATCGGCGGTGAGGCTGTAGCGAATCGTGTCGCCGATGCCCTCCATCAACAACGTCGCGATTCCGGCGGTGGCTTTCACGAGTCCGGCCGGCGGCGGGCCGGCTTCCGTGACGCCGAGATGCAGCGGATGACGCGTGACTTCGCTCAACTGCCGGTAGGCCTCGACCATGAGCGGGACACTCGAAGCCTTGACCGAGATCTTGATCTGTTCGAAGCCGACTTCGTCGAAGTACGCCATCTCGCGTTGCGCCGACTCGACCATCGCCTCGGGTGTGACCTTGCCGCCGTACTTGTCGTAGAGCTCAGGATCGAGTGAACCGCCGTTGACACCGATGCGGATGGGCAGACCACGGTCGCGCGCTTCGGAAGCGACGATCTTGATGTGCTCGGGTTTGCGAATGTTGCCCGGGTTCAGACGCAGGCCGTGCACGCCGGCCTCCATGGCGGCCAGCGCCATCTTGTACTGGTGATGGATGTCGGCGATGATCGGAATGGGCGACCGCGGCACGATCTGGGCGAGTCCTTCGGCCGCCTCGATCTCGTTGCAGGTGCACCGAACGATGTCGCATCCGGCGGCGGCCAGCGCGTAGATCTGCTGAAGAGTTCCCTCCACGTCAGCGGTCTTGGTCACGGTCATCGATTGCACCGTGATCGGCGAATCCCCACCAACGGGCACCTTGCCGACCATGATCCGATTGGTCATGCGGCGGGCGAACGGGGACTTCTCGGGGGAGGTCACGGCTTCATCCTCGCAGAGACGATCGGCCGATGCACCGTCGTCCCCGGTGGCTGGAGGTCACTCTCGGACCGCACGAGTCAGAACGGACGCGTGATGTCGAGATACAGGCCGGTCATGGTCAGGAAGAGAAGCAGCGTCACCACGGCCACGGTGAGTGGCCACAGTTTTTCCACGTTGGCCCGATAGGGGCGACCCCGCCGCGAGCGGATGCGTTCGTAGGTGGCGATCGCCGCGTGGCCACCGTCGAAGGGGAGCATCGGGAAGAGATTGAACACGCCCACGAACACGTTGATCGAGGCGAGAACTTCCATGACTCCGAAGAACCCGTAATCACGTCCGACTTCACCGGCGACCATCGTGATGCCGACGACCGTGGTCGGGCGTTTGGCCGGATCGGCGTCGTCGTTCGTCAGTTGTTCGATCTGGTTGAACGGGTTCGCAACCGTGGCGATTCCCTCGAAGGTCGACCACACCGCATCGGCAAGATCGCCACCGACATGACCGAGGGCCGGCCCCACTCCCAATCGCTCACGTGCGTAGGAGTCCGAGGCCACACCGAGGAATCCGGGCCGTGCCGATTCCGCAGTGGTGCTCGGGGTGTTCGCCCCGGCATCGGCCAGGACGACGGAGACGGTCGAACGCTCGCCGTCCCGCTCGAACTCGAGTTGCACCGTGTCGCCGGCCGAAAGCGACCGCACGTAGGTCCGCATGTCGTCGACCGACGAGATCGGGCGGCCATCGATCGCCCGGATCACGTCGTCTTCGCGGAGACCGGCATCGGCCGCCGGCGAATCGGGTGGAAAGCCGATCACGCGAACGTCTCCCGTGTCCTGGAATCGTCCGCCCACGGTGAAGACGAAGACGAGGAGCACGATCGCGATGATGAAATGCATGATCGAGCCGGCCGTGATCACGAGGAGTCGCCAACGGTAGGGCTTGGACGAGTAGGCGAAATCTTCGTCACCGGGTTGAACCGGATCCATGTTGTTCATGCCGACGATGCGCACGAACGCCCCGAGCGGAAGAGCCCGCACGCCGTACTCCACACCGTTGCGATGCGTGCTCCAGAGTCGGGGGCCGAACCCCATGAAGAACTGGGTTCTCTTCATGCCGGCCCAACCCGCGGTGACGAAGTGACCGACTTCGTGCAAGAAGACCGACAACAGGAGTCCGGCGACGAGGAGCAGACTCCAAGGATTGGCGAGTCCGAGCCACACCAGGAGTCCGAGGATCACGAGACCCGACACGACGGCGGTCCGACGCGACCCGCGGTCTTCGTTCGGCGACTCGTCCACCGCGCCGCCGGCCATCATCTCGTCACGAAACGCGCGGTACAGGGTCATGAGTTCGCCTTCGAGGTGACGATCGTGGACCCGAGAACTCGACGGGCGGCGACCCGGCCGAGTCGGTCGGCTTCGATGATGTGTTCGCTCGTGAGCGCCTCGGCGAACTCGACGTGTTCGTCGAGAGAGGCTTCGATCACCGCGGCGATGTCGGGCCACCGGAGATGCCCGGCGAGGAATGATTCCACCGCCACCTCGTTGGCCGCCGACAAGAAGGCGGGCAGCGATCCGCCGGCCCGGCCGGCGCGATAAGCCAGATCGAGACAACGGAACGTGCGGCGATCGGGCTCGGCGAAATCGAGACGCGAGAGCTCGGTCCAGTCGATGCGACCGTAAGGAGTGGAGATGCGCTCGGGATGAGCCAACGCATATCCGATGGGAAGTCGCATGTCGGGCAGGCTCAGTTGCGCCATCGTGCAGCCATCGGTGAATTCCACCATCGAGTGCACCACCGACTGCGGATGCACGACGACCTCGATGGAGTCGTAGTCGACACCGAAGAGTTCGTGCGCCTCGATCACTTCGAGTCCCTTGTTCATGAGAGTCGAGGAATCGATCGTGATCTTGGGGCCCATGCTCCACGTCGGATGGGCGAGGGCCTGCTCGACCGTCACCGCTGACAGATCGTCGAGTGTCCGACCCCGAAATGGTCCGCCACTCGCCGTGAGAACGATGCGCGACACCTCCACACCGTCGCGAACCGTGGCCCGTAGACACTGGTGGACCGCGCAGTGCTCACTGTCGACCGGCACGATCTCGGCACCGGGCGTGGCGCGTAGCGGTTGCACCACCGGCCCGGCGGCGATGAGCGATTCCTTGTTCGCCAGAGCCAGGCGCTTACCGGCGGCCAGGGTTCGCAAGGTCACGGGCAGGCCGGCGAATCCGACCACGGCGTTCACCACGACGTCGGCGAACTCCGTGAGATCGGCCATCGAGTCGACGACCGTCGCGAACGGAAGGGCCGCCGCCACCTCGGCCCGATGCGCCGGATCGGCAACGGCGACGAACTCGGGTCGGAATTCGATCGCTTGCGCGATGAGGACGTCGATCGACGAGGACACTCCGAGTCCGACCACCCGAAAGCGGTCCGGTTCGGCGCGTACGACGTCGAGGGTCTGCGTTCCGATGGATCCCGAGGATCCGGCGATCGACACTCGTACGGCGTTCACGTCGGTTGCATTCTCGCACCGATCGACCGCGAACGGTCGGTCAGGACGTGTAGGGCTCGAGAACCTGTAGCAGGTAGTACGCGGCCGGCAACACGAAGAGGAACCCGTCGAAACGGTCGAGGACTCCCCCGTGACCCCGGATCAGCGTGCCGAAGTCCTTGATGTCGAGATTGCGCTTGAACATGCTCTCGACGAGGTCGCCGAGGGGCGCGAGAAGCGCGATCACGATGGCCAGCAGTGCCGCCTCGCCGATGTCGTTCCAGGTGTCGCTCTGCAGGCTCACCACGATCACGGCCACGAACGTCGCGAGTCCACCACCGAGGAATCCTTCGAGCGTCTTGTTGGGACTGATCCACTGACGCAGAGGTGTGCGACCGGCCGCCGACCCGACGAACAATGCGCCGACATCGTTGGCCACCACACCGACCGCCATGATGAAGAGCGTGTCGGTGCCGGCGTGACCGAGGCCGGGCACGTTCGAAACGCCCGCGATCAACGCCGCGTACGAACCCATGAGTCCGATCCACAACATGCCGAGTGAGGTGATCGCGATGTTGGGCATCGGACTCTACTGAACTCCTTCGGCCCCGACGAATGTGGCACCGGCGGCCATGAGGGCCAACACGAGCACGAGGGGAAGGGCACCTTCACCGACCCAATACGCCGCGAGTGGCGCGGCGATACACGCCGCGATGCCGACGATGATCGCCGGGTTGTACCCGCGTTCGGTCACCTTGTCGAAGAACTCGACGCCGGCCAGACCGCACACGAGGACGACGATGGCCAGAACGGCCACCGGCTTCCACATGAGAGCACCGATGAACGCGGCGGCGATGATGAGCCCGGCCGTCACTGCCGTGGGCATGTCGCGGCCACCCGCTCCGCGCGAGGTCGACCGGACGGCCGGACGGCGAACATCGGGTCGCGGCCGGGGTCCGCGCTCCGTCGTCGGTCGCGGTCGGCTTCCGGTGACGGGGCGGCCCTGGGTGTCGTCGCCTGAGATCGTCACCCGGCCGGTACGACGGGTGTCGGATGTGTCGGACCCGCGACGAACCATGGGGCCCGAAGCCGTGGTGTCGTCACCGCGACGCAGCGGGCCACTCGGTTCACGGCGAACACCGCCACTCGGATCTCGGCGCACTCCGCCGCTCGGCTCACCGAGACGAACGCGCGGACGACCACCACTCGGCTCCGCCGGAGGCGCGGGGCGGTCCGGGATCGGCCGCGGCGCGGCCCCCGAATACGAACCCCAGATATCGACGTCGTCGGTCGAGTCACCCGACGCACTCGACTCGACGGTGTCGTCGTCATCGTCGTCGAAAGACAGAACCTCGGGTCGCGGACGTGGCGCCGAGCCCGTGCTCGACTCGGGGAAGAGACGCGGCACCTCGCCCGTGGGCGGCTCGCTCCAGTGCGGCAACGAACCCGTGTCGTTACCCCCGAAACTCAACGGAGCCGGTTCGTCGTCGGAGAACCTAAGTTCACCGAAGTCGTCGTTCTCGTCGTCGTGGTCATCACCCGTGCGCCGCCACATGTCGTCGCTCATCGGATTGTCCTCCCGGTCTCAGACTTCGAGCAGTTCTTGCTCTTTCTTGGCCACGGCCTTGTCGATGTGCTCGATGTGGTCGTGGGTGATCTTTTCGAGTTCTTTCTCGGCGCGCTCGAGTTCGTCGGCCGAGATGTCACCGGCCTTCTCGGCGGTCTCGAGACTCTTGCGGGCGTCGCGACGAACGTTGCGCACGGCGACCCGGCCGTCCTCGGCCATGTTCTTCACGAGCTTCACGTAATCACGACGGCGCTCCTCGGTGAGCGCCGGGAAATTCAAGCGGATCACCGTGCCGTCGTTCGACGGCGAGATACCGAGGTCGGAGTCGCGAATTGCCTTCTCGATGGCTCCGAGAGCGCCCCGATCGTGAGGTTTGACCACCAGCATGCGGGCCTCGGGCACCTGGAAGCCAGCGAGTTGCTGCAACGGAACGTCGGAGCCGTAGTAGTTGACCATCAGCTTCTCGACCAGCGCCGGGGTGGCCCGACCGGTCCGCACCGTCGTGAACTGCGACTGGGCGTGTTCGACGGCCTTGTCCATCTTGTCGATGGCTTCGAGCAGTACGTCGTCGGTCACCCGACCAGCGTACCTACGGGCTGACCCTCCAGAACGGATCTGATGTTGCCCGGTGTACTCACGTCGAACACCACGATCGGGATCTGGTTGTCCCTGCAAAACGCTATTGCGGTGGCATCCATGACACGAAGTTCCTTCTCGATCACTTCCTTGTGTGACACACGGTCGTACCGGGTCGCAGCAGGGTCGAGTTTGGGATCCGCGGTGTACACGCCATCGACTCCCGAGTGGGTGCCCTTCAGAATCGCCTCGGCGTCGATCTCGGCGGCCCGCAACGCGGCCGCAGTATCGGTCGTGAAGAACGGGTTGCCGGTACCGCCGGCGAAGATCACGACCCGGCCC
>SYCI01000088.1 GCA_005787035.1 Actinomycetota bacterium | reverse complement strand
GGATCTCGTCCTTCGAGAAGAAGCCCGAGAAGAATGGGATACCAGAGATGGCAAGCGTACCAATGAAGAACGTGCGATACGTAATCGGCATGTGCTTCTTGAGTCCACCCATCTTGAAGATGTCTTGCTCCTCATGCATACCGTGGATCACCGATCCTGAACCGAGGAACAACAACGCCTTGAAGAAGGCGTGAGTGACCATGTGGAAGATGGCCGCGATGTACGCACCCGATCCGACCGCGAGGAACATGAAGCCGAGTTGGCTGACGGTCGAGTAGGCCAACACCTTCTTGATGTCGTTCTGCGCAACGGCGATGGTGGCCGCGAAGAGCGCCGTCGCCACGCCGACGATGGCGATGATCGTGGGCGCCCAGTCGTAGGCCACCGCGATGACCGGGTTGACGCGGGTCATGAGGAACACACCGGCCGTGACCATGGTGGCTGCGTGGATGAGTGCCGACACCGGAGTCGGACCTTCCATGGCATCGGGCAACCACACGTAGAGCGGAAGTTGGGCACTCTTGCCACATGCGCCGACGAAGAGCATGAGGGCGATGGCCGTCGCCGTGACTCCCGAGATCGCACCCGACTCGGCGGCGTGGTTGATGCCCTCGTAACTCAGGGTGCCGGCGGCACCGAAGGCGAGGAACATGCCCATCATGACTCCCCAGTCACCGACTCGGTTGGTGACGAAGGCCTTCTTGCCCGCAGTGGCCGCGCTCTCCCGGGTGTGCCAGAACGAGATCAGGAAGTACGAGCAAGTACCGACACCTTCCCAACCGAGGAAGGTCACGAGGAGGTTCTCGCCCAGGACCAACATGAGCATCGAGAAGACGAAGAGATTCAGATAGAGGAAGAATTTCGAGAACTTCGGGTCACCATGCATGTAGCCGATGGCGTACAAGTGGATGAGTGTGCCGATGCCGGTCACGAAGAGGGCCATCGTGATGCTCAGCGGGTCGGCGAGAAACGCAAGGTCGACCTTCAACGAACCGATGGGCATCCACGAGAAGACGGTCTCCACATGGTGGCGCTCTTCGGTCGACTTCGAGAGCAGGTCGAAGAACGCGCCAACGGTCACGAGGAAGGCCCCGCCGACCATCGATGCCGCGAGGAGACCCGACTTGGGCTCACCGAGTCGACGACCGAACAAGAGAATGAGCAGGAAGCCGGCGAGCGGCAGGGCGGGAACGAGCCAGATCACATCGAGCATGGGTCAGCCCTTCAGAGCCGTGATGTCGTCGGCGGTCGCGCCGGGGCGCTTGCGCATGATGGAAACGATGATGCCCAGTCCGACCACGACCTCGGCCGCGGCCACGACCATCACGAAGAACACGGTCGTCTGACCACCGATGTCGCCGAGCCGCTTGGCCAGCGCGACGAACGAGAGGTTGACGGCATTCAACATGAGTTCGATGCACATGAACATCACGAGCGGATTGCGGCGCACGAGAACTCCCACCGCGCCGATGCCGAAGAGAACGGCGGCGAGGAGCAGATACCAGGTGGACGTGGGGCTGGCCGCGGCGAGAAGACTCACGACTTGTCCTTCCCGCTCTTCACCCGACGGGTGAGCATGACGGTCCCGACCACCGCGACCACCAAGAGGATCGACGTGACTTCGAAGGCCACGACGTAATCACCAAAGACGCTCTCGGCGATCTGGCGGATGTTGGAGTCGCCGTTACCGGTGGACGTCGGTGTATCGAGCGAGCCGCTCCCGCCACCGATCGCATCGCGCGACGCAACGATCGATGCGGCGACGAGTCCGATCACGCCGAGACCCACGACCGCGGCCAGCGGACGCTGCACCTTGAACGGCTCGATACGGATGTCCTCGGAACGATCGACACCGAGAAGCATGATCACGAAGAGGAAGAGCACGACGATCGCGCCCGCGTACACGATCACCTGCACGGCGGCCAGGAAGTGAGCCTCCTGGGCGACGAACATCACGGCGATGCCGAAGAGCGTGAGTACAAGACTGAGCGCGGCGTGCACCGGATTGCTCCGGAGAATCACACCGAGGGCACCCACGAGCACCATGGCCGCGGCCAGAACGAAGACGACGAGCTCCATCAGTGGCCGTCCTTCTCACGACCCGCGCGGTCACGATCGGCTTGGGCCGGTTCGGGGGCGCGAACGCCGTAACCGAGTTCGCCGCTCCAGCCGACCACTCCTTCGAACGTCGCGTCGCCCGAAGGTGCCGTCGCCCGGACCCAACCCGAGGTCATGAGGTCTTCGCCTTCGCGCCAGTCCTCCCATGGCATCTGCTGGGGTTTCCCGTCGTCGCCCACCACCAGTTCGGACTTGGTGTAGATCGCGTCGCGCCGGTTGGTGAACGAGAACTCGAAGAGTTTGGTCTCGGTGATCGCCTCGGTCGGGCACGCTTCCACGCAGAGATCGCAGTGGATGCAGCGGAGGTAATTGATCTCGTAAACGAATCCGAAGCGCTCCCCCGGAGAGGTCGGGTTCTCGGGGTCGTTGTCGGCGCCGCGCACGTAGATGCACTTGGCCGGGCACACACCCGCGCACAACTCGCATCCGATGCATTTCTCCATGCCGTCTTCGTAGCGATTGAGGACGTGTCGCCCGTGCAGACGATCGGGCTTGTCGGCCTTTTCATCGCGAAGTGGCTTGCCCTTCTTGATCTCACGACCACCCGAGTACTGACGCGTCACCCGATTGCGCTTGCCGACCTGCCGGAGTGTCACGAGGAATCCACCGAGGTAACCCATCAGAACATCGCCCCCTCTCGCTCGCGATTGGCGCGACTCACCTTCATGGCCACCGAAATGAGCACTGCGCAGAGCACGATCACCGCGGCGGCGGCCACGGCGACGACCGCCCGATTCCAGTCCTCATCGCGCGCGAGGCGCAGAACGGCCATGAGCATGAACCAGCCGAGTGATGCCGGAATGAGGATCTTCCAGCCGAGGTCCATGAGTTGGTCGTAGCGGTACCGGGGCAAGGTGGCACGGAACCATACGTAGACGTAGAGGAACACGAGAACCTTGGCGATGAACCAGATCGTGCCCTCGATGGCGCCGGGAATCACCGGGATGTCGAACAATCCCTGCGGACCGCCCCAGAAGAGCGTCACGATGATGCCGCTCATGGTCACCGTGTTCATGAACTCGGCGAGGAAGAACAAGCCGAATCGAATACTCGAGTACTCGGTGTTGAATCCGCCGACGAGTTCTTGTTCGGCTTCCACGAGGTCGAAGGGCGGGCGGTTCATCTCGGCCGTCGCGGCCAGAAGGAAGATCACGAACGGAACGACTCCGGTCGAGACCACGTGCCAATTGGCGAAGCCGTCCTGATTGGCCACGATCCCACTCGTCGACAGGGTGCCGGCCAGAAGGAGAACCGTCGCGATGCTGAGACCGAGCGCCGCTTCGTACGACACCATCTGAGCCGACGCACGCACCGAACCGAGAAGTGGGTACTTCGATCCACTCGACCAGCCGGCGAGCATGATGCCGTACACCGCGACCGACGACAGTGCCATGAAGAGGAGGATGCCCACGGGCGGATCGGCCAACTGCACGCGAGTGGTGTGGCCGAACCACGAGACGAGGCCGTCCTTGCCGTTCGAGAAGTCGCCACCGAGGGGAATCACCGACCAAACCAGGAACGCCGGAACGAATGCGAGATACGGCGCGAGTTTGAACACGAACCGGTCGGCGCGATCGGGAATGAGATCTTCCTTGAAGAACAACTTGATGCCATCGGCCAGTGTCTGCAGGAGTCCCCACGGACCGGCCTTGTTGGGGCCGATGCGGTTCTGCAGGCCGGCGATGGCCTTGCGCTCGAACCACACCATGAACATCGTGACGAGGAGACCGATGGC
This sequence comes from Actinomycetota bacterium, assembly GCA_005787035.1. Lineage (GTDB taxonomy): Bacteria > Actinomycetota > Acidimicrobiia > Acidimicrobiales > Ilumatobacteraceae > Casp-actino8. Next base: position 9,135 of record SYCI01000088.1, on the reverse strand, counting down.
GAAGATCGCCACGACCTTCAGGATGATGATCAGGAGTGGTGTCCAGAGGAGGTCACCATCGGCAACGGGATCGATCGAGAGAAGAGCAGTGTTCATCAGATGCTCTCCACCCGGACGTCGTTCACGAGGGCCGTGGCGTCGATGAGTTCACCCACGTTGCCACCGGGCTGGTTCCACGGAACCCACGCCGTGCCCCGCACGACGGAGTCGTCGGCGACGATGGTCATGATCACCGAGGTGCGCGCACCCGAGACCTTGACCCGCGCACCTTCGCCCACGCCGACCCGACCGAGATCGAGCGGGTGAACGTGCAGCGCGGCTCCGGGAGCGAGCGCAGCGAGTGACGGCGAGTTGGCCACGTTGTGTCCGGCGTCGTACAGCTTGCGGCTCACGACGAGACGGAATCCGAAGCCGGGACGCTCGGGGACCGACGGAGTGGGTGGCGCGATCGGAGCGCTTCCGACCTGCGCCATCACGACACCATCGGGATCGGCGGCCAGACGGCGACGATCGATGTTGCTGAAGGCCGGTTGGGTCACGACCATCTGATCGTGCACTTCGCGGATCGAACCGGCGCCGAGATCGATGCCGAGGAGATCGGCCAACTCGACGGCGATCATCCAATCGGGACGCGAGGTTCCACGCGCCGTGACCTTGCGACCGAGTTGGGTCACGCGACCTTCCACATTGGTGGTGGTGCCGTCCTTCTCTCCGAAGGCGGACGCCGGAAGGATCACGTCGGCGCCGTCGTTCGAGGCGTGGCGATTCGTGTCGACACTGATCACGTGGGGAACCGCGGCGAGGGCGCGTCGCGCGAGATCGGCATCGGGGACATCCGACAAAGGATCGGCGCCCACGAGGACCAGGCAATTCACCCGTCCGGCCACGGCCTGCTCGAGAATCGAGACCGCGTCACCGGCACCGAGTCCGGCGGCGAGGGCACCGCGGACGTTGCCACGACGGAGAACCGGCAGGACACCGGCCTGAGGGACGAGTTCCATGATCGCGGCCAGCGCGGCCATGGTGAGATCGGACGACTCGGCGAGATTGGCGCGCCCCACCACGACGACCACCGGACCCTTGTTGAGCTGTGAGACGACCGAGGTATCGGTGAGGGTCGAACGAACAGCAGCGATCTGTTGACCCGGTTCGAAGGTCACCGACTTCCACGCTTCGTTCGAGAGACCCGATGCCTTCGGCGTGAATTCGATGATCCGACTCCGGCGCTTCTGCGAGGCGTCACGCAGTCGAAGATGGAGAACCGGAAGTTCTTCCTTCAGATCGGGGCCGAGGAGGATGACGGTTCCTGCGTTGGCGGCTTCGTCGATCGTGGCCTGCCGATAACCGAACACCGCAGTGGGCAGACCGTCGCCGAGTTGGGCATCGACATTGGACGTGCCGAGAGCCTTGGCGAGGCGCGACCATGCATAGGCGTCTTCGTTGGATCCGCGAGCTCCGCCGATGACGGCGATGCTCGAGGCACCACCGTCACGTATCGCCGCTGCGATTGCATCGGCGGCGGCGCGCAAGGCAACGCTCCACGAGGTTTCGGTGAGCCGACCATCGACCGCGACGAGCGGATTCTCCAGACGATCGGCGGAACCGACGGCCTCGAAGTTGAAGCGTCCCTTGTCGCAGAGCCAACCCCAGTTCACGGGATCGCTGTCGACGCCCTGATGACGGAGCAGCTGATCGCGACTCGATTCGAGAGTGATGCGACAGCCGACCGAACACGTGGTGCACGTGCTCTCGGTCTTGTCGAGGTCCCACGGCCGCGCCTTGAAGCGGTAGGGCTTGGCGGTCAGTGCTCCGACCGGGCAGATCTGCACCGTGTTACCGGAGAAGTAACTGCTGAACGGTTCGTCGGGGAAGGTGAGAACCTGCGTGTTGTTGCCCCGCGACGTGAAGTGGATGAGTGCATCGCCGGCTACCTCGTCGGCGAACCGGGTGCAGCGATCGCAGAGGATGCAACGCTCGCGATCGAGCAGCACGAGATCGCTGATGGCGATCGGCTTCTCGTAGTGGCGCTTCTCCTCGATGAACCGGCTCTCACCCGGGCCGTGGCTGAAAGCCTGATCCTGTAGCGGACACTCGCCGCCCTTGTCGCACACCGGACAATCGAGCGGATGGTTGGCGAGCAGAAGTTCGACGATTCCCTCGTGCGCCCGCTTGACCTGTGGAGTGTCGGTGCGGACGATCTGCCCTTCGGCCACCGGGGTCATGCACGACACGACCATCATCGGGCCGCGTGGCCCTTCGACCTCGACGAGACACTGCCGGCACATGCCGACCGGGCTCATGCGCGGGTGATAGCAAAAGCGCGGAATGTAGTCACCGCTGCGGTCGGCGGCGGCGATGATGAGTTCACCCTTGCGCGCCGCAACCGCTCGGCCGTTGATCGTGATCGAGACGGCGTTCGGATCGACTTCGGGTGCTCCGCCTTCGGTCGCAGGGATCTCGGTGGTGCTCACGAGGCGGCTCCAGAACTGGTGACGGGAATGCGATTGCGCTTGGTGACCCGGGCCTCGAACTCCTCACGGAACAACGTGAGTGCCGAGTGCACGGGCGCGTAGGCCGAAGGTCCGACGAAGCAGATCGTGTTCATCTTGTAAGGGAACGGCGTGGCGGAAAGTCCGAGCGCGCTGCTCGACGCGTGCGGGAACGCACCGGGGCAGATCGACTCGCCGACTTCGACGATCTGGGCGAGGTCGGCGTCGGTGCCCTCACCGTCGACGATGCGACTCAGGATTCGCTCCAGCCAGGTTCCGCCCTCGCGGCAAGGGGTGCACTTACCGCACGACTCGTGCGCATAGAAACGAGTGAGCGTGAGCGCGGCCTTCGGGATGTCGGTCGTGTGATCCATCACCATGATGGCACCCGACCCGAGCATCGAACCCGCCGGTCCGATCTGACTGGCCTCGAAGGGCAGGTCGAGTTGTTCGGGGGTGAACCACGGCGCCGAACCACCGCCGGGCACGAAAGCCTTGAGATCGTTGCCGTCGCGGATACCACCGCAGAAGTCATCGCCGTAGATGAGATCGCGGAACGTCGTCGTGCCGTTGATGATCTCGTACACACCCGGTCGCTTCACATGACCGGAAACCGCAACCATGCGCGTACCGGGCGACGTCTTGGTGCCGATCGCGGTGTACGCGTCGGCGCCATGGCGCATGAGCCACGGGAGGTTGGCGAGGGTCTCGACGTTGTTGACGATCGTCGGCTGACCGTACAGACCGATCGCCGCCGGGAAATAGGGAGGCTTCAAGCGCGGCATACCACGGTTGCCTTCGAGGCTCTCGATGAGTGCGGTTTCCTCACCCACGACGTAGGCACCCGCACCCCAATGAAGAACGACGTCGAGTGAGAAGCGGCTGCCAAGGATGTTCTTGCCGATGTAGCCGGCGGCGTAGGCCTCGTTGATGGCGGCGGCCACTCGTTCCTGGGCCAGGGCCATCTCACCGCGGATGTAAAGGAAGCACTGCGAGAGTCCGGCCGCATAACACGCGATCAGACAGCCTTCGATGAGTTGATGCGGATCGCGCTCCATGAGCAGGCGATCCTTGTAGGTGCCCGGTTCGCTCTCGTCGCCGTTGACCACGAGGTAGCGCGGCCACACACCCTGGGGCGTCAGTCCCCACTTGGTACCGGCGGGGAATCCGGCCCCACCGCGTCCGAGCACCGTCGCGTTCTTGACTTCGTCGTGGATTTCGGCGGCCGGGCGAGCCAGCGCGCGACGCAGACCGGCGTAGCCGTCGGTGGCGAGGTAACGCTCGAGAGTGTGCGAGTCGGCGTACTCGAAACGCGACGTGACGATCTTGGGGCGATCACCGGCGATGAAGCCGGGCGCGTGGGCGTAGGTTCCTTGCGCGGTCACAACGCCGCCTTCCCGTCGAGCCATACCGGCGATTCGGTCACGAGTTCGGGATCCACCGCACCCACGACCCGATCGGCGGCCACGCGCTGACGAACCCGCGCGACGGTTCCGTGAGGCGGAATCTCGGCGTCGAGTCGTCCGGCGGCGAGATCGTCGACGAGTCGATCGAATTCGTCGTTCGTCACGCGGAACCGGTAGCGGTAGTTCACCTGCAGACACGGGGCCTCGGTGCACGCGGCCTGACACTCGGCTCGTTCGAGCGTGAAGGTGCCATCGGGTGTGGTGCCACCGAGCTTCACTCCGAGACGTTCCTCGGCGTGGTGCATGAGGTCCTCGGCACCCATGAGCGCGCACGACATCGTTCCGCAGATGTTGATGAGATAGCGGCCCACCGGCTCGAACTTGAACATCTCGTAGAACGAGGCGGTTCCGAGCACTTCGGCCGACGTCGCACCCACGAGTTCGCCGATGTGGACCATGGCTTCGTTGGTGACGTAACCGTCCTGTTCTTGCGCGAGGTGCAACAACGGAATGGTGGCCGAACGCGAACGCGGGTATCGCGCGATGATCTCCTTGGCCAGACGCACGTTTTCATCGGACAGACGAGCCATCAGCGATCGACCTCCCCCAGCACCGGGTCGACCGACGAGATCACGGCGACGGCATCGGCCACGAGACCGCCGCGCATCATGTGCGGAAGGGCCTGGATGTTGACGAAACTCGGCGCGCGCATGTGGATCCGGTAGGGCTTGGGGCCACCGTCACTCACGATGTAACAGCCGATCTCACCGCGCGGACTTTCGATGCCCACGTAGACCTCGCCCTCGGGAACCCTGAAGCCCTCGGTGAAGATCTTGAAGTGATGGATGAGCGCCTCCATCGATTCGTCGATACGGGCGCGCGGTGGCGGCGTGACCTTCTTGTTCTGAATGCGGTAGTCGCCGGCGGGCATGCGATCGAGGATCTGACGCACGATCTTCATGGACTCGCGGATCTCGTTCAGACGGATCGCGTAGCGGTCGAAGGCATCGCCGTACGAGCCGACGATCACGTCGAACTCGACGTCGTCGTAGCGGAGGTACGGCTGATCGCGACGGAGATCCCACGCGACTCCGGTCGAGCGCAGAATCGGACCGCTGGTGCCGAGCGCCAGCGCCTCGTTGGCCGTGATCACGCCCACGCCCTGCAGACGTTCGCGCCAGATCGGCTGATTGGTCATGAGGACGTCGTATTCCTCGAGACGGCTCGGAAGCATCTCGAGGATCGCGAGTACGTCGTCGCGCCAACCGGGAGGCAAGTCGGCGGCGAGTCCGCCGGGGCGGATGAAGTTGTGGTTCATCCGCAGGCCGGTGACCTTCTGGAAGAAGCGCAACACTTCCTCGCGTTCGCGCCATCCATACAGCATCATCGAAACCGCTCCGATGTCCATGCCGTTGGTCGCGAGGAACAGCAGGTGGCTACTCATGCGATTGAGTTCCGACAGGAGCATGCGCATCCAGACCGCGCGCTCGGGGATGTCGTTCTCGATACCGAGGAGTTTCTCGGTGGCCATCGAGAAAACGAGTTCGTTGTTCAGCGGACTCAGGTAGTCCATACGGGTGACGTTGGTGCCACCTTGGAGGAAGGTCAGATCTTCACCGGTCTTCTCCATGCCGGTGTGCAGATAGCCGATGATCGGTTTGCATCGAAGAACGGTCTCGCCCTGCAACTCGAGCATGAGACGCAACACGCCGTGAGTGCTCGGGTGCTGCGGACCCATGTTGATGATCATCGTCTGGTCTTCGTCGGGATCGGCCGGAACCTGGCCGAGTTTGGCCGCCTCGGCTTCGCTCATGCGCAACACCGACCCGACTTCGCGCAGGAGTTCCTTGGCGCCGATCTCACTGCGCGAGCGCATCTCCTGCCCGCCCTCACTCGTCTGGCGAACGTTCTCCACGGCGGTCACGAGTGCGCTCCCTTGAACTGCACCGGGATACGGCCGATCTCGTAGTCCTTCCGGAGCGGATGACCGTCCCAGTCCTCGGGCATGAGGATGCGTGTGAGGTCGGGGTGCCCGTCGAAGCGGATGCCGAACATGTCGAACACCTCGCGCTCCATGGCCTCGGTACCGGGCCAGAGGTCGAAGGCCGAAGCGATGACCGCATCACCCTCGGGAATCTGGACCCGCACGCGCATACGGTCGCGCGTGGTGATCGAGGTGAGGTTGAGAACGAGTTCGAAACGCTCGGCGGCGACGCCGGCCGGGAGATCGCGTCCGGGGTGCGTGAGGTAGTCGACCGCCGTGAGATCGCTGCACATCACGTAGCCCTCGTCGAGCAACTTCTTCAGGACGGTGATGTACTGCGCACGGTCCGGATGAACGACACGCTGACCGCGCGACTCGCTCACGGGCGCGCCATGAAGCAACTCGACTTGTTCGACCTCGCTCATGCCATGGCCCCCGAGCGGGCCGCCGACAACGACACCGGGATCGGCGACTGCTGAGCGGGGATCTCGGCGATGTGCAGATTGGCACCAGCGCCACTGGCCGCTCGACGGCGCATGATCTCACCGTCTTCGATCTTCTGATGGAGAGTCTCGATCGCGTGGATCAGAGTCTCGGGCGTGGGCGGGCAACCGGGCGCATACACATCGACTGGCACGATCTGATCGACACCCTGGATGATCGCGTAATTGTTGAACATGCCGCCGCTCGACGCACACACGCCCATGGAGATGACCCACTTGGGTTCCATCATCTGGTCGTAGACCTGACGCAGCACCGGAGCCATCTTCTGACTCACCCGACCGGCCACCACCATGATGTCGGCCTGACGCGGCGAAGCACGCCACACCTCCATCCCGAAGCGGGCGAGGTCGTAGTGCGCACCTCCCGAGCCCATCATCTCGATCGCGCAACACGCGAGACCGAACGTCGCACCCCAACTGGAGCGGCTACGCGCCCACTTGACGAGGTCCTCGAGTTTGCCGGTGACGAAGTTGTGATCGAGACCACCGAGGCCATCGTCGAGCACGTTGCGAACCAAACTCATGATGTCGATCCTCCGTTGGTTCAGGCGGCTTGATCGCCGTCGACGCGGCCCTCGAGGCCGACTCGTCTGATGGTGCTACTTGTCGTACGTTCGGATGAGACGCCGTCGACGAGTCGACGGGCCTTGGCGATCGGACCCCAGTCGAGCGCGCCACGGGCGATCACGTACACGAACGTCAGGAAGAAGACGACGCTGAACGCCAGCATCTCCCAGAAGGCGAAGGCACCTAGTTCACCGCGACTCACGGCGTAGGGGTAGATGAAGATGATTTCGATGTCGAACATGATGAACAACATCGCCACGATGTAGAAGCTCACCGGAAAGCGTTCGGGTGGCTCTCGACTCGGCACGATGCCGCATTCGTAGGGGGCCTCCTTGGCGACCGACGGACGTCGTGGGGCCAGCAACCGGGATGCCACGAAACTGAGCGCTCCGAAGAGAACGCCCACGATCAAGAGGGCAATGACCGGCAGGTACTGGCCCATCGCTCAGACTTTCGCCGGGACGACGGTGCCGGTGTGGCGAGCGAAGATCTTGTCGCGACGGTGGAGCATCCAGCAACAGAGCAAGAAAATGATGGTGGATCCGATCGTGATGAACGCAGCCGGCTGACGCTTGGTGCCGAGGTCACGAATCATCACCACATATTGATGCGGCTGAGATTCGTCGATCACCGGACGGGCCGGCGCTCGACCTGGTTCGGAGCGCTGCGGGATGAGCGACGCGATCTCCACCACTGCGTAGTGAGGCTTGTGGAAGAAGGCCAGGAAGTCGACCTTGTCGCCGAACTTGGGATAACGCTCGCCACCCTTCAGATACACCGAGGTGGCCTGGTATTCGCCGGCCGCGAAGAGCTCGGCCTCGATCTGAATGATTTCGTCAGCCGCGGCGATGGCCTGGCCACGTCCGCGATCGTCCTCCGGAAGCTTGATCCATCCCTGATCGACGAGGGCTTCCCGAGTGGCGTCAGCGACGTCGGTGTACGACGCACCTTCGTCGATCGTGACCGGAGAGTCGAGCACCTCGGCATCGAGAAGACGTGGCCCTTCGCGCACGATGGTGAACGGTTCGGCTGGCTTCCATGACGGAGAGGTTCCTGTGAGACCGATGCCGTAACTCCACCAGATCGCACCCATCGATGCCATCCAGCCGAAGAGTCCGGCGAGAGCCACGAGAAGTCCGAGTCGGATTCCCATGTTGGTAGCGAGCAGAAGATAGACACTTCCGCACAACGCAACCGTGCCGATGATGACGGTCAGGAGACCGCGAAGCTCGGGCTCCCAGCCGATACTCAGAAGGGCGTTCACAGTTCGTTCCTCACGTAGTTGACGACGGCCTGGATCTGTTCCTCGGTCAGGAGGCTGCCGAATCCGGGCATACGTCCGCTGCCCTGACCCTGTACGCCGTACTTCGCGCCGTACACCGAACCAGCCCTGATGAAGTCGACCATCTCCTTCTCGGTGGCGAAGTGCGAGTTTGTCGCGCCACCGGTGAGGTTCCAGCCGAAGGCACCCGAACCGGTCTGACCCGGTTCACCCCAACTCCAGCCCGGAGTGTGGCATCGTGCGCAGCTGTACGCACCGGCGCCGATCTCGAGATTGAACAGCGCTTCGCCGATCGACGAATACGTGCCCTCCTCCACCGACTTCTCGGCCGCCGCCTGGATTTTGTCCTGTTCGGCTGCGGGGAGGTGCCCACCTTCGCAACCGCGCGGATCGGCATCGGCGACGATGCAGTCCTCACGCGGGATCTGAATGCTCTTCAGGTAAGCGATGAGGTTGTTGATCTGCTGATCGTTCATCGGTCCGCCACCCTTGACTCCCCAAGGTGACATGGGAGAGAACGGACGGCCGTACTCGAGGATGAAACGAACTTCGTCTTCGCTGAATCGGTAGAAAACCGTGTTGAGCGCCGGGGCCTTCCACGTGACGGCCTTGACTTCACCGGTCTTGCTGTCGGTCACCGTGTAGGCGGCCGCGCCGCCCGTGGCCTTCATGCCACCATGGCAACCGGCGCAGTTGAAACCACCGTTGGCGGTGACGTCGAACAACTGCGAACCCCAACTTGCGAAGCGATTCTGGAATCCCTCTTCGGCATCGGCCTGACGGCCGGGCTCGAAGAGCCAGTACACCGGAAGCCCGATGGTGACGGTGGCCAACAAGATGACACCGAGGAACTGAACACGCTCGAGACGCTTTCCTTCCAGAACCTCGTCCTCGTAGTACGGCT
>SYCI01000087.1 GCA_005787035.1 Actinomycetota bacterium | reverse complement strand
GGCCTGCGCCGCGAAATGCACCGACTGCTGAGCCGAGCCGCACTGCCGATCGATGGTCGTGCCCGGAACGTGCTGGGGCAGACCCGCGGTGAGCCAACACGTGCGGGCGATGCAGCCGGCTTGCGGGCCGACGGAATCGACGTTGCCGAACACCACGTCGTCGACGGCGCTCGGGTCGACACCGGTGCGATCGATCAGCGACTTGATGCTGTGCGCACCGAGATCGGCCGGGTGCACTCCGGAGAGTCCACCGCCTCGGCGACCAACGGGTGTGCGGACGGCATCGACGATGTAGGCGGTGGGGGTGCTCATGCGACAAACGCTAGCCCCCGACTCTTCAACCCCATCGATCCGGATCGGCGGCCGCCGCCGTTCAGACCGAGACGATGACCGACGAACCGTGTGCGAACAGACCTTGGGTGGCGGTGATGCCGGCCCGTGCGCCTTCGATCTGCCGCGCACCGGCCTGTCCGCGCAATTGCCACACGAGTTCACAGACTTGCGCCACCGCTTGGGCGGGGATCGCCTCGCCGAAACACGAGAGCCCACCGCTCGGGTTCACCGGAATACGTCCACCGATCGTGGTCGCGCCCGAACGCAGAAGACCCTCGGCTTCACCTTTCGCGCACAGACCCAGATGTTCGTACCAGTCGAGTTCGAGTGCCGTCGAGAGGTCGTACACCTCGGCCATCGACATGTCGTCAGGACCCAGTCCCGCCTCTTCGTACGCTGCGTGGCAGATCGAATCCTTGAACCCGCGCTCGGGTGGTGCGACGACGGCGGACGAGTCGGTCGCGAAGTCGGGCAATTCGAGAATCGTTTGCGGATAGGTGGGGGTGATCGTGCTGACCGCCCGGATGCGCGGCACGCCGTTGAGCGAGCCGAGACGCTTCTCGGCGAATTCGCGACTCGTGACGATCATGGCCGCCGCACCGTCGGAGGTCGCGCAAATGTCGAGGAGCCGAAGCGGGTCCGAGACCACCGGACTGTTGAGTACATCGGCCACGGTGCTCTCCTTGCGGAAGCGTGCATTCGGATTCTCGAGTCCGTGACGAGAGTTCTTGACCTTCACCATCGCGAAGTCCTCGGCGGTCGCACCGTAGAGATCCATGCGACGGCGGGCGAACAGCGCGAAGTACACGGGGTTGGTGGCCCCGAGGAGATGGAAACGCAGCCAATCGGGATCGGTCTTGCGCTCTCCACCCACGGGAGCGAAGAAACCCTTGGGGGTGGTGTCGGCGCCGATCACCATGGCCACGTCGCAGAAGCCGGCGAGGATCGAAGCCCGCGCGGTCTGCAACGCCTGCGCTCCACTCGCGCAGGCGGCGTAACTCGACGACACCCGAACACCCGTCCAACCCATCTTCTGGGCGAACGTCGAGCCGGCGATGAAACCCGGGTAGCCGTTGCGAATCGTGTCGGCACCAGCGACGTACTGGATGTCTTTCCACTGGAGTCCGGCGTCGGCCAGAGCTGCACGCGCCGCGATCATTCCGTACTCGGTGAAGTCGTGACCCCACTTGCCCCACGGGTGCATTCCGACACCCATCACCACCAAGTCGCGATCGTTCACGATGCAACCTCGGCGGCCGGCGCCCACACGTAGATCATGTGCTCGGTGGTCTCACCCTGATCGTTCGATTCGGTGAAGAGAACGTCGGTTTCGAGTTGCATGCGCATCCCGACGCGCAGATCGGGCGCAAGGATGCCCTTGGGTGCTTGACCGAGCACGATGATGCCCTCCTTCTCGAGCTCGACTGCCACCAATGCATACGGCTCGAACGGCTCGGCGGCCTTGTAAGGCGGAGGCGGCGCGTAGCGGTTCTCGGTGTAACTCCAGACCCGCCCATGGCGCGACAACGCCGTGGGCACGAGTTCATCCGACTCGCATTCAGGATTCGGACAGGCGCCGGCCCGCGGCGGAAAAACGTAGGTGCCGCAGCTCGCGCAACGACCACCGATCAGATGAGGATGTTCGTCGAGGGAGAACCACCCATCGACGGCCGGTACGCGCTGTGTACTCACGAGGGCAGACTAATCGGCGTTCGTCGTGACGACCTCGGTCGCCAGAAGTCGGTCGATGAACGGAACGATCTCGGCTCCCGCCAACAGAGCCAGGACATCGGCGGCCATGTGTACACCGTCCTCGCGGAGACTGCCAGCCTTGCCACCACTCACCGTTTCGGCCCGCACGACGACATCGGCCCAGTCGAAAACCGTGATCTCGGGCCACTTCGCGGCGAAATCGTCGATGAGTCGGTTCCAGTTCCGAACCCGACGCCGGTCGGCGAAGTCGGCCTCGGCGAATGAGCCCGAGGTGATCGACGGAGCGTCGAAGAAAACGACCCGGGTCGAGTGATCGTTGGCCAGACCGACCAACGAGTCGATCACCGCCCAGTGACGCTCATCGAATTCCGGCTCACCGACCGCGAACCATCCATCGTTCTCGTCGTTCGCATCGTCGTTCGCATCGTCGTTCGCATCGGAGTCAGCGTCGTCTTCGACGGGCACGTAGCGCTGTTCGGATTGTTCGGGAACCGAGGCGACGACGATCAACAACTGTGGTCGGAAGTCGTCGAGGATCTTCGTCCACGTTTCTTCGAGGGTCGGACATTTCGACACGTCGAAGGCCATGTCGGGCCACCAACGGACCTCCAGCGCGGCGACGAGCGGGCAGTTACGACCACCGGCCCACAGAACGTCGTAGCGATCACCAGCCGCGACATCGATCGCGCTCGCCACACCGTACGAAGTGGAATCGCCGATCACGACCACGCGTGTTCGGTCGTCGAGACCCTCGAGTCTCTCGATCGCTGCGTTCAGCCGGTCGGCGAGTTCGTCGGGACTCGGTCGTACGACCATCGACACGTCATCCGAACGTGCGTCGATATCGGCGAGGTCTCCTTGCAGGCCATCGGCCACCGATTGATCCCAGATCAGAAGCGGTGCGGAGTTCAACGGGATGGTGAGTTCATCGGCGTATTCGCGAACGATCCGGAAAGGCCTCGGTGCGGTCTCGGGCCGTTCCAGCAGAGCGCTCGCGCGCAGTTCGCCGATGAGGCCCCGCAACAAGATCCGCTCGGGCCCGCCCACGGCCAGAACGATGAGGTCGGGGGGTCGACCGGCGAACACATCGGCCACGACGTCGTCGTAGGGCCGACATCCGCTCAATACGTCGCCGGCCGGACGTATCGGACAACCCGGTTGCGTGAGATCGACGATCTCGGCCGCCACCGAGTCGGGTCGGGCCGCACCGACGGCTGCGGCCGCGCCATCGACACTTCCGATCACGACGATTCGAAGGGCATTCGTGGAGGAGCCGACCGACGATGCCACCTTTCCACCCGACGCGACATCCGATGGTGTTTCGTCACCGAACGACACCACTTCATCGGGCGCGCTGAGCCCCGCGGCCATCACCGGGACGGGCACGCGTACCGAAACGGCGAGTGCTCCGACGACGAGCAGACCGCCAACTCCGATCGCCGCTGCCATCCGCGGTCGTACCAGAACTCTCCGCCGTCGAATGGGGTTCTCGAGCAGGTGAGCGGACACGACGGCCAGCCCGAAAGTGACGGCCGTGCGCACGGCCACGAGCGACCAGCCCGAGATACCGAGGCGGTCATGGTCGAGGGCGACGATCACCGGCCAATGGAACACGTACACGCCGTAACTGATGCGACCGATGCGAACCAACGGATTCCACGACAGGACTCGATGGAGAGGACCGGGAACCAACGAACCGATCACCAACGACGCCGAGACGAGCGAGAATCCGGCCAGGCCGCCGTCGTAGAGCCAACCGTCGGCCGTGGAGACCGCGACGACCATGAATCCGAACGTCGCCAGTCCGATCAACGACAGTCCGGCGAGGAAACGCGCGGTGGTGCGAGACACCTCCCGACCGATCGGGAGGACGAACGCGAGCAACGCGCCGACGAGAAGTTCGGCGGCCCGGGTGTGGGTGCCGTAATACACGAGGTCCTTGGCATCGGTGAGCAACACCGAAACGACACTCGCGACGAGCAGAACCACCACGACTCCGAGTGGCCCGATGAGCGGTCGGTGTTTCTGTCCGCGACGTCGACCGGCCAACCAGAACCCGGCCACCATGACCAACGGGAAGAGCGCGTAGAACTGTTCCTCGATCGCGAGCGACCAGAAGTGCTGGATCGGCGACGGCGTCGTCGTGAAGAGATCGGTGTACGACTGCGAACCGGACGCGAATCGCCAGTTGGCGACGTATCCGATGCCGGCGAGGAGGTCACCACGGAGGCGGCGGCCGTCGAAGATTTCGGTCGTCAGGCTCACGAGGGCGACCAGCGCGAGGGCGATCAGCGCCGCCGGCATGAGACGTCGGAAACGGCGACCCCAGAACCGACCCAACGCGATGCGGCCGGTGCCGGCGTGTTCGCCGATCAGCAACTGGGTGATCAGGAAACCCGACAACGTGAAGAAGAGCGAGACACCGAGGAAACCGCCGTCGAAACCGCTGATCTCCAGATGGAACGCGAGTACGGCGAGCACCGCCACCGCACGCAAGCCATCGATACCCGGGACGTAGGGCAACGTCGAACCGGCGTTCTCCCCCACGCCGACACTCTAATTCCGGGGTTCACGCGACCGAGAGGTGTGATCTCCGTTCCCAAGGGCGCGTCGATCGTGGTCGACGACTAGGTTTTCTCCTCCATGGACCTGCGCGAAACCGCCGAGGAGACTGCGTTCCGGAACGAAGCGCGCGATTGGCTCACTGCCAACGTCCCCGGCCAACCGCTGCCCAGTTTCGACACCGAGATCGGCTTCGCTCGCCACCGCGAATGGGAGCGCAAGTTGTACGAGGGCCGATGGTCGGCCGTCTCGTGGCCCGAGCAATACGGCGGGCGCGGCGCCGACTACATCAAGTGGTTGATCTTCGAGGAGGAGTACTACCGAGCCGGTGCACCCGGTCGCGTCAACCAGAACGGCATCTTCCTACTGGGTCCGACGATCATGGAAGTCGGCACCGAGGCGCAGAAGGAACGGTTCCTGCCGACCATGGCGTCGAGTGAGATCGTGTGGGCGCAGGCGTGGAGCGAACCCAACGCCGGCAGCGATCTCGCCGGCATCCGCAGCAAGGCCACGCGCGACGGTGACACGTGGATCCTGAACGGTCAGAAGATCTGGGCGAGCCGGGCCGTGTGGGCCGACTGGTGCTTCGGCATCTTCCGCACCGATCCGAACGCCGAACGACATCGCGGACTCACCTTCGTTCTCTGTCCTCTCGATCTGCCCGGGATCACCGTGCGACCGATCGCCCAACTCGACGGAGACACCGGATTCGCCGAGATCTTCTTCGATGACGTACGAGTGCCGGTGGAGAACACACTCGGCGAGGAGAACAAGGGCTGGAACGTCGCCATGGCGACCGCCGGATTCGAACGCGGTGTGAGTCTGCGCAGTCCGGCGCGCTTCTCCGAGGCCGCCAACCGACTCGTCCACCTGTGGCGCACCTACGCCGATCCGACCGACTCGGCACTCGCCGATGCCGTGACCGATTGTTGGATGCAAGCCGAGGGCTACCGCCTGCACACGTATCAAACCGTCACCGGAATGCTCGAGGGTCG
>SYCI01000086.1 GCA_005787035.1 Actinomycetota bacterium | reverse complement strand
TCACCCTCGGCGACCACGAGGTCGAGGCCCTTCAAGATCTCGGGGGCGATGGTGGCGTCGAGGTCGTCGGTGGCCGGCCGGGCATGCAGGTCGTCGACCTGGAAGAGGGGGCTCGCCGCGTTGCTCACGGTGAGCGAGTCTACGGGCCGACACCGATTACCACTATGGCCGTAGTGGTAATTCACGCCGGCCCCGTCAAGAGAGCCCGTCAGTGGCGCAGGGCGCGCCAGATGGCCGGGTAGTTCGGGTACTCGTAGCCGTCGTTCACGTATCCCGAATCGACGAGTAGTCGGTGGTACCGCGGCAAGTTGCGGAAGGGCACTCCGGCATCCACGTGGTGGGCAAGATGGAACCCGATGTTGTACGGCACGAGGAAGAACTGTGCGATCGGGTGCTGGGCAACGGAGTGCGTGGCGACCCGTCGGTCATCCGATGCCATGAGTCCGCCGTGTTCGGCGATCGAGCGCAGTCGGTTGATCACCCGCCACACGGTGAGATACGGCAGTAGCCAGAAGAGTAGGTACGCCCACCAGTAGCCACTGATGACGGCCACTGCGATGAGCAACGCCTGCACCGCGAGGATCTTCCAAAGCGTGCGCCGCACGACAGCCGCCGGACTCTTGATGCCGGCGAGTTGAACGCGCAGCAACCGAAGCCCGGTGCGACCCGACGCATCGCGCCACAACTTGCGACGAAAGCTCGCCGCCGAGATCGGGTAGTTGGCGTACAGGGGAATATCGGGCTCGTCGGGGCCGAACTCCTCCCGGTGATGCGCCATGTGCACGCGTCGATAGGCATCGGTGTTGGTGAATGCGGGGTAACCGATGAGCCAGCGACCCACGAAGTCGTTGGCGCGCTTGTTGCGGAACAACAAGCGGTGGGCGGCCTCGTGCATGAGCGACGCGTATTGAGCGTGGGCGCGTCCCATCAGCAGAACGGCGGGAATCGATGCCCAGGGTCCGATGATGATGGCGACGGTGATGATCGCGAGTGTCTGTGCGTACACCGACACCACCGATGCGGCGTTGCGCCACGACGGGATCCGTCGCAATTGCTCGCGCGAGGCGGCGGTGAGCCGTCCGTCGGCAATCACATCGGCGGTGACGCGACCGGGCTTCAGCACATCGGTTGTTGGCGCCATGCCACCGAGGCGAATGCCCGTCGTGCTCATGCCACGATCCTAGGAAGCGTCGCCGAGGGAGTCGTCGCGGAGATCTTCCTTCCACGCACGGAAGCGATCGTGCGCGATGCCACGCGGGCCACGCCCGGTCCCGGTGCCGTCCGCAGTGAGCGTGAACTCGTACTGCACGTCGAGATCATCGGCGGCCGCCGCCCAGTAGCGGGCATCGGCATCCACGGCCGGCCCGGCGCGCCAGAGCAACCACCGACCAATGCGTCGCTTGTAGTGAGCTTCGGGTCGGCCCGGCAGATCGTCACCGAGCGCACGCAAACGTGGCGGGGCCTCGATCCACGCTCGGGCGACGATGTTGCGATCGCGCACCGGTGTCGGTGGCAGATCTTCGGTGTGGATGGGAGTCGGGTCGTCGGGACGTTCGTCGTAGCGGAGCGCACGAGTCGCGTCACCATCCACGGTCGACCCACTCCTTGAGGTGCGGACGCTCGGTTCCGATCGTGGTGTCGGCACCGTGGCCGGGCAGCACGATGGTCTCGGCCGGGAAGACGAAGAGTCGATTGTCGATCGAGTCGATGATTGTCTCGAAATTGCCACCCGGGAACTTGGTGGCACCCGGACCACCCGGGAACAAGGTGTCGCCGGTGAACAGAAGCGGTGTTCCTTCCACATGAAACGAGATCGAGCCCGGCGTGTGGCCCGGATTGTGGATGGCGTGCAGCCGAAGACGACCGATCTCGATCACGTCGTCGTGCGCGAGGAACGAGTCGTAGCCCACGTCGGCGAGCATCGGCGCATCGAGTTCGGTCACCGCCACGTCGAAGCCAGCCTCGCGCACCGCCGGTACGGCCTGAATGTGATCGTGATGACCGTGGGTTTCGAGCACGCGCCGCACACCGAGGCGCGAACACATCTCGAGCAGTAGTTCGTGTTCGTTGGCGGCATCGATGAGCACCGCATCACCGGTCTGGGCGCAACGCACCACGAACACGTTGTTGTCGTACGGGCCCACCACCACTTTGTGAACCTCGACCGACGAGTCCGACCAATGCAACGTTTTCGTGCCCGACATGTGGGAAGTCTCCCACGCTCGTCGCGTGTTGCGCATCGCTTCGTGGGTGACCGAAATCGGTGATCACCACCACCTAGGGTTTCCTCCGTGACTGGAACCCCCACTGGTCCGAATCTTCCGCCTCCGCCGCCCGACTCGAAAGGAGTCGGTGCCGGGCCGATGACCAACGGTTCGGTTCCGCCACCACCGCTGGGCGTCGAGGGCAAACGACGCGGTCCGGCGCGGGCGGTGCTGGCCTCTCTCGTCGTGCCGGGTGCGCCTTCGTTCATGCGCCGCAAGTTCTTGTCGTCGATGCTTCTGTTGTTCGGCGTACTCGTGCCGCTCGCCGCCGCCGTGGTGGGTGTGGTTCGACGCGATCGCATCACGAGCCTCGTGCTCGACTCCACGGTTCTGCGCGTGATCCAGGTGATCTGCGCGGTGTTCGTACTCACCCGACTCGTGGCAGTGATCGAGGTGATCAACGCACGACGCGCCGGCACCCGCCAGCGACTCGCCGCCTTCGTGGCCGTGGTGGGCCTGCTCGTCGTGGCGTTTCCGGCTGGGTACTCGGTGGTTCGGGCCGATCAGTTGAACGAAGTGATCAACAAAGTGTTCGTCACCTCGGGGAGCTCCGACCCGATCTCGGCCATCGCCGGCGACGCAACCGACGACGACTACCAGACGATCCTTCTGCTTGGTGGCGACGAAGGTCCGGGGCGCTGGGCGTTGCGTACCGACACCATGATTCTCGTCTCCATTCACAAGTCATCGGGTCGGGTGGCGATGGTGTCGATTCCGCGCAACCTGCGTGGCGTGCGTTTCCCCGAGGGGTCGCCCATGCACGACGAGTTCTCGAAGGGCTTCAAGGATCTCACCAACGCGATCTATCCGTACGTGTATGCGCATCCCGACGTGGCGGCCCGGTATCTCCGCGGAGATCTGGCGCCCGAAGCCGTGGCCCTCGTGACCGGACTCAGTTATTCCTTGGACGTCACGATCGACGACTACGTGCTCGTCAACATGCAGGGTTTCCTCGAGATCGTCGATGCCCTCGGTGGCGTGACGGTGAACCTCGACAAGAAGATTCCGATGCCTGGCAACGTGCCCGGCGCCAAGCATCCGTATCCGCCCACGATCGGGCCGGGTGAAGTGAAACTCGACGGCACGCTGGCCCTCGGTTACGTGCGTTCGCGCGCGGCCGACAGCGACTACCGCCGCATGGGTCGCCAGCGCGATCTGCTCGAACGACTTGCCGCGCAAACCTCGGGCACCGATGTGCTCCGCAACTTCCCACAACTCGCCGACATCGCCAAGGAGAACGTGCGCACGTCGCTCACCCCCGATGAATTCGCCTTCCTCGTGGATCGACTTCGTTCAGGCACGAACATTCAGGAATCGGCTGGCCTCACACCGCCGCTCATCAATCCGGGTCGACCCGATTGGGAAGTGGCGGCGAATCTCATCGACTCGCTGCAGGACGCCATCGCCACCGGCGTGAAGTTCCCCTTCGCCTGACTCGCGTCAGCTGCTGATCACGTCGAACCCGAGCGACAACGCCACGGGAATCTGGGCCGGATCGAAGGTCACGAACTGCACCGGTCGCGGTAGGCGATCGGCGGCCGCCAAGTGGATCGCGTCGGCGATGTGTACCGGTTGTTCGCGTGCGATGTGCGCGGCCCGATCGAGACACGCCTGATCCACCGGCACCACGGCGACGCGATCCCACAGGAGGCGCAGTGAATCCTCGACGTCGTTCTGCAACACGGGCTCGTCGGTGAGGCGGGGGAGGAGGGCGAGTGATTCGGCGAGTGCGAGCGCCGACGTGCACCAGTCGGTATGAGCGTCGAGCGCATCGAGCACCACGTTGCGATTGCGTCCGTCGATCACGGCGGCCACGAGTGCCGATGTGTCGAGATAGAGGGTCATGATCCGGATGGTCCTATCAACGGATCTCGCGCAGGAGGCGATCGACCCGCGCGCCCGACCACACGCTCACGGGTTCTGGCGCTCGGAACTCGCCGGTGCGGCGGGGAGCGATCACCAAGCCGCGCGCCACGAGATCGGCCAGACGCACCTGACCCTCGGCCGCCCCGAGCGGTCCGAGTTGGGCCACGGGGCGTCCGCCAATGGTGACCACGATGTGCTCACCGGCGCCGGCCCGGCGCACGCTGGCCGCCACGTCGGCTCGGAGTTGGCGAATGCCTTGTTCGGAGGCCATGGCCTCACCTTACCGCTTCGCGCCATCAAGTGCGTACACCTGCGTACACACTCGGGTTTGGGTTGGGGTCGTCCCGACGAGCAGGATGCTCGGCATGAACTTTGCATTCTCAGAAGAACAGGAAGAACTCCGCAAGACAGTCCGGTCGTTCCTCGACTCGAAGAGCCCCGAGACCGCCGTGCGCGAGCAGATGGAAACCGAGGGTGGTTTCGACAAGGCCGTCTGGAAGCAGATGGGTGAGCAGATGGGTCTGCAGGGCCTGCACATCCCCGAGGAGTACGGCGGATCGGGCTTCGGTTACGTCGAACTCGGTGTGGTGCTCGAAGAAATGGGACGCGCGCTTCTGTGCGCGCCGTACTTCAGCACCGTGGTGCTCGCCGCCAACACGCTCATCCACTCGGGTGACGAAGCCGCAAAGAAGAAGCACCTCCCAGGCATCGCCGCTGGCGAGACCATCGCGACGCTCGCCTACACCGAGCCCTCGGGCAAGTGGGACGAGAGCGGCATCACCATGCAGGCCTCGGGCAGTGGTTCGTCGTTCAAGTTGAACGGCACCAAGATGTTCGTGATCGACGGCCACACCGCTGATCTCATCATCGTGGCCGCCAAGACGAGCAAGGGCACGAGCCTCTTCGCCGTCGACGGCAACGCGAAGGGTCTCACCCGCACGGCGCTCAGCACCATGGACCAGACGCGCAAGCAGGCCAAGCTCGAGTTCAAGGACGTCGATGGCGAGCTCATCGGCGGCGAGGGCAACGGCTGGAAGATCCTCTCGACTGTTCTCGATCTCGCTGCGGTCGGCTTGGCCGCCGAGCAGGTCGGTGGTGCGCAGAAGGTTCTCGAGATGGCTGTGGAGTACGCCAAGGTTCGCGTGCAGTTCGGTCGTCCGATC
>SYCI01000085.1 GCA_005787035.1 Actinomycetota bacterium | reverse complement strand
GTATCTCGTTCGGTTCTGGGATCCGTACACCTTGAACGCCACCGGATTCGGAGTCGTTCTCGAGATGGAGCGTTCGGGGTTCCGAGTCGAAGTGGAGCCGTCGTTCGCCGCGGCCGCGCTCCCGCATCGCACGGCCCCCGAAAGCGAAGTGGATTCCGTTCTGTGGGTGGTGGTCGGACCCAAGAACGAGTCCCTCGTGGGCGACGAGACCCTGACGCAAGTTGCTTACTTCGATCCGCGAACAGCCGACGAACGACTCCGAGCGGCAACGCTCTTGGTTCAGATCGAAAACGGCTTGCGCGCCGCCGGTCGCGACGAGTTGATTCCGAATCTGGTGTCACCCGGAGCGTCTTTGCTCTTCGCCGAGCCGCCGTTACCCGATGACGTTGCCCGAGATCTGCGTGATCTGTATCTGCTCGGTCAACCGGTGGGCGTGTATTCCGTCGCTCCGGGCACCGACGTGTCGTCGCTAGGGTGATCACGTGTCGGTTGTCGTCGTTCTTCCCACCTACAACGAGGCGCAGAACATCGAGCGACTCCTCGGTGCTCTCGGTGCGGCGGTTCCGGCCGCGACACTGTTGGTCGTCGACGATGCGAGTCCGGACGGAACCGGGCGCATTGCCGATGCTTGCGCGGCCGAGTCTTCGCGAATCACGGTGATTCATCGCGCCGGCAAAGAGGGTTTGGGCAGCGCGTACCGACACGGTTTCGCGTGGGCGCTCGAACACGGCTTCGACGTGGTGGTCTCGATGGACTCCGACTTCTCGCACGACCCGGCGACGGTCCCCGCGCTCGTGGCCGCCGTGGAGGCCGGGGCCGATGCCGTTGTCGGGTCGCGTTACGTGGCGGGTGGCGGAACCCGCGATTGGCCGCTCCATCGTCGGTTGTTGTCACGTTGGGGCAACCTCTACACCGGTTGGATCCTCGGGGTCGCGGTTCGCGACTGCACCTCGGGCTTTCGCGCCTATCGGGGGAGTGCCTTGGCGGCCATCGCCCCTCAGACCACCCGAGCCGAGGGCTACGCCTTCCTCACCGAGCTGGTGCTCCGACTTCATCGCCGCGGCTCACGAATCGTCGAGGTTCCGATCACGTTCGTCGACCGTCGTTATGGCACGTCCAAGATGTCGAGTCGGATCATCGCCGAGTCGATGCTTCTCGTGACCCGATGGGGGATCACCGGCCGCTTGGCCGCGACGCGGGAGAAGATCGGGCGGTTCAGCGGGCGACGAGCGTCCTGACGCGTTCGCCGAGGGCCGAGTAACGAAGGATGCAGTAGACCGCGCGAACTCCGTCGCGCCAGCCGATCTTCTTGCCTTCGGCGTACGTACGACCCGAGTACGAGATACCGACTTCGAAGATGCGATGTCGACCACGCGCGAGTTTGGCGGTGATCTCGGGTTCGAACCCGAAGCGGTCCTCTTCGATCCGGATCTGTTGAATGACCTCGCGACGGAAGCACTTGTAGCAAGTCTCCATGTCGGTGAGGTTCAGATCGGTGAACATGTTGGACAGGAGGGTCAGGAAGCGATTCCCCATGCTGTGCCAGAAATAGAGCACGCGGTGTGGGCGACCGGAGAGGAACCTCGAGCCGAACACGACATCGGCGCGATCGTCGAGTAGCGGCTCGAGCAGGACCCCGTATTCGCCCGGGTCGTATTCGAGATCGGCATCCTGCACCACCACGAAATCGGCCGTGGCATGCGCGAAGCCGGTGCGAAGAGCGGCACCTTTGCCCTGGTTGGCTCGATGGAGGACGACCGTGACCCGAGTGTCGTCGAGCGTGGCCAGGATCTCCCGTGAGCGATCCTTGGAGCCGTCGTCGACCACGATCACCTGGGCGACCCATGGCGATTCGAGTACCTGGCCGACGAGTGTTCGGATGGTCGCCTCCTCGTTGTAACACGGGACGACGACGCTCAAGCAGGGGCGCGTACTCACGAGGTTTGGAGGTTATCCCTCGGCGTCGGCGACCAACTGCCGGCGATCAGTAGCAACACTCCGGCGAGGAGCGGCCGATGGCTTCTCTCGAACACCGACGGCCAGCCGAAGCCGGGTGCGGCACCGGTGCGGATCTGCTGGGCGAACAAGAAGAGCAGCGACGCGGCGATCAGCACCGAACCGAGAGTCTGAAGGACGGGTCGGCCGAATCGTCGCCCGCCACGGGAAGCCGTGAGAGCGACGATCAAGGTGATAGCACCCCATGATGGGGTGACGACCAGACCGACGACGAGCGCCACGAACCACGTTGAAATCGCGCGTCCATCGAAAGTTGTTTCGGGTGCGACGACGGCCTTTCGTCGTCGTGAGAACAGCAAGCTCGCGCAGAACACGATCGATATCAGAGTGATGGTCAGGCCCGCCCAGACGATTCGCTGCGGCATCCACTGGGCGCTGAAACTGGCAACCTCGGTGGTCGAGTCGAGTCGCCACAGGTTGCGTCCGCCCAGACTCGGGATCGGATCGGTCAGTGCCGAGCCCGCGAATTCCCCTCGCCAGCCGACGTTCCATCCGTCGGCCGTCTCGAGCCAACAACTCCGCGCGCACGAGGGAACGTCCGCCGTCCGGCGATCCCGACTCGTCGACGATTCGGTCGCCGCGAAAGAAGATCCGGTGTTCGGAAAATTTCCGATGAGAATGCGGTCGAAGGTGAGTCCGCTGGTGCGGGCGTTCGTCCTCAGAACGTGGGTTCCGGCGGCGATGGTGAGTTCGTTCTCACAGGCGGCCAACCGAATCCGGTCATCAGTTGTCTCGAGCACACGCAGCGGGATCGGGCGATCGTCGAGCGTCACCAAGTCGTCGAGACAGCGATCGGGGGGTGACGATGCGTCGTCGACACGCGCTTCGATCATCAGCGGGAACGAATCGTCGGCGACAACTTGGAACTCACGATTGATCTCCCTTTCGGGATCGTGGCGCCAGTCGTCGAAAGGGTCCACGGTCAGACGGGTGAAGACGAAACTGGTCTTGCCACCGGCACCGGTGGGTGTTGTTGGAACACGCACGATCTCGGTTCGGCGAAGTTCGACC
>SYCI01000084.1 GCA_005787035.1 Actinomycetota bacterium | reverse complement strand
ACGCAACATCATCGCCGAGCGCGGACTCGGCCTTCCCCGCGAGCCACAGAACGACAAGGACCTACCTTGGCGTTCACTCACCAAGTCCTGAACCCGCGAAACGAGTGAGCATGTCGTCCGAAACCACCGCCGTCGAAGAATCACCGGCTGAGAAAGCGGCGTTTCTCGCCCAGCTTCACGAGTTCGTCGGTCTCGAGATCGGTGAGCCCACCCCCGGCCCCGACGAGGTCAACGCACCGATGATCCGCCATCTGGTGGAAACGGTCGACGATCGGAACCCGATCTACACCGACCCCGCACTCGCCGCGCGAAGTGTGCACGGAGGCATCGTCGCTCCCCCCACGATGTTGCAGGCATGGGTCATGGTCGGAATCGACGGACCCAAGCGTGAAGGTGACGGCCCGTACGAGCGCATGAATGCACTCCTCTTCTCCAAGGGGTTCACGAGCGTGGTCGGAACCAACTCCGATCAGACCTACCACCGGTACCTGCGACCGGGTGATCGGCTCACCATGCGCACGGTGATCGACTCGATCAGTGACGAGAAGACGACCGGACTCGGCACCGGTCACTTCGTCACCACCCGCCAGGACTACTACGACGCCACCGACGAACTCGTGGGCTCGATGATGTTCCGCATCTTCCGGTTCCGACCCAAGGCGCGCGCGGCCGCTCCGAAACCCAAACCGCCGCGCCCCCGTCCGGCCACCACGCACGACACTCAGTGGTGGTTCGACGCGCTCAAGGAAGGGCGAGTGTGCGCCCAGCGGTGCGGTTCGTGCAACACGTTGCGCTTCCCCACCGGCCCCATGTGTCCGTCGTGTCATTCGCTCGATTGGATCGCCGTCGACATGCCGCACAGCGGAACTGTGCACAGCTACATCGTCACCCACTATCCGCAGGTTCCGAGTTTCGATTACCCGCTGCCCGTGCTCCTCGTCGACCTCGATCCCGATCCGAAGGGCCGACCCGACGATCGTGCGGTTCGTCTCGTGGTCAACACCGTCGACAACTCGATGGTGGGCGTGGAGGTCGGTGCTCGCGTGCGCATCGTGATCGAGAAATGCGATGACGATCTCAGTCTTCCGTTCGCCGTCGTCGAGGGTGCCAACAGCAAAGGGGCCGGACAATGAACTTCGATCTCTCCGAGGAGCAGGAGGTCATCCGTGACCTCGCCGAACAGATCTTCGCCGGGCAGGTCACGGTCGAACGAGTGAAGGAGATCGAACGCACGACCGGTTTCGACCGCGATCTCTGGTCGCAGCTCTCGAACAGCGGAATCCAGGCCCTCTGCGTTCCCGAGGATTTCGGTGGCAGCGGATTCGGCGCCGTCGAACTCAGCCTCGCGCTGATGGCCCAGGGCCGACACGTGGCACCGGTGCCGTTGTGGATGTGCGGTGTCGCGGCGTTGGCCCTCACCGATTTCGGAACCTCCGCCCAACAGGCGCTCCTCGCCGGGATCGCCGATGGATCGAAGGTCGTGAGCATCGCACTGGCCGAGTTCGGCGCCAACGACGCTCTGCGCCCGAGCGTGAAGGGTGAACGCAACGGACAACAGATCCGGATCGTCGGAACCAAGCCGGCCGTGCCCTTCGCCCAACACGCCGATCTCGTCCTCGTGCCCATCACCTTGTCCGACGCTCCGGCCATCGCACTCGTCCCCATGACGACACCGGGCATCGTCGTCTCCGACGTGGCCACGACCAATCACGAGCCGCATGCCCACCTCGACTTCGACATCACGCTCCCGATCTCGTCGTTGCTCGGATACGAAGCCGACGGTTCGTGTGCCCACGACGGTCGGGAGATGCTGCGTTCGGTCTTCGAACACGCTGTCGTCGCCTTGGCTGCGCTACAGGTCGGGGTCGCCGAGGGATCTCTCGCCCTCACCGCCCAACACCTGTCGAACCGCCGCCAGTTCGGTAAGCCGTTGTCGGCCTTCCAGGCCACGACGCAGCGCGCCGCCGATGGATACATCACGACCGAAGCCATCCGGGTCACCGCGCTCAATGCCGCCTGGCGCCTCGCCGAGGGTTTCGATGCCCGCCGCGACGTCGCGGTGGCCGCATATTGGGCGAGCGAAGGCGCGCAGCAGGTCGTCACCGCCGCTCAACATCTGCACGGCGGCATCGGCGCTGACGTCGACTACCCGGTGCACCGCTACTTCCTGTGGGGTATCCAACTCGCCAACGTGCTCGGTTCGACGAGTTCGCACCTCGCCCGTCTCGGCAATCTGATCGCAAGGACCTGAACATGGCGCTCACCGAACTGCCCTCCACGCGCAGCTACGCATCCGTGAACGTGGGAGACGAGATCCCGGCCCTCGAGATCCCACTCACGCGCACGCTCATCGTCGCCACCGCCATCGCCACCCGCGACTACCAAGTGGTGCACCACGATCCGACGGTCGCGGCCGAGCGCGGCTCGAAGGACATCATCATGAACATCCTCACCTCGAACGCTTTCGTCGGCCGTCTCGTGACCGACTGGGCCGGACCGAATTCGTTCCTTCGTTCGGTCAAGGTTCGCCTCGGTGCGCCCAACTATCCGGGCGACACCATGACCATGACCGGCGCCGTGACCGCGAAAGACGACTCCTCGAGGACCGTGACGGTTGCGGTGAAGGGTTCGAACTCGCTCGGCGACCATGTGAACGCCACCGTGGAGGTCGTGCTGCCATGAGTGTGAAGCGAACCGGCAACGACCTCGGCGGGCGGGCCGCCATCGTGGGAATCGGCGCGACCGAGTTCTCCAAGGACTCGGGTCGCAGTGAGATGAGCCTCGCGTGCGAAGCGGTGGCCGCGGCCATCGCCGACGCCGGCCTACAACCTTCCGACGTGGACGGCATGGTCACCTACTCGACCGACAACAATCCCGATGTCGAAATCGCCCGCCACGTGGGTATCGGCTCCCTCCGCCACTTCAGTCGCGTGCACTACGGCGGCGGAGCGGCGTGCGGAACCATCGTGATGGCCGCCATGGCGGTGGCGACCGGTGTCGCCGATGCCGTCGTGTGTTACCGCGCGTTCAACGAGCGCAGTGGTCGTCGCTTCGGGGCCGGCGTACAGGATCTGCCCATGGCCGCCACGGCCGAGCGGGCCCAGTTCTCCTGGACCACACCATCGGGACAACTCACGCCGGCTTCATGGGTCGCCATGGTCGCGCGTCGCTACATGCACCTCTACGGAGCCACGTCGGAAGACTTCGGACGCGTCGCCGTCGCCGGTCGCAAACACGCGGCCACCAATCCCAAGGCTTGGTTCTACGAACAGCCGATCACCCTCGAGGATCACCAGAACTCGCGCTGGATCGTCGACCCTCTGCACCTCATGGATTGTTGTCAGGAGAGCGACGGCGGCCAGGCCCTCGTCGTCACCAGTATCGAGCGCGCCCGCGACCTTCCGAACAAGCCCGCCGTGATCGTGGCCGGCGCCCAGGGAGCCGGCGCCGAGCAATGGACCATGACCTCCTTCTACCGCGACGACATCGCTCAACTACCCGAGATGAAGGTCGTGGCCGACGAACTCTGGAAGTCGTCGGGCCTGACCCCAGCCGACATCCAGACCGCGATCCTGTACGACCACTTCACGCCGTACGTCCTCATGCAACTCGAGGAGTTCGGCTTCTGCGCCCGGGGTGAGGCCAAGGACTTCATCCGTGGGGGCGGACTCGAACTCGGCGGTCGACTCCCCGCCAACACGCACGGCGGTCAGCTCGGGGAGGCCTACATACACGGCATGAACGGCATCGCCGAAGGAGTTCGCCAGGTGCGTGGGACCAGCGTCAATCAGGTGGGTAATGTCGAGAACGTCCTCGTGACGGCCGGAACGGGTGTGCCGACGAGTGGACTGATCCTGGGGGTCGACCGATGACATACGACTTGAGCTTCGACCAACTCGACGTGATCTCACACGTCTCGTACAAGGATGGTCCGCCCTACGAGCTCTATCGCCAACTCCGCGCCGAGGCCCCGGTCATCCGATGCCGCGGCATGGAGCCGATGTACACCGACGAGTTCTGGGCGATCACGCGTTACGCCGACGTCGTCGAGGTGAGTCGCAAGTTCCAGACCTACTCGTCGGCCAAGAAAGGCTCGCTCATGAACGAGCAGGCCACCGAGATCGACAACGACTCGGCGCGCCTCATGATCGACCTCGATCCTCCGGCGCACACGCGCCTCAAGACCCTCGTGAACCGCGGCTTCACACCCAAGGCCATGCGCATGCTCGAAGCGCATTTCCGCGAAGTCGCCGTGCAGCTCATCGAGGAAGCGCTCGACGCGGGTTCGGTCGAGTTCGTCGACAAGGTGTCGGCCGAACTTCCGCTCATCGCCATCGCCGAACTCGTGGGTATCCCGGTCGAGGACCGCCGCAAGGTGTTCGACTGGTCGAACGCCATGATCGGCTCGAACGACCCCGAGTTCAACGCCGATCCAGAAGCCGGCCAGATCGCCGCGACCGAGTTGTACATGTATTCCAACCAACTCGCCCTCGAACGTCGCCAGAACCCCAAGGACGACATCATCACCACGCTGATCAGCGAGCACGACGGCGATGTTCTGACCGAGCACGAGTTCGATCTCTTCATGCTCCTGCTCGCCGTGGCCGGCAACGAGACCACGCGTAACGCCATCAGCCACGGAGTGGTGGCCATGATCGAGAACCGCGACCAGTGGCGCAAGATGCAGGGCGATCCGTCACTCGTCCCGGGCGCGGTCGAAGAGATCCTGCGCTGGGCCACGCCGGTCAACTACTTCCGGCGTGCCGCAACGTGCGACGTCGAACTCCACGGAGTCCAGATCAAAGAAGGCGAATCGGTGACGATGTTCTACCCATCGGCCAACCGCGACGAGACCGCCTTCACCAATGCCGACGTGTTCGACATCACCCGCTCACCGAACCACCACGTCACCTTCGGTGGTGGCGGTCCGCATTTCTGTCTGGGTGCCAACCTCGCCCGTCTCGAGATGCGCATCTTGTTCGAAGAACTCTCCCGTCGCACCGCCGACATAGAACTCACCGGTCCGGTCAAGAAGTTGCAGTCGAGTTTCATCCACGGCATCAAGTCGTTGCCGGTCCAACTCACCCGCCGCGGCTGAAGCCGCGACCCCTCTCAAGGAGACACGACACGTCATGGGCAACCCCGTCATCGTCGAAGCCGGCCGCTCGGCCATCGGTAAGCGCAACGGTTACTTCGGCGACATGCACGCCGCCACGCTTCTCGGTCGAATCCAGGCCGGGGTCCTCGAGCGGACCGGTATCGATCCACTCACCCTCGGCCAGATCGTCGGCGGCTGTGTGACCCAGGCCGGCGAGCAAGCGAGCAACGTGTCGCGCACGGCTTGGTTGAACCAGGGCCTTCCGTGGCAGGTGGCCGCCACCACCATCGACTGCCAGTGCGGGTCGAGTCAGCAGGCGAATCACATGATCCACAACATGATCGCGGCCGGTGTCATCGACGCCGGCATGGCCTGTGGTGTGGAGCACATGAGCAAGGTGTGGCTCGGTGCCAACGTTCCGCGCGTGGGTGAGGGCACCGACATCACGTTCGTGAACGGTTCGTCGCGTCCGGCCGAATTCGCTCTCGACATGCCCGACCAGTTCGGGGCCGCCGAGCGCATCGCCGCCCGCCGCGGCATCACCCGTGCCGATGTCGACCATCTCGGACTCATCTCGCAGCAGAAGGCGCTGCGCGCGACCGAAGAGGGTCGCTTCGAGCGCGAGATCGTTCCGGTGGAGATCACCGATTCCGAGGGCAACACCACGGTCATCACCCGTGACGGTGGACTCCGCGAGACCACGGCCGAAAAGCTCGCCGCACTCAATCCGGTGATTCCCGACGGCATCCACACCGCGGGTAACTCGAGTCAGATCAGCGACGGCGCGGCGGCGGTCCTCTGGATGGACGAAGCCCGCGCTCGCGCCGAAGGCCTGCGTCCTCGGGCGCGCATCGTCGCCCAGTGTCTCGTCGGTGCCGAGCCCTACTTCCATCTCGACGGCCCCGTTCAAGCGACGGAAAAGGTGCTGAAGGACGCCGGCATGACGATGAACGACATCGACATCGTCGAGATCAACGAAGCCTTCGCATCGGTCGTCCTCTCGTGGGCCAACGTTCACGGAGTGAGCCGGGACGAACTCTCCACCAAGGTCAACGTGAACGGAGGGGCCATCGCCCTCGGTCACCCTGTCGGTTCCACCGGGAGTCGCCTGATCACCACCGCACTGCACGAACTCGAGCGCTCCGACAAGGAGATCGCCCTCGTGACGATGTGCTGCGGTGGCGCCGTGTCCACCGGGACCATCATCCAGCGAATCTCCTGAGATGCCGCGCGACGCGGCGTCGACCCGGGATGCACTGATCGCGGCCGGTCTCGACCTGTTCGCCGATCAGGGTGTGTACACGACCCCGCTCGCGCGCATCGTCGCCGCAGCCGGACAGCGAAACACGTCGGCCCTGCACTACCACTTCGCGACGGGCGGACTCGATGCCCGCCACGGACTTCTCTTCGCGATCATCGATACCCAGAACGAATCGGTCGAGGCCGAGCGTCGCCTCATGCTCGACACCGTGGAGGCCGATGCCGCCACCGCCGACCTGCGCCGGCTCGTCTGGGCCTACGTGCAACCGCAGGCGAACCGACTCGCCTCGATCGAAGGACGTCGATTCCTGTCGATCGTGAGCCAACTCATCGATCTCTTCGACCGGTGGGACGAAGATCCCGAGCGCACCCCGACCGAGGCCATGCGGGCGTTCCGCCTGATCGAACGGGCCCTCCCGCCGGCCCTGCCCGACCATCTTCGGCGCGAGCGGGTTGCACGATTCGTGGAGATGGTCTCGGAGTCACTCGGCGCCCGGGCCCGACGACTCCAGAAGTCGCGAAATGCCCGGACCGAGCACGACGCCTACGTGTCGAATCTGATCGACATGGCGGTCGGGGCGCTCGCGGCGCCGATGTCAGCGGGTTGAGCGGACGAGACCGAGACCGGCGGTGGCGACGAGTTCGCGCTGGATCTCGTTCACGCCTCCACCGAAGGTGTTGATCTGGGCGGCGCGGGCGGCGCGCTCGACCTCACCATGAAGAAGCGCTCCCGGTGAACCGTCGCGCAAGTGCGACAGTGGTCCGAGGATGCCCTGCAGGATTCGGTAGACCTCGACCGCGCGTTCGGTGCCGAACACCTTGACTCCCGAAGCTTCGGCCGGTCCGAGTGTGTTGTCGGCGACGCTCTTGGCGAGCTTCCATGTCATGAGTCGGATCGCGTCGAGCAGAGCCGCGCACTTCGCGAGGTCGGCCTGCACCCAGGCGAGATCGATCATCTTCTCGCCGTTGGGTCCACCCGACGGCGTGACCCGGCACCACGTGGTGACGTCGTCACAGAGACGTTCGGTCAGACCCGACAACGCGGCGAGTCCCACGCGCTCGTGGTTGAGCTGCATCGTGATGAGCTTCCAACCGCCGTTGATCTCGCCGATGACGTTGCCCTTGGGAACCCGCACATCGGAGTAATAGGTCGCCGTGGTCACCACACCGCCGACGGTCACGATCGGGGTCCATTCGAAACCCGGCGCGTCGGTCGGAACGATGATGATCGTGATGCCCTGGTGCTTCGGGGCGTCTTGGTCGGTCCGGCACGCCAACCACACGTAATCGGACTGATTGGCACCGGAGGTGTACACCTTGTTCCCGTTGATGACCCACTCGTCGCCGTCGAGGACCGCCGTGGTGCGCAAGCTCGCGAGATCGGTGCCGGCTTCGGGCTCGGTGTAGCCGATGGCGAAGTTGATCTCACCTTTCAGAATGCCGGTGAGGAACTGATCTTTCTGCTCCTGCGTACCGTGCGCCATGATCGCCGGCCCGACGGTATTGACGGTGACGAACGGAAACGGCGCGTGCGCGCGTTGGATCTCGTCGAACATGATGAATTGATCGGTGGCCGGCCGACCCTGACCGCCGTACTCGGTGGGCCAACCGAGTCCGAGCCAACCATCGGCGCCCATCTGGCGCACGAGATCGCGGAAGATCGGACGACCTTCTCCGGATTCGCCGAGTTCGGCGCGAACTTCTGGGGTCAACAACGCGGCGAAGTACTCACGGAGTTCCTTGCGCAACGCCTGCTGGTCGGGTGTCTCGGCCAAGTACATGAGCGAACCCTACTGTCGATCGACCCGAGCAGGTAGAAACGAGCCGTGCAGATGTTGCTTCCGGAAGTCCGCGAGGTCACGATCGCCGAGGCATATGACTCCCGTCACCGCCGGCGGATGGGCGATCGCCCGTGGATCGTGCTCTCGATGATCTCCACCGCCGACGGCGCCGTTGCTCTCGAAGGCTCGTCGGCACTCCTCGGCGGCCCGACGGACCGCGAGGTCTTCTTGCACCTCCACCGATCGGGCGACTCGGTGCTGGTCGGCGCCGAGACGGTCCGCGCCGATGTGTACTCGCCGCTGCCGGCGCGTCAGGAACTCGTGGTCGTGACGTCGAGTGGCGATCTCGGTCGCAACGGTGAGGCGCTGCTCGCCGCCGGCAACACCCGTCTCGCCGCCGGTGACGTACGAGACATCGTTCGAACCCTCCGCGGCGAAGTGTGCATCCTCGAAGGAGGTCCCACGCTGAACGGACAGATGCTGGCCGCCGATCTCGTCGACGAAGTGTGTCTGACGATCGCGCCTCGCTTCATCGCCGGGCGGAGCGACCGCGTGGCCGAGGGACCATGGGCCGTGCGCGAAACCTGGGATCTCGCCCACGTGTGCGCGGACGACGGGTATCTCTTCGTGCGTTATCTACGAAGCGCCAAACCGCACCAGTGAACTTACGGGTGGGCGCACCATCAGATTGAGCTCCACGTCGTCGCCGGTTTTGCGCTTGAGCACCGGTGCGGTGGAGGCGAAACTCGGCGCATCGGGCAATCGGGCGAGAAGCGTCGCCGCGACTTCGGCCGCCTGAATCGCGAGCGTCTCGAGTTTGTGATGGCGATGCAGACGCGTGCCCAGGTCGACTTCCCCGAGACTCTCGGAGCCGAAGCGGTTGAACATGTCGATGAGCAATCCGATCTCGACTCCCCAACCGGTGGCGAACGGGATCTCCTCGAGCATCGCACGACGTCCGGCGTATTCACCGGCGAGGGGCTGCTGGAGTTCGGCGATCTCGGGGAAGAACAACGAGAGCAACGGTCGAGCGACGAGTTCGGTGGTGCGCCCGCCTCCACCGAGATGCGACGGCCGTTCGTAACTCGCCTTCACGAGACCGAGCTCGGGATCGACGAGCAACGGCATCACGAGACGAACGATCCAGTCGGGGGTGAAACTCGTGATGTCGCCGTCGCACCACACCACGACGTCGCCGCTGCTCGCGATCAGGCTCGACCACAGTGCGTTGCCCTTTCCGCGCGCCGATCCGTGGAAGAAGTGCACGTAGTCGACCGGCACGACGGTGGCGCCGGCCTCGGCGGCGATCTCGCCGGTGCCGTCGGTCGAGCCGTCGTCGAGCACGATGAGTTCATCCACGAGTGTGCCGACGAGCGCGTGGTCGATCATCCGCACGAGATCACCGATCGTCGCCGCTTCGTTGCGACACGGCAGGCACACTGACACCTTGGTGTCGCCTTTGGCCGCGATCGCGGTTCCGAGGGTCCAACCCGTCGGGTCGAATGTCTTGATCCCCACCGGGCCGTCTCCTTTCACTCGTAGCCTGACCCCATGTTCTTGTACGGGGTCGTGAACGCATCTCCGGATTCGCTCAACACAGATTCAATAGCGACCACACCCGACGCCGCTACTCGGCGGGGTGAATACCTGCTGAACAACGGTTGTCAGGGCATCGATCTCGGCGGCCAAGGTTCGACCGACAACGCGACCGTCGTCCCGTGGACCGAGGAATGGGAGCGGCTCGCCGACATCGTGCGTGCCCTCGCCGAATTCGGAGTTCCGCTCAGCATCGATTCATGGAAGCCCGAGGTCACGCGTCTGGCCCTCGAGAACGGTGCCACGGTGATCAACGCGGCCGATGGCATGCAGACCGAGGAGATGTGGCAAGTGGCCGCCGACTTCGATGCGCCGATCGTTCTCCCCTTCCTCTCGGGCCCCAACCCCCGTCAGATGGAACTCGTCCGCGCCGATCCCATAGGTGTGATGGTCGAGTTCTTCGCCGAGCAGTTGCGCATCGCCGAACGTTTCGGTCTTCGTGACAATTGCATCCTCGATCCGGGCACCGGCTTCGCGCCGTCGAACTGGCCGTGGGAAGAGCGCTACCACTACCAGAAGCGCGTGTACTCGAATCTCGACGAACTTCGACGTTTCGGACTTCCGCTCTACATCGCGCTGCCGTGGAAGGAAACCGCGCAGCACAACGAGCTGCTCGAAATCGTGCTCACCCAAGGTCCCGAATACGGACGAGCGCACTATCCGGCCAAGATCCGCCGGGTGGAAGCCGAACTCGGTCTCGCTTAGAGCGACGCCAGCGGCCCACGCGGGTGCACGGCATCGGGTGGCAACGACGACTCCCAGCCGATCGGACACCTCGTCGGATCGATCTCGTGGAGCGGCGCGAGGACGAAGCGCCGCTCGGCGTACCGCGGATGCGGAATCGTGAGGTGCTGATCGGAGATGACGATGTCGTCGTAGAAGATCACGTCGAGGTCGAGAGTCCGGGGACCCCAGTGCACGAGTCGTTCGCGGCCGGCTTCGGCTTCGATGCGATTCAATTGACGCAAGAGCGCGTACGGATCGAGCGATGTCTCGACGACGACCGCCATGTTCAGATACGCGCCCTGGTTCTCAGGGCCGCCAACTGGATCGGTCTCGAACACCTGCGATGTCGCGACCACGGCGCTTCCGAGACGGCCGACGGCGAATCGGAGATTCGCGACACGATCACCGAGATTGCTCCCGAGGGCGATCACGGCTCGATGGGCACCACGCCCGATGCGATTCTCGCGTCGGATACGTACGGCGGTCGCGCCGATGTCTTCGGGGATCGGTGGTTCGAGTTTGGTCACGGTGAGTTCCACTGCTTCGACCCGCGGGAACGCGAGGACCACTTCGGCCATGTGCTCGGCCAGACGCTCCAGAAGCTGATACCCCGTCGTGCGCGCCAGATCGGCCAGCGCGACGGCGACCTCGCCGTAGTGGACCGTCTTGGTGAGGTCGTCGGTCCGACCGGCTTCGGCGAGATCGATCTCGATGTCGGCATCGATCTGAATCGGCTGCGGAGTCGTCCGTTCGTGATCGAGGACACCGATGATGCACGTCACGCGTAGCGCATCGATGTAGACGTGATCGGTCGTTCGCTCGGACACGAGGGCTCACGGTACCGTTGCCCCATGCCCAGCGTCACCTCGACCTCATTCGATTCCGAACGCGTCGTCGCCGATCTTCGAACCCTGGCCGAACGAACCGGTGGTGAAGCCGGTTCGCGTCGGCTCTGCTGGACACCAGAGTGGGTCGAAGCCCGCAATCTGCTCCGCGAGCACCTGGCCACGTTGCCGGTCGACGTCGACGTCGACGAAGCCGGCAACCTATGGGCTTATCTGCGCGGTGAGAGCCCCGATCTCCTCGTGGTGGGAAGCCATCTCGACAGCGTCCCCAAGGGTGGCTGGCTCGACGGGGCGCTCGGAGTGATGTCCGGTCTCGAACTCCTGCGTTCACTCGCTTCGTCGGGACGACCCCCGATCAGCGTGGCCCTCGTCGACTGGGCCGACGAAGAGGGCGCCCGCTTCAGTCGTTCGTTGTTCGGTTCGGCCGCGGTGGCCGGAACGGTCGATGTGGAGATCCTCCGCGGATTGTCCGACAAGGAGGGCAATCGACTCGTCGACATCCTCCCCCAACACGGTGTCGACATCGATCGACTCGATGGTGCCCGGACTCGACTCGAGAACGTCAAGGCGTACGTCGAGGTCCATATCGAGCAAGGTCCGGTGCTCGAGTCGATGGGGCGTGGCATCTGCACGGTCACCGGCACGAAGGGCATCGAGCGTGAGCGGTTGATCTTCCGCGGACAGGCCGCTCACGCCGGAACCATGCCGATGCCCATGCGGCGCGACAGTTTCCGTGCCGCATCGCGCTTCGCGCTCGCCGCCGCCGAGATCGGTGACCGCCACGACGGCGTCACGACCGTCGGTGCCGTGGCGTGCAAGCCCGGTGTCGTCACCGCAGTCGCTGGCGAAACCATGATCACGCTCGACATGCGACACATCGACGCCGGTGAACTCGCGGCGATGTTGGACGAATGCCGATCCGCCGCCGCCGAAGCCGCGGCCGCCGAGGGTTGCACCGTGGAATGGGAGCACATCTTCCGTATCCCACCTATGCCCTTCCATCCCCGTCTCCTCGACGCGGCGCGAGAGAGCGTGCGCGAAGTCGAAGGTCACGACATCGAGTTACCGAGCGGGGCTCTCCACGACGCGAGCGAGATGGCCCGTCACGTTCCGACGGTGATGATCTTCTCGTCGTCCACGAACGGCCTCAGCCACACGGCCGAGGAGGACACCCCGCACGAACATCTCGTGATGGCCGCCGATGCCTTTCATCGGACCTGTCAGCGGACGATCGAACTCGTGCGCGCCGGCGAACTCGGCTGAGGACCGATCGGCCTCAGGCCGATTGGCGCTTCGACTGCAACAGAGCGGTCACGGCCTTTCCGTCGGCCTTGCCCTTGCTGATCTTCATGATCGAGCCCACCAACGCGCCCATCGCCTTCTCTTCGCCGGCGCAGTACTTCGCCCAGGCATCGGCCTGCGCGTTGATGACTTCGTCGACCATCGCCTCGAGCGCCGAGGTGTCCATCGCCTCGAAACCCTTCTCGGCGGCGATGCGCTCGGCATTGCCACCGCCGTGGGCGACGATCTCGGCCAGCACCTGCTTGGCCTGAGTCGATGTGAGATTGCCCGACGTCTCCATGGTGATCATGGCGGCGAGATCGGCGGCCGGCACGGTCGGACTCGCGCCCTGTTCGGCGTAGGCCTCCTTCACGTGCACCAGCGCGCGGGCCGCATCGGCACCATGTGACGCGACGTCGAGGACGTAGTCGTCCTGACCGCGTTCCACGACGACCATCACGGCTTCGCCATCGGCCGGAGCCCCCGTGGCCGTTGCGAGTCGGACGCGACGTTCGCGCGGCAACATCGGCAAGGCTGCCCGGACGGCTTCGATCCACGTCGACTCGGGGGCCAGAGGGACGAGATCGGGTTCGAGGAAGTACCGGTAATCGTCGGCGTCCTCTTTGGTGCGCAACGTGTGCGTCCGACCGTCGGTCTCGTCCCAGTGACGGGTCTCCTGACGAATGCGCTCGCCCGACTCGATGAGGTCGATCTGGCGCCGAGCCTCGTATTCGATGGCCCGACCGAGCGAACGCACGGAGTT
>SYCI01000083.1 GCA_005787035.1 Actinomycetota bacterium | reverse complement strand
GTTCGGGCCGTCACCATCGGGCCACGTCATCATCTGCTCGGTGCACCACCAGTACTCCTCGAGGGTTTCTCCCTTCCACGCGAACACCGGGACTCCCTGCGGGTCCTCCACCGACCCCGTGGGCCCGACGACCACTGCTGCAGCCGCGTGATCCTGCGTGGAGAAGATGTTGCACGACGCCCAGCGAACTTCGGCACCGATTTCCACGAGTGTTTCGATGATCACCGCGGTCTGGATCGTCATCTGCACCTAACCCGAGATCCGCGCGCCCTTCAGCGGTTTCTGCGGTCCGTATTCCTTGCGCAACGCGCGCAGACCCGGCATCTCGTGTTCGGCCAGATGGATCTCCTTGCGACCGAACGGCGCCATGGAGAGATCGGCAACGCGGTAGTCCTTGCGAGTGGCGATGGACATGGTGACTCCTTGAGTGGACGGGGCGATGGAACGGGTTGGGGCAGGGGTCAGCGGGCCGGGCCGGTTGCCCGACCTTCGCCCTTGGCGATACGGGCGGCCAAACGCTCGTGTTCGGCATCGGACACCAGCTCCGACTCGTCGACGAGCATGACGGCGATGCCTTCGCGGATCGTGTAGCGGCGGTGCAACCGGGGGTTGTAGATGCAATTCTCGTCGTCGAAGACGTGCAGTTGACCGTGATCGACCGGACAGGCCAGAACGGTGAGGAGGTCGGGATCGAGGGGCATGTCGTTACTTTCGTCGGCTCGTGCTCTCACACTTCAGCACACATGGTCGCCGGTCGGGGGGATGTCGTCAAACCGCCGTGATGGCCACGAGGACCTCGGCGACTTTGTCGTCGCATTCTTCACGGGTGGGTGCCTCGAGATTGAGGCGAAGGAGTGGCTCGGTGTTCGAAGGTCGCAGGTTGAACCACCACGATCCGCAGTCGACTGTCAACCCGTCGAGCCGATCCTGCGTGAACCCTTCGTACTTCGCCGAGACCGCCTCGATCACCGCCGCCGGACTCTCCACCTGGGTGTTGATCTCGCCACTCGACGAGTAGCGCTCGAAGGGTCGGCGGAGTTCGGACAGACGAATCTCCGAACGCGAGAGCTCTTCGAGCATGAGCATCGTGGCGATCAGGCCACTGTCGGCTCGGTAGTTGTCGGCGAAGTAATAGTGCGCAGAGTGTTCTCCACCGAACACGGCTCCTGTCTCGGCCATCTGCTGCTTGATGTACGAATGCCCCACCTTCGTGCGAACCGGGATTCCCCCGTTCTCACGCACGACCTCGGGCACCGCGCGACTGCAGATCAGATTGTGCAGGATCGTGGCCCCCGGATGCTTGCGGAGCATCGCCCGGGCGAGCACCGCCGTGGTCGTCGAACCCGAGAGTCCGCGACCTTCCTCGTCGACCACGAACACTCGGTCGGCATCACCGTCGAAAGCGAGACCGATGTCGAATCCACCAGCGGTGACGCGAGCCTGAAGATCGCGTTGGTTGGCCGACTGCAGCGGGTCGGCGGGATGGTTCGGGAACGTGCCGTCGAGTTCGGCGTACATGACTTCGAGTTCGAGACGGGGAAGGCGTTCGAACACCGCCGGAACCACGAGGCCGCCCATGCCGTTGGCCGTATCGGCCACGACGCGCATGGGTCGCAACTGCGCCGGGTCGATGAACGAAACCACGTGATCGGCGAACGCGGCGAGCATGTCTCGCTCGGTGGTGCGGCCGCTGCGATCGGCTGGGCGCGGCGGGCGGCCGTCCAGGACCTCGGTGGCCGTCGTCTTGATGGCGAGCAATCCGGTATCGACTCCCACCGGACGAGCCCCCGACAGACAGAACTTGATCCCGTTGTACTGGGCCGGATTGTGCGATGCCGTGAAGATCGCGCCGGGAGCATCGAGCTTGCCGGCCGCGAAATACAAGAGATCGGTCGACGCCAACCCGAGGTCGATCACGTCGACGCCTTGTTCCATCAGGCCCTGCGCGAAGGCTGCCGCGAGTTCGGTACCGGACGGACGCATGTCCCGGGCCACGATCGCGACCTTCGACTTGGCGAAGACGGCGAACGCGATTCCGAGCGCGTGAGCAATCTCGGTGTCGAGTTGATCGGGCACCGTCCCACGAATGTCGTAGGCCTTGACGATCTGATCGAGGGCTTCGGTGGACGACATGGCAACTGACCACGCTACCTCTCGACACCGCGCCCGATGACGTGTGTTCACTCCCCCGACGACGACATTTGTCCCGCTAGTAACGTGATTTCTGCGAAATCCGCAATCAGTGGCCGATGTTCGTCGTCCGGTCGCGACGTCGACGCCTCCAGGTCGCGACGACCACGACGATTCCGACGAGCGTGAGGACGTAGGCGAGGCGATCCATGTTGTTCGGGCCGAATTCTAGTTTCACTTCTTCTTCGGTGGGCACCACGACCATCATGTTCGGCGCCACCCGATACGGGCCTTGGGCACCGGTGACTTTCCAATTCGGGAAGTAGCTGACGCGAACGAGGATCGGGACCCCGACTCGATCGACTGCGAACGACACCGACTGCTCGCCGATGTTCACCGCCGAAACTGTTGCCGGGTCGACCGGGCGCGCCTCGACGGGTCGATCGGGAGTGACGATGTCGACCTTGCGCGAATCCGAACCCGGTTCACCCTGCCGACGCGATAGATCGACGTCGACCCCGATGCGTTGCCACTCGGGCGGGCCGTCAGCCGCCGGCAGCGCGTTCCATTCGTCGGGCTGCTGGAGCCAACTCGTTCCGAGTTCGAGCCAGCGCTCTCGCTGATCACCCGCGCGACCCTCGACCACCACCGGCTCGAACGACAGCGGACTCACCATCTCGGCGTCGGTCACCTGATAGATCCGCCACGGCCCCGTCTGGGCGATGGTCTCGAGATCGCCGGTCTCGACGAGTCGATCGGCTTGGGCGATGGCTTCGGGTGTGACGCCCATGAAGTAACGGATACCCAAGGCGCGCAGGTAGCCGATACCGACCGTCGCATCGTTGTCGACGTACCG
>SYCI01000082.1 GCA_005787035.1 Actinomycetota bacterium | reverse complement strand
CTGGCTCTCGCCGGCGAACGCGTGCTTCAGGTTCTCATGTGTCTTGGTGCCCTTGAGGCTCATGACATGACTCCTTGTGCATTGTTGGTTGGTGGGTTGGTTGTTGCTCGGGATCCACCGACGGCGCACCGCGGGCAGACACCGTTGAACAGAATCGACGTGGACTCCACGGCGAATCCGTCCAAACCTTCGACATGCAGCGCGTCGGACCCCGACACGTACACATCGCGAATCACACCGCATCGCTCACACACCACGTGGTGGTGATCGTCGGTGTTGGGATCGAACCGGGTGGCACCGGTTCCGAGATCGAGCGAGCGGAGTTCACCCATCGAGGCGAGATCGGCAAGCGTCTGGTAGACGGTCCGCAGCGAGATACCGGGCATGACGTCGCTCGCGGTCTGGAAGAGTCCCTCGGCCGTGGGGTGCGCCTCGTTCCCGTGCATGAGTCGGAAGATGAGTTGACGTTGGGGCGTGACCTTGAGCCCGTTGGCCCGGAACATCTCGGTCAGTTCGGCCGGTGAACGCATGTCCGGCAAGTTAGACGCACACCCTGCCAATCTGCACGTCGTGCGAACGAGCAGACTGTGAAAGCCGTCTCAGGGCCTCCCTACTACTCTCGGCCCATGCCTGCGGCCCGCCCCTTCGTCCGGTCCGCGATGGTCGAGGCGCTGGCCTCCGAAGAGTTCGACGTCCTGGTGGTCGGTGGTGGCGTCACCGGACTCGGTGTGGCCGTCGACGCGGCATCGCGTGGACTCCGCACGGCGCTCGTGGAGCGGGACGACTTCGCGAGCGGAACGTCGTCGAAGAGTTCCAAACTCGTGCACGGCGGGTTGCGCTATCTCCAACAGGGCGAGGTTCGACTCGTCTACGAGGCGTTGCACGAGCGTCAGCGTCTGCTGCGCAACGCGCCTCACCTCGTGGAGGTTCTGCCCTTCATGCTTCCGATTCTCACCAAGGACGGACTGGTGTCGCGCAAGATCGCGCGTGCCCTCGGTTCGGCCCTCTGGATGTACGACGTCACCGGCGGATGGCGCATCGGTCGTTTCCATCGACGACTCCGTCGGACCAAGGCTCGCAGGTTGATGCCCACCATGCCGGCCGAGCGTCTCGCATCGGCGTACGTCTATTACGACGCGCAAGCCGATGACGCACGTCTGTGCCTGTCGCTCGCGCGCACCGCAGCCGATCTCGGTGCCGTCGTCGTCAACCGGTGCGCATACCGCGACGGCGCAGTGGAGGTCGAAGGGCGGAGCATCCCGGTGTCGGCGCGGGTGGTCGTGAACGCCACGGGCGTCTGGAACCACGAGGTACCGACGCGTCCGGCCAAGGGTGTGCACGTGACCATCCCCTGGGACAAGGTGCGCAACGAGATCGCCGTCGTGATCCCGGTACCCAAGGATCGTCGCAGCCTCTTCGTCGTTCCGTGGGGTCCCCGACCCGATGGAACTTTCACCCATACCTACGTCGGCACGACCGACACCGATTACCGAGGTCCGCTCGACGACCCGCAGTGCACGCGAACCGACATCGACTACGTGCTGCGTGCTCTCAACGCGAGCGTCACCACTGGAGTGACCGAGGACGACATCACCGGGGTCTGGGCCGGACTACGTCCGCTCGTCAAGGAAACCGACGATGCACGCACCGCCGACTTGTCGCGCCGACATCTGGTGACCACGAGCGAGAACGGTGTCATCACCGTGACCGGCGGCAAGCTCACCACTTATCGGCACATGGCCGAGGATGCGGTCGACACCGTGTGCCGCGCTCTCGGACGTCACGAACGTTGCCGCACCAAACGATTGCGGTT
Source organism: Actinomycetota bacterium (assembly GCA_005787035.1). Taxonomy (GTDB): domain Bacteria; phylum Actinomycetota; class Acidimicrobiia; order Acidimicrobiales; family Ilumatobacteraceae; genus Casp-actino8. Next base: position 5,249 of record SYCI01000082.1, on the reverse strand, counting down.
GAACGGACACGACGGTTCTCGCGAGAAGGAAGTGGCCCGATCGATCGCCGAAGATCCGGGTCTCGACCAACCGCTCGTGACCGGACTTCCCTACTCGCGAGCCGAGGCCGTGTACGCGGCCAAGTTCGAGATGGTGAACACTCTCGACGACGTCCTCTCGCGTCGCACCCGAGCCCTCATCTTCGATCGTGACGCGGCGCGCGACGCGGCGCGGTCGACCGCCCGACTCATCGCCCCGCATCTCGGCTGGTCGGACGAGCGAATCGATTCCGAAGTGGCCGCATTCGAGGAGATCTGTCTTCACGAGGAAGTGGCCGGTCGTATCCGAGAGGACGAACTCCATGCGTGAGATCACCCCACCGATCGAACTCGTTCTCGCCGACGCGCCGGCGACGACCCGATTCGACACTGCCTGGGTCGACGTGCCCGAGCCGGTTCTCGTCGAACTGGCCGGCGTCTGCGCAACGGATCACGACGACGAACGGACCGCACTCGCCTCGCGGGACTGGTGGCCTCTCAGCATGAAGTGGGCGCTCGACGGCATGGTCCCGCAGCGATGCGCGGTCGTCTGTCGTCCCCAGACGACCGACCAGATCGCGCGGATCGCGTCGATCTGCAACCTGAATCGCATCCCCCTCACCGTTGCTGGCGGGCGCAGTGGCGTGTGCGGAGCCGCCGTTCCTCTGCATGGTGGAGTTCTGCTCGACACCACGGCCATGCAAGGAGTCGTCTCGATCGATGAGATCTCCCACGTGGTGGAGGTTCTGCCGGGGACCTTCGGACCCGACCTCGAAGCGCGACTCGCCGAGCACGGTCTGACGGTCGGCCACTATCCGCAGAGTTTCGACATCGCGACCGTGGGCGGTTGGGTCGCGTGCCGCGGCGCCGGCCAGTACTCCACGCGCTACGGAAAGATCGAAGACATGGTCGTCGGCCTCGAAGTCGTGCTCGCCGACGGAACCGTGATCCGGACGGGTGGCGCACCGCGCGCCGCCGCCGGTCCCGACCTGAATCACATCTTCCTCGGTAGCGAGGGCACACTCGGCGTCGTCACCCGCATCTGGCTTCGGTGCCATCCGGTGCCGACCTCTGAGCGCCGTGCCGTGTACGGGTTCCGAGACTTCGCGAGTGGTCTCGATGCATGTCGACGGATCATGCAACGTGGCGGAACGCCCGCTGTCCTTCGGCTCTACGACGCCGCCGAGAGCAAGCGCGGCCAGGGAGGCGATGGCGAGGTCTGTGTTCTGCTCGTTCTCGACGAGGGTGATCCGGCCAGCGTCGGAGCTTCGATGTCGATCGTCGACGAAGAATGTCTGGCGACCGAAGGTTGCCAGCCGCGCGACGTGGAGGCGGTCGAAGCGTGGCTCCATCACCGCAATGACACGAGCGCGTTACAGGCCCTGACTCGCAAGGGTTTCGTGGTCGACACCATGGAAATCACTGCGCCGTGGGCCCGCCTCGCATCGATCTTCGACGACGCCCGATCGGCACTGCTCGGTGTGACCCACGCCCGCACGGCAACCTGTCATCTCTCGCACAGTTACGTCGACGGCGCGTGCCTCTATTTCACCTTCGCCGCTTCACCGCCGGCCGATGAGTTCGAATCGACGTACAACGCGTTGTGGGATGCCGGCACTCGGGCGATTCTGCGCAGCGGAGGGAACCTCAGCCATCACCACGGCATCGGGCTCAATCGATCGCGCTTCATGGGCGAAGCGCTCGGAAACGGACTCGGCGTGCTCCGCGCGATCAAGTCGGCTCTGGATCCGCACGGCATCCTGAATCCGGGCAAGATGGGTCTCGATGTCGACTGAATCGCGCTGGGATCGACGAGCCATTCGCGCCGGCTCCCTCGTGTCGTTGGTCTTCGCCGTCCCGTTCTCGGTGGCCGCGCGTCTCGTCGCCGGCGACGACGCATCGGGCGGTCGGGCCACCGTCGCCACGTTGCTCGCCCTCGGAGCCGCGGTGGGCTTCTTGCTCGGAGCCGGTGTCGCCGCTTGGCATCAGGAGCAACGCACCCCGCTGTCGCACGGCATTCTCACCGCGGGCTTGGCCTACGCGATCCCCCAATTCGTCCTCGTCGTGGTGAAGGTCGCCCGCGGCGGTGACGTCCGGTGGAGTGGAGTCATCTTCAATCTCACCGTCGCCCTCGCCATGGGGGTGTTCGGTGGATTCCTCGGTTCGTCGATGCGAAGCAAGGGAGTCCTGCCGGGCGGTCGACGATGAGCGACTCGTCGATTCTCGTGATCGACGTCGGAACGAGTGGTCTGCGGGCCGCCGTCGTACGACCCGACACCACCATCGACGCGTTGCACTATCGGTCGTTTCCCCCCACGACTCCCTTCGCCGGTTTGGTCGAGTTCGACGCCACCGAGATGGCTCGACTCGTGATCGAAGTTGCACAACTCGCGCTACGCGACGCCGGTCCGGTTGCCGGTGTGGGAATCACCAACCAGCGCGCTTCGACCATCGTGTGGGACCGACACAGCGGCCAACCGATCGGACCCGGTATCGGCTGGCAGGATCTGCGCACGGTCGGCGAGTGCATCATGGCCAAGCACGAGCACGGCTTGTCGCTCGCCCCGAACCAGAGCGCGACCAAGGCACGCTGGCTACTCGAGAACCACGCCTCCGATCGCAACCTCGACGACCTGTGTGTTGGCACGATCGATTCGTGGATCGTCTGGAATCTCTCGGGTGATCAACGTCTCCATGTGACCGATCACAGCAATGCCGGTGTCACCGGTCTCGCAACCGTTCACCACGGCCCGGCGCGCTGGAACGAGCGCGTGTGCGACCTCATGAAGCTTCCGGTCTCCTGCCTGCCCACGATGGTCGATTCATCGGGCCCCGTCGGACACGCCACGGTGCTCGAGGGTTCGCCTCTCATCACAGGGCTCGCCGGCGATCAGCAGGCGTCACTCATGGGTCAATCGTGCGTGCGACCCGGAATGGCCAAATGCACGTTCGGCACCGGCGGGATGTTCGATCTCTTCACCGGCCACGAACCACCGGCGGCCCCCGAACGAACCGATCACGGAACATTCCCGATCGTTGCGTGGAGTCGCGGCGGCGAGTTGTCGTGGGGATCGGAAGCGATCATGCTCTCGGCCGGCAGCGCCGTCGAATGGCTCCAGACCGACATGGGTCTCGTGCAGAACCCCGCCGAAACGCACGACATTGCCAGCACCTGTGAATCGACCGATGGCGTGTATTTCGTTCCGGCACTCCTCGGATTGGCCACACCTTCGTGGGACTACGGCGCGCGCGGCGGTCTGTTCGGCGTCACTCGGGGAACCACCCGAGCGCACGTGGTCCGCGCCGTGCTCGAGGGTGTCGCCCATCGTGGCGCCGACCTTCTCGAAGCCGCCACGGCCGAACATCCCGAACTCACCGTCGATGAAGTCCGGGTGGACGGCGGGATGAGCCGCAATCCCACCTTCGTCCAAGCGCTGGCCGATGCCACCGGTCGACCGGTGAGCGTCTCGCCGGTCACCGAGGCCACGACACTCGGCGCCGCCTACCTCGCCGGGCTCGCCGTGGGCACCTGGTCCGGACTCGACGACATCGACCGGGCCTGGCGGCCGGTGGCGAGTATCGAGCCCCGCCCGGCGTTCGATCGACCGGCCGAACGGGCCCGTTGGGCCGAGGCTGTGACCCGTGTGGCCGGTTGGATACCCGACCTCTCCTCGCTCGACTTCTAGATTGGAGGGGTTCGTAGTAACCCCCGAAAGGACAAGCGGTGACCACCTCTCCCCCGCGGCGCCCCACTGACGCCGACATCGAACTGCTCGCGTACGCGCAGCAGGCCGAACTGGCGGCTCGCGACCTCTACCACGCCGCCCTCGAGAACGGTTCCGCGGGCGACCAGCCCGGATCGGTGGCTGCTCTGGCCGCCCATCACGACGCAGCGAGCCAGGCGATTTCGTCGATGATCGGACGGAACGCTCCGCAGGCTCGGCTCGAAACCCTCTTCACGAGTTTCAAGCCGTCGTTCTCCGGATCATCGTTCGCCACGTCGGCCCACCAACTCGAGAACACCCTCGTGGCCACCCACCAGTCGTTGCTCGGAAGCCTCGAGGGCACCGAGGGTGCGGCTCTCGTCGCTTCGGTGATGATCACCGAAGCCCGCCACGTCGTGGCCCTGGCCGCATTGGCCGGCCTCTCACCGGCGTCCGATGCCGACGCCTACCTGACCGTTCCCGCCGACATCGTTGCGCTGAGCCCGGAGAGCTGACCGATGAAGAACGACGACAAGACCCTCGCCGCCATCGTCCGCGCCACGGCCGGACAGGACTTCAGCCATCTCTCGCGACGCCGTTTCCTTCTGGCTGGCGGAGCCACCATCTCCTTCGGTGCTCTCCTCGCCGCCTGTGGTGGCGGAGAGAAGAGCGGCATCGCTCGCGTCGGCCTCGCCCCCGAGACCACTGCACTACCCGATGCTCCGGTGACCGACGTGACCTTGCTGCGCACCGCGACCTCGCTCGAACACAACGCGATCTTCGTCTACGAAGCCGTGGCCGAAGCCGGCCTGCTGTCGGGCGATGCCGCCCAGATCGCCGCCCGCTTCCTCGCTGATCACAAGGCACACGCCGATGCCACCGCCTCGCTCACGTCGAGCCTCGGTGGCACTCCGTTCAACGAGCCCAATCCGCGTCTGCAGTCGCTCTACATCGAACCCGCTCTCGCGCTCGTGACCTCGGCCGAGGATCCGGCCGCTGATTCACTCGCTTTGGCCTACGCGCTCGAAACACTGGCCGGCGCCACGTATCAGTTCTACGTGCCGATGATCTCGGATCCGTCGTTGCGCGCGCAGGCCATGGGAATCGGTCAGCAGGAGGCCCGCCACGCGGCCGTGATCGGCTCGGTTCTCAATCCGGACCGGCTCGTTTCGTCGAACGGTCTCGCCATCAAGGCCGAGTATCGCGAGGAGGGAGATCCGTCCCCCTTCTACGCCGTGCCGTCGACCTTCGGCACCCAGTCACCCGTACCGGTGACGCTCGGGCCGACCAATGAGTCGGGTTCACGTACGACCGTCAATCTCGAGACCCCGAGTCTCAATTCGATGGTGTACGAATATCTCGACGGCGAGTGACGAGCCACTCGTACACTGACCCTCGACGGTGAGTCGATCGGGTGACCGCGGTCGAGCAATCGACCGAGGAAAGTCGGGACTCCACAGAGCAGAGTGCTGGCGCGAGCCAGGTGGGGGTGACCTCACGGACAGTGCAACAGAGAGCAGACCGCCG
>SYCI01000081.1 GCA_005787035.1 Actinomycetota bacterium | reverse complement strand
GCCTGCGACTGCGAAGGATCGCCTCCGCTACGCCGTAGGGCTCCTTTGGGCTTGCCGGTCGTCCCCGACGTGTAGATCATCGTCGCGCCGGCTTCGGTTTGCTCGGGAATCACCGGCGCCGCGGACGACGACTCATCGCACAAGGCTTCGACATCGGTCGTGCCGATCGGTGCCGGACCATCGAAGACGAGCACGTGTTCCACCTTCGGGATCGCCGCGCGAATCCGCTGGATCATCGGGGCCACCTCGGCATCCACGTAGACCACGGTCGCGTCGCTGTGGTCGATGACGTACGAAGCCTCGTCATCGGAGAGCCGGTAGTTGAGTGGCACCGCGGTCACGCCGATCTTGCGCGCCGCACCGATCACCTCCACCAGACCCGGGGAGTTCTGTCCACACCACACGACCTTGCCCGAGCCGGGGCGAAGTCCGAGATCGAGAAGCACATTGGCCAAACGGTTCGTGCGATCTTCCAGAACACGATGGGTGAGCACCGTCACCCGACCGTTCGGACGGTCGTCGATCACCGCCGGTTTGTCGGGGTGCAATTCGGCATACACCGTCAGGAAGTCGGGCACGTGATGTTTCGTATCACAAGCGCACGAGCGCTCCGACAAAGCCCTGTAAGCGGGCTGTGCCAGTCTGTGTCATGCCTCGTCAACCGCTCGACACCCGCAAATGGTTCGACCGCCTACAACCCCAGACCCTCCAGGTCGCCACGTGGTTGCTCTACCTGAACGGCTTCTTCGCCATCGTCGGCCTGCTCGATCGGACCGACTGGGTCGGCGCGGCACGCGAGACCAAAGGCGCCCTCGGAGCCGTCGTTGGTCTCGTGGTCATCGTGGCCCACATCGGAGGTGGTTTCCTGATGGCCAACGACCGCCGACTCGGTTATCGACTCGCGCTGGCATCGGCCTTCTCGCCGTTCGTGCTCCGCTACTGGGTTCTGTCGGAATTCGATTTCGGTCTGTGGACCAAGTTCGCCGGGAACAACACGATCTCGCTGATCTTCGAGATCGCTCTGTGCGCCCTGCTGCTTCATCCGCAGAGTCGCGAGCACCAGAGACTCTGGTACCGCTGACTACTATCGGCGCATGGCAGCAAAGGTTCTCCAAGGAGTCGACGGTCTGAAGGCCGCCGTCGGACAGCATCTCGGTTACAGCGAGTATTTCGAAATCACCCAGGACCGGGTCAACAAGTTCGCCGACGCGACGGGCGATCACCAGTGGATCCACGTCGACGTCGAGCGTGCCAAGAGCGGGCCATTCGGTGGGCCCATCGCCCACGGTTACCTCACGCTCTCGCTCGGACCCATGCTCTATCCGACCGTCGTTCGAGTCGAGGGATTCTCGATGGGCGTCAACTACGGCGCCAACAAGGTGCGGTTCCCTTCACCGGTTCCGGTGGGCGCGAAGGTTCGTCTGGGCGTGAAGCTCGTCGAGGTCGAGGACATCGCGGGTGGGGTTCAGATGACGATGGAGTTCACCTTCGAATGCGAAGGCGCCTCCAAGCCGTCGTGCGTCGCCGAGATCATCTTCCGCAGTTACGTCTGATCTCTTCAGCGGAAGCGCGGAATCACTTCCGTCGCGAACAGTTCCATGGTCGTCGTGTCCGGGTAGTCGGAGCACCACGGGATGAATCCGGTACAACCAAGAGCCATGTACGTCCGGATCTTCTCGGCGACCTGATCGGGTGTGCCGACCAGATTTCCGTCGCGCCAACTTGCGACCTCCTCGCCCCACAGACTGCGGGTGCCGGCGGCTTCGAGTTCGTCGGTCGTCGATCGGATGAAGATCTCCGGTGACCACGTCATCCGGATCTCCGAAGGGTTCCGGCCGACGACGCGGCAGTGGTCGAACAACGTGTCCCGTTTGCGACGCCATTCGTCGGGGCTGCCACCGAAATTCGAGCAATCCGCGTATTGAGCGACGACTCGCAGGGTGAGTTGCTCGCCACCGCCCCCGATCATGATGGGCGGTCGCGGCTCCTGCAGGGGCTTGGGATCACAGTTGGCTCGCACCGTTTCGTAGTACTTCCCCTTGTAGGTCGTCTCGGGTTCCGACCACATGGAACGGACGATTTCCACGCTCTCTCGGAGCATGCCGATGCGATCCTTGGGCTTGGGGAACTCGTACCCGTAGGCGCGGTATTCGTTCTCGTACCATCCGGCACCGATTCCCCACTCGAGTCGACCGCCGGAGATCACGTCGAGAGTCGACGTGATCTTGGCGAGCAGGGCCGGGTTGCGATAACTGTTGCAACCCACCATCTGTCCGAGTCGGATGCGTGATGTGAGTTGACTGATCGCCGCCAGGGTGGTCCAGCACTCGAACACGGCTTCGTGCGCCGGACGGGGAACGTTATGGAAGTGGTCGTAGAGCCAGATCGAGTCGAAGTCGAGTTCCTCGGCCAACCGGGCGATACTCACCGCCCGATCCCACTTCGCTCGCGCGTCGGGAATTCCGGACAGTTCCATCTTCCAGCCCTGGGGCATGAACACTCCGAACACGACCCCGTCGTGGGAACGCCCTGAGAGTGGCGAATACGTCGACATGGCCGCACCATAACCCGAACGACGGATCGATGCTTCGTCGCAAGTTTCCGACAGACCGACACGTGCTCTAATTTCGGGCCGTGCAGCAATTCACCGTTGGTCGGATCCACGAAGCGATCGCCGGCACTCGCCCCGACGAGAAGTGTCTCGTCTTCCGTGATCGCCGCTTCTCCTGGGCCGAGGTGACGGCGCGAACCCGTCGTTTGGCTGCCTTTCTGCAGTCCCGCGAACTCGGCTGTCGCACGGAGCGCTCCGAACTCGAGGGTTCCGAGAGTGGACAGGATCACCTCGCGATCTACCTCTACAACGGGAACGAGTACCTCGAGTCGATGCTCGGTGCGTTCAAAGCTCGCGTTGCACCATTCAACGTCAACTACCGCTACGTCGCCGAAGAACTCACCTATCTCCTGAACGACTCGGCGGCCACTGCCATCGTGTTCCATTCGGCTTTCGCACCCACTCTCGCCGCGGTCCGGTCGTCCGTTCCGAGCTTGCGCGTTCTCATTCAGGTCCCCGACGACTCGGGCCATCCGCTGCTCGACGGAGCCGTTTGGTTCGAGGACGCGGTGGCCGCCGGCGACCCGAACTTCGAATCCGAGGCCTCCCCCGACGATCTCTACATCCTCTACACGGGCGGAACGACCGGCATGCCCAAAGGAGTCATGTGGCGGCAAGCCGACGCTCTGGTCGAATGCTTCGGAGGCTCCAAGACCGCAACCAGCGTCGAAGAATTCCTCACGACCCTGACCGGTCGTCGCGCGCTCATCGCGCCGCCGTTCATGCACGGCGCAGGACACTGGGTGAGTTTCAGTACCTGGAACGCGGGCGGAACGGTGTTCGTGCCATCGATTCCGGAACGTCTCGACCCGGTCGACATCTGGTCGACGGTGCAACGTGAACGAATCGACTTCATGCTCATCGTCGGCGATGCCTTCGCCCGTCCCCTGCTCGACGAACTCAAGCGCAACACGTACGACCTCTCGTCGTTGACCGTCATCCTCTCGGGCGGCGCCGCATTATCGGCCCACCTGAAGCGTGAGTTCCTCGAACACCATCCGGGACTGATGATCGTCGACGGGCTCGGCTCCTCCGAGGCCGGCGGTCAGTTGACCCATGTATCGGCGGCCGGCGCCGCATCCACCGGCACCTTCCCACTCACGCCCAACAGCCACGTTCTGTCCGATGACCTCCGATCGGTTCTGGAGCCCGGTCACTCCGAACCGGGTTGGCTCGCCAAGAGCGGGCGCCTGGCTCTCGGCTACCTCGGCGACCCCGCCAAGACGTCGCGGACCTACCCGGTGATTGACGGCGTGCGTTACGTTGTGCCGGGCGACCGCGCCGTACTGCTCGCCGATGGGACGGTGGAACTTCGCGGCCGCGACTCCGTGACCATCAACTCGGGCGGCGAGAAGATCTTCGCCGAAGAAGTCGAATTGGCGATTCGACCCCATCCGGCGGTCTTCGATTGTGTCGT
>SYCI01000080.1 GCA_005787035.1 Actinomycetota bacterium | reverse complement strand
TCTCGCAGCGCGAACGTCCGCGCGACTTCGCATGGTACATCGCGGTGTCGGCGTCGTGTACCAGATCGAGCGCAGCCTCGGCCGGCGGCGACGTCGTGCCACCACCCTTCTCGACGACGATCCCGATGCTCGCCCCGGTTCGCGTCTCGACTCCTTGCAGCACCACCGGGTCGGTCACCGCCACGCGGATTCGTTCGGCGATGTCGAGGGCCGAGTCGTCGTCGGCACCTTCGCACAGAATCAAGAACTCATCGCCACCGTGGCGGGCCACCACATCACCGGGGCGGGTCGCACTCACGATGCGACGGCCGATGGCGGTGATCAGGACGTCACCGCTTTCGTGTCCGAGGGTGTCGTTGACGTCCTTGAGTCGATCGATGTCGACGTACAGCACCGCGATCGACGTGCGTCGCACCCGACTGCGGTCGATCGCGTCGGCGAGGCGACGCAGGAACAACAAGCGGTTCGGCAGGCCGGTGAGCGGATCGTGGGTCGCCTGGTGCACGAGTTCGGCCTGGAGTCGACTCGACGTCGAGATGTCGCGGCAGGCCGCGGTGAATCCGTCGGTCGAGCCATCGTCGCGACGGCGATTCACGACATCGACGTCGAGGGTCAGGTGTCGTCCATCGGGACGGCGAAAACCGACTTCACCACGCCACGTTCGATCGGAGTCGAGAACCGACCTCGGGACCTGATCGTGGATCGCCAGCGCGAGGTTCCGCAGAGCGGAGTCACCGTTCGAGCCCGATGCGGGATCGAGACCCACGAGCACGAATGCGCTCGGGTTGGCGAACACCACCATCGAGTCCGCGTCGACGGCGAGGTAGGCATCGGACATGCGCGCGATGTGCCGGTCACGGTGATCGTCGGGCTCGGCGACGGCGGCCCGGATGACCACCCCGGTGTAGCCGGTGAGGGTTCCGTCGGGGGCGAGACGCGGAGCGATGACGAAGCGAACCCGTGCCGTGGTTCCGTCGTGCCGGGTGATCGTCGCCTCGGCGTCGAAACCGACGCCGGTGGCGATGGCGCGGGACCACGCGATCTCCATCGCCGCTCGCGTATCGGGGGCGGCATTCGACCACGGTGCGCGGCCCGCTCCGATGGCCCCGCCGGCCAGGGCGAGTTGGCGAAACCTCTCGTCACCGGAGACGAGGCGACCGGCGACATCGGTCTCGAACAAACCCACGATGGAGCCGGGGTCGGGGGCGGCGTTGGATCGCGGATCGATGAGGGGATTGTGGCACGGAGTGGTGGCGCGAACGCGGAGGGTGGTGATCAGCGACGAACGACACCGGACGCGGTCGCCCGACCGAGGCTCACGGCCTCGATGGACGTCACCAGGTCGGCCGCCGGACTTCCATCGGGAAGTTCGATCAGCTGTCCGAGCGCATGGAGCTCGAACGAGTACGTGTGAGTGGAACCCGGCGGCGGGCATGGGGCGCCCCAGCCGATGTTCGATGACTCGGTTGCCGTGTCGGCGACCCCGCCGGTGACGAAGTCGTTGGCGGCTTGTACCGCGCCGGCGGGTACCGAGTCGAGGGCGCTGAGTCCACGGTCGATGTTGGCCACGGCCCAGTGCACGAAGGGCATCTCGGGTCGACCGGCGACGGGTGCATCGAGGTCGGTCACCACCAGCGCGAGGCCCACCGCGTCCGTGGGCACACCCGACCAGCGGAGGGTCGGGGCCGAACTGCCGCACACGAACTCCGGTGGGATGTCGGCGCCCGACATCCAGGGCAAAAGAAGGGTGAAATCGGGGACCGCGTCCATGCCGTCAGTGGATGCCGAGTCGAAGGCGAGCGATTGCGTCGGCGGCTCGGTGATCGGGATGATCGATTGGTTCTGGTCCGGTCGCGGTTCACGCATCTCACGGCCGTCGTCCGAGCACGCTCCGAGCAGCAGGACGAAAAGCGCGACCATTGCCGACGCGGCCGAACGAAGGCGGTGCGATGATCCAGTCGTCACAACCGACACGCTAGGCGCAGCGGTGAGCCCGCGCGGGTCGCCAAGTAGCGTTGTGGTCATGCGCACCGATTCCGACGGCACACAATTGTGCGTCCTGACCGTGCATGCGCATCCCGACGACGAAGCCTCGAAAGGTGCGCCCACATTGGCGGCGTATCACGACCGTGGCGTGAAGACGGTTCTCGTCTGCTGCACCGGAGGTGAGGAAGGCGACCTGCAGAATCCGTCCCTTCGCGAGCCCGGTCAGCCGTTTCACGGGCTCACTCCCGAGGAGGAACGCTCCCTCATGGCGCGGGTGCGTCCCATCGAACTCGACCGCTCGGCGCACATCATCGGGTTCGACGAAGTCGTGATGCTTGGGTATCGCGACTCGGGCATGCTCGATTCACCGGCCAATGAGCACCCCGATTGTTTCCATCGGGCCGATCTCGACGAGGCCGTCGGTCGGCTGGTGGCAGTCATCCGCCGCACGAAGCCCCATGTGCTCGTCACGTACAACGACGATCAACGCGGCTATCCGCATCCGGATCACGTCAAGGTTCACGACATCTCGGTCGTGGCGTTCGCGCGGGCGGGCGATCCCACCTGGTACCCGTGGGCCGGGCCGGTGTGGCAACCGCTCAAGATGTATTACACGGTGTGGTCGAAGACGCGTCTCTTGGCCGTCCATCACGCGATGATCGCCAAACTCGGCAAGTCGCCCTATGACGAGAAGTGGTTGGCCCGACCGAGCAACGACGACCGCATCACGACACGCCTTCATGTTGCGTCGCACATGGCGGCCCGTTCGGGTGCATTGCGTGCCCACGCGACCCAGGTCGATCCCTCCGAACCATGGTGGTTCGGCCTCGACGACGACGAGTTGGCGGCCATATATCCGTGGGAGGACTGGGTGCTCGCGCGCTCGGCGGTCGGCGCACCGGCCGAGGCCGATGTCGAGACGTGTTTGTTCGCCGGCGTCACCGAGGTCCTCGGATTGCCACCAGGAGTGGACGCTCCGTCGAGGTTGAGTGACCCGAGTCTGGCGGAGTCGACGTGACGATTCAGTACCGCGTCGTGATGGCCAAGAACGACGAACGCGTCGAAGGTCCCGACGATGCCGAGGTGGTCGTCACGGTGTCGAAGGCCGATGCGGTGCTCGATCCTTCGGAAGCCTTCATGCTCGGCAAGTTGAAGTCGACCGGGCCGACCGGCCCGTTGTTCGACGCGTTGTCGTCGGGGGAGGCGGCCCGGGTGATCCGGGCGCTGCTCGAACGCTCAGCGTGAGTGGTCGCGCATGACGTTGCGCAGATCCCGGTAACCGATCAACTCGATCCCGAGTTCGTCGATCAGCGAACGCAACGTCGGATCGTTGGTGACGAGTTCGAGATCGTCGATCCAGCCCTGGGCCGAGTCGCCGGCCAAGGCGCGGACTTCGGCGGTGTCGATCGCCGGCTGCACGTGGATTTCGGTCACTCCCGGTTGGAGGCTTCGCAACGCGTCGAAGACGCGATCGCGGCTTCCGGCCTTCCAGTCGTGATCGAAGTGGTCGGGAAAGATCACGCCTTCCTCGGCGGCCAGACGGCGGAAGGGGAAACCGGCGCGCTCTTCGTCGATGGTCGAGGGGAGGCGGATCGGAAGTCGGAACTCGACGGCGAGGTCGAGGTAGACGTCGAAGAATTCCGGGCGCAGCGTGATGGCCGAGAGATGCGGGGCGAGGTGACTCACGTCGAAACCCCACAGAATCGCCCGCTCGATCTGGGCGCGACACTCGCGAAGAACTTCGGCGGGATCGGCGTGTTCCCACAGATCGTCGATCTCGCGCGGGAATCCCCCATCTCCCGACAACAACGATGGTGCGTGGGTGATGGGGCCCCAGCGATAGAGCGGATGCTCGGCGTTGAGGGTCAGATGAACTCCGATGTCCTCACCCGAATACATCATGGCGGCGTGTCGCGACCAAGGCGCCGGAACCATGATCGACGCACACGTGGCGACTCCATCGCGGAGGGCCGAATAGACGCCGATGTTGGCGGCGTGACACGAACCGAGGTCGTCGCACGACAGGATCACCAGTTTCGAGTCGGCGTCGTAGCCGAGGCGCTCGGCGAGTTCGGTCACGGCGTCACGCTACCCGTGGGGTCGGTGAAGCAGAAGGCCCACATGCCCCGGCCCGATTCGCGGGCGGTCGCTTCGACGGTGGCGAACCGGTCGGCCAGTCGATCATTGGGGCTGATCGACAACTTCGAAGCGAAACCTTCGGCGAGCAGAGTCTCGTTGACGAACAAGCCATCGGACGTTCGGTACACGTAACCGAGCAGGCGTCCGTAGTCGTCGCGGGGTTCGGTGTCGCGTCGCACCATGATCGGTGTCCCGGGGGGCAAGAGTTCGGTCGTGCGGGCCGACGCCTCGGGGCCGTAGCACTCGACGGGGGATCCGGGCTTCTTGGTCTCCGGGGTGTCGATTCCGATGAGTCGGACCCGCTCGTCGACCGCGCGTCCGTCCACGACGAAGCGCGCCTCGATCGTGTCACCGTCGATGACCCGTTGCACGAGTGCATTGGCCCCGTCCGGAAGGTCGACGGCCGCGGCGCACGACGCGACCGACAGGACGAGTCCGGCGACTTCGAGGAAACGGATGAGCGGACGCATCCGACCATGTGGGCGCAGCGTTGCGCCGGCGGCCGATCAGATGCGTTCGATGAGAGTGCCGGTTCCCAGACCACCGCCGCAGCACATCGACACGATGCCGTAGCGACCACCGGTGCGCTCGAGTTCGTACAGCGCCTTGGTCATGAGGATCACACCCGTGCCACCGAGCGGATGACCGAGGGCAACCGCGCCGCCGTTCGGATTGGTCTTGTCGAGGTCGGCACCGACGGCCTTGGCCCACGCGAGAACGACCGATGCGAAGGCCTCGTTGATCTCGAAGGTGTCGATCTGGTCGATCGTGAGGTTGTTGCGCTCGAGAAGTCGTTCGGTCGCATCGATGGGACCGGTGAGCATGAGAACCGGATCGACACCCACGAGACAGCTGTCGACCACGCGGGCCCGCGGCTTGAGACCGAGTTGCTTGGCTTTCTCCTCGGTCATCATGAGGACGGCTGCCGCGCCGTCGGAGATCTGCGAGGAGTTGCCGGCGGTGTGAACACCGTTCTCGCGGGCGACGGGCTTGAGCGTGGCCAGCTTCTCGAGTGTGGTCTCGCGGATTCCCTCGTCGCGCGCCACGCGATGCGTGGTCCCGGTGGGCTTGCCCTCTTCATCGAGATCGGGGGCGTCGACTTCGATGAACTGGCCGTCGAAGCGGCCCTCGGCCCAGGCGCGGGCGGCACGGTTCTGCGATTCGAGACCGAACGCATCGGTATCGGAGCGGGTGATGTTCCATTTGTCGGCGATGCGCTCGGCACCTTCGAACTGCGAGGTGAACTCGTATTGCTCGAAGTACGACTTGGGCACCGGCACGCCGAGGCCGAGGCCCTTGGACGAGTTGCTGCCGATCGGGACTCGGCTCATCGACTCGACACCGCACGCCATGGCGACATCGACCACACCCGAGGCGACGAGTGATGCCGCGAGGCCGGTGGCCTGCTGGCTCGATCCGCACTGGGTGTCGACCGTGGTGCATGCCGTGGTGAGAGGTAGGCCGGCCGAGAGCCACGCGGTACGGGTGATGTTGAAGCTCTGCGCACCGACCTGGCTCACGTTGCCGCCGACGACCTGTTCGATGAGCGCCGGGTCGATGCCCGTGCGTCGCACGACTTCTTTTTGAACCAAGCCGAGCAGTTCGGCCGGATGCAGAGTGGACAGGCCACCGTTCTTGCGGCCCACCGGGGTGCGGACGGCCTCGACGATCACGACGTTGCGAGCAGAATTCGACATGGCGGCCATGTTACGCCCGCTCGGTTCTGGTGAGGTTTTTCGACCCCCGGGGTCGAAAAACCTCACCAGAACACCGGTGGTGGGCGCTCGGGTCGGTGCGGTCATACTTGCCGGGTGGGATCATCGCGAGGTTCGTCACCCGGTCCGTTCGCCGACGGGATCATCAGTCGGCCGAGTCGCTTCGAGCCGGCCATGGCCCCCGACCCCGATGCCGTGGCGCACCGCTACATTCACGTCGTCGAGTCGCGGGTGTGGGCGCACGATCGCATCGCCGACGACTCGTGGACCCGCCACTTCCTCGGTCACCTCGACGGTCACGCGTATTGGGGAATCGACGTCCCGCGTCACGACGACCCGTCGGATGGCGCGGCACTCGATCTCTTCAGCTTCTTCGGACGCGCGACGGAAGACGAGTGGCTGATCGCCGGTCGGGCGGTGCAGCTCGTCGATTGGGCGCGCACGCACCGGTTCTGCGGACGGTGCGGGACGGCGACCGAATCGGCGCGCGGTGAGCGCGCCATGAAGTGTCCGGCGTGTGGACACACCGCCTTCCCGCGTCTCGCGCCGGCCATGATCACCCTCGTGACGCGAGGTGAGCCCGGCCCGGATCAGGAAGCCCTTCTCGCGCGTGGTGTGCAGTTCCGGGCGCCGATGTTCAGTTGCCTCGCCGGTTTCGTGGAGCCCGGCGAGACCCTCGAGGGTGCCGTCGTGCGTGAAGTCCGTGAAGAAGTCGGAGTGGCCGTTCACAACGTGCGGTATCTCGGCAGTCAGCCCTGGCCGTTCCCGCACAGCTTGATGCTCGGATTCCGGGCCGATTGGCACTCGGGTGACATCGTGTGCGATCCGAACGAGATCCTCGAAGCGAATTGGTATCGCAAGGATTCGCTCCCACCCATTCCGCCGGGCATCTCGATCGCCCGCAAATTGATCGACCATTGGCTCGGCGAGAACTGAGTCCCTCCGATGTCGTGCGATCGTGGCCGGCAACCTAGGTTTCCTCCATGACCCTCCAGCGTGAATCACTCGGCAAGCTCGGCCTCTGGACCTTCCAACTCGACATGAAGCCCATGCGCGAAGCGCAGCAGTACGCGGCCCGGATCGAAGAACTCGGTTTCCGCGCCGTCTGGGTTCCCGAAGCCGTCGGTCGCGAACCGTTCGCGTCCACGTCGCTTCTTCTGTCGGCGACCGAACGGCTGATCATGGCGACGGGTATCGCGTCGCTGCACGCGCGCAGTGCAATGACGATGCAGGCGGGTTGGAAGACCGTCACCGAAGCATTCCCCGATCGTTTTCTCCTCGGTATCGGCGTGAGCCATCAGCCGGCGGTCGAGGGTTTCCACGGGGCCAGTTACGGTAAGCCGTACACCAACATGGTGAATTACCTCGACGCCATGGATCGCGGTCTCTTCTTCGCGGCCCAACCCACCACGCCACCGGCCCGGTGTCTGGCTGCGCTCGGACCCAAGATGCTCAAACTCGCCGCCGAACGCACCCTCGGTGCTCACCCTTACTTCGTGCCGGTCGAACACACGCCCATCGCGCGAGCTGCCCTCGGTCCCGATGCGTTACTCGCCCCCGAACAGGCCGTGGTGTTCTCGACCGATGCGACCGAGGCCCGCGCCGTGGCGAGAGGCTTCATGAAGACGTACCTCGGCCTGCCGAACTACACGAACAATCTCCGCCGTCTCGGTTGGTCCGAGGAAGACATCGCCGGACCGAGCGATCGCCTCGTGGACGCGATCGTCGCCTGGGGGACCCTCGACGACATCCACGCCCGTATCAAGGCCCATCTCGATGGTGGCGCCGATCACGTGTGCGTGCAGGTGCTGTCGGCCGACCCGACCGCGGTCACGATGAACGAGTTCCGTGAACTCGCGAGTCTGCTCCCATCGCTCTGACGCGACCAGTGGACGATCTCAGCCGCGACTCGTGAGGGTCTGCGACAACAAGGTGGCGAGAGTGTCGCGAATCTGTTGACGCGACGCGCCTCGCTTACCCATTTCGCTCTGGAACGCGAGCAGCCGTTCGATCATGGCGACGAGAGCGGCCGACGTCGTGAGCGGATCGAGCGATTCGGGCAGCCGTCCCGATGTCACACCCTCGCGGATCATCCCCTGCAGGGCGTCCATCATGAGGAGGTTGGCCTCGGTGCGCACCGCACGAAAACGTTTGTCGCCCTCTTCGGCTTTCAGGTTGCGGACGCGCAGGACGGCGGCGTGCGCGTCCCAGTAGGACATGTAGGCG
>SYCI01000079.1 GCA_005787035.1 Actinomycetota bacterium | reverse complement strand
TGGGTGTGCCAGCCATGGTGGCCTGCCTTCCGTGATTGAGACTTCGGAGGTCGCCCCGGGAACCCGGAGCATCTCGCCGGAGCCGGAGCCCCGTCGGACTCTCCCAGCCTACGGGTGGGGTACGGGCGTTCCACCCCGGGAAGGGCCGGGGGTGGTCCGACGGCCACCGGTACCCTGACCCCATGTTCACGGGGATCGTCGAGGAGTTGGGCACCGTCGTGTCGTCGGCTCCGGTGACGACCGAATGGGGTCCGGGCGTCCGCCTACGGATCGCCGCTGCCACCGTGCTCGAGGGCTCAGGGCTCGGCGCCTCCATCGCCGTGAATGGCTGTTGTCTGACCTTGGTCGATCAGGGTTCGGACGCCTCGGGCTCGTGGTGGGACACCGACGTGAGCGAGGAGACCCTCGCCCGCACGACCATCGGAGCCCTGAAGTCCGGCGACCGCGTGAACCTCGAACGGCCCATGGCCCTCGGCGATCGTCTCGGCGGCCACATGGTGCTCGGTCATGTCGACGGCGTGGGCGAGGTCGTGTCGGCCGCACCCGATCTGGTGGTGCGGGTGCCGCAACACCTCATGAAGTACTTGGTGGAGAAAGGATCGGTCACCGTCGACGGCATCAGCCTCACGGCATTCGACATCACCGCCGACACGTTTCGTGTCGCGGTGATTCCGCACACCGCCGAAGTGACGACGCTCGGCTTTCGTCCCGCGGGATCACGCGTGAATCTCGAAATGGACGTGCTCGCCAAGCACATCGAACGTCTCGTTGCGCCGCATCAGAAGTAGTTCTGCGTCGCGCGAGAAACTCTGCAACACCCCACGCGTAATTTCATCGGCATGCACACGGCCGACATCGCGACCATGAACATCGGTGATGTCCGCCGCGAACTCGAAGTCGCTCGAATCGAAAGAGCCCGTCTCACCGCATGCGAGACAGAATTAGTCGCACGCATGAAAGCGTTGCTCGATGATGCAGAGCAGCGGGAGGTCGCGGGAGTTCGGATCGTCGACGATTGCTGAAGGCCCTCGCGGCGAATTCGACCGATTTCACTGATTGGGCCGAAAGCGGTCGACGAGGCGAAGGTCCCTGCGACCGAATCCTCGCCGGCGATCAGGGTGGGCCGTGCACGAGGGAGGATGGACTCTGAAACTCGAGCCGAAAACTCGGGTGGTCGCATTCCAACCACCCAGCCGAGATACCTCCGACTACCGTTGCCATCGTGACACCCGACCCCGACCTCTCCGCTCTGCGTGAGCGGATCGATCAACTCGATCGCGAGCTGTTGAGAGTTCTGGCCGAGCGCCTGCAGGTCTGCCACGAGGTCGCCCGGATCAAGGAGAAGTCCGACACTCCCGTGATACAACCGGCCCGGGTGCGAGACGTCGTGACATCACGCCGACAGTGGGCCATCGATGCCGGGGTCGATCCCGACTTTGCCGAACAGGTGATGCGCGTTCTCCTCGCCGAGACGCATCGCATCGAAGTCGCGGGCCGTCGGCCCGACACCGCCCCGGACAAGTCGGCGTCACCGACCGGCGCCCGCTCCGATCTCGACACCGTGGCCACGCGCGTCGATCACATCGTCGTCGCCGTCGACGATCTACCGAGCGCCGTCGCGCTCTTCACCGATCGCCTCGGCTTCCACCGCCCGCCCGCCGGAACCCCCGGAATTTCTAAGAACCCCGGGATCGCCGTCCTCGATGCGGGTGGTGTGACGATCGTCCTCGTCGGTCCCGAGGCCGGTGCCGACGTGGCCCAACATCTCCGTACCCATGGGCCGGGTATCCATCACATCGCCGTCGAAGTACTGAACGCGGGTTACGCGCGCCAGAGCCTGGCCGGTGGTAGCGCGTCGTTGCTCACCGATGTCGTGGTGGACGACGACGGCCACGAACAGTTCTTCACGGTCCGCGACCCGGCCACCGGGGTGCAGATCGGATTCATCTCCCGCACCGGCCACCGGGTGGGCGTGGCCACGGCCAACATCCTCGAGGCGTTCCGGAACCCTTCGAGTAAGTAAGCCCCCATCAAGTAGGCTCGTTCTTGCACGACAGGGTGGGGTCCCGGCGGCTCTCTCGCATCCGCACGGTCTCCGTTGTGCACTGGCAAAAACCGAGTTCCACGACCGCAGGCGTCAGCCTGCCCGAAAGGTTCCGCATGTCGCGCCAGCGCATCCCTGTCTCCCCCGTGGGGAGCAGTTCCCCGTCATCACGTCACCAGACGCTTCGTCATGAACATCTCGTGGACGTCCCCGTCGACCAACTCATGGCCGAGGCTCGCCGGATCAGGGATCTGCATCACGGCACCCGCGTCACGTTCTCACCCAAGGTGTTCATCCCACTCACCATGCTGTGTCGCGACACCTGTGGCTACTGCACCTTCGCCCAACCGCCGGCTCGCCTCGAGAGTCCGTTCCTCACACCCGACGAAGTTCTCGCCATCGCCAAGAAGGGCGCCAAGCTCGGGTGTCACGAAGCCCTCTTCACCCTCGGCGAAGCACCCGAGGAGCGCTACACCATCGCGCGCGAATGGCTCGATGCGCACGGCTACGCGTCGACGGTCGACTATCTCGCCGCCATGGCCAAATTGGTGCTCGACGAGACCGGTCTTCTCCCCCACGCCAACGCCGGCGCACTGAACAGCGACGACCTCGCGAAGTTGCGAGCCGTCAGCCCGAGCCAAGGAATGATGATCGAGTCGTTGCGCGACGACCTCGCGTGCCATCGCGGCGCACCCGACAAACTCCCCGAGCGTCGTCTGGCCACCCTCGAACTCGCCGGCGAACTGCGGATCCCGTTCACCACCGGAATTCTCGTGGGCATCGGTGAGACCCGCGCCGATCGTCTGGCCGCACTCGAGGCCATCGCCGATTCACACGCGCGGCACGGTCACGTACAGGAAGTCATCGTTCAGAACTTCCTGCCCAAGCCGCGCACCGGCATGCAGAACGAAGCACCGTGCCCGCAGGACGAGTTCCTGTGGTCGATCGCGGCTGCTCGCATCGTGCTGCCGCCGGAGATCCACCTGCAGGCTCCACCGAATCTCTCGGACGACTTCGGCGTGCTACTCGATGCCGGCATCGACGACTGGGGTGGCGTCTCCCCCGTCACCGCCGATCACGTGAATCCCGAACGCCCGTGGCCCGACCTCGACAAGTTGCGCGTCGTCACCGAATCGCGTGGCATGGCACTGGCTTCTCGTCTGACCGTGTATCCGGAGTTCGTGGGTGGCGCCAACAACCTCGGTCTCGGCGACAGCCAGTGGATCGATCCGTCTTTGCGATTCGCAGTGCTCGACCGCTCCGATGCCGAGGGTCTCGGTCGCGACGATCCGGGCGCGATCTGGCCCGAGAAGGTCACGGCCGCCGACGTGGTGCACGACGGCGCCGAGGTCGTGCTCGTCGGCCATCGCAGTACGCAGTGGTACAGCGGCACCAACAACAAGCCGCCGGTGCTCGTCCCCGGTAGCTCTCCCGCTTCGCGAAGCCGCATCCACGACATCATCGACGGACATCGCGCCGGTCAGGAAGTGGGCTTCGACGAAATCGTCGCCTTGTTCCGGGCCCGCGGACCCGAGGTTGCGCTCATCGCCGAATACGCCGACGAGTTGCGGCGGCGCGCCGTGGGCGACACGGTCACGTGGGTCCACAACCGCAACATCAACTACACCAACGTCTGCACGTTCAAGTGCAAGTTCTGCGGATTCTCCAAAGGACCGTTGTCGCTCAATCTGCGTGGCACGCCCTACCTACTCACGCTCGACGACATCGCGCGCCGAGCCGTGGAGGCCTGGAACATGGGCGCTACCGAAGTGACTCTGCAGGGCGGGATCCACCCCGACTTCGACGGCGACTACTACCTGCACGTCACCCAAGCCGTGAAAGACGCGGTACCCGACATGCACGTGCACGGCTTCACGGCGCTCGAGATCACCGAAGGCGCCAAGCGCAACGGTGAAGATCTCGCTACTTACTTGCGCAAGATGAAAGACGCTGGGCTCGCGTCGCTACCGGGCACCGCCGCCGAGATCCTCGACACCCGCGCCCGGGCGATCCTGTGCAGCGACAAGGTCACGGCCGACGAATGGATCGAGTGTCATCGAGTCGCCCATCAGGTGGGCCTGCACTCGAACATCACGATCATGTTCGGATCGATCGAGGACCCCACGAGCTGGGCCGAGCACATGATCCGCACCCGCGACCTCCAGAAGGAGACCGGCGGTTTCACCGAGTTCATCCCGTTGCCCTTCGTGCACATGGCTTCGCCCATCTACCTGCAGAAGAAGTCACGACGTGGGCCCACTTTCCGCGAGACGGTGCTCATGCACGCCATCGGCCGCATCGTGTACGACGGACTCATCGACAACGTCCAGGTGAGCTGGGTCAAGATCGGTGTCGACGGAGCACGGCAGTTGCTGCAGGCCGGTTGCAACGACATGGGTGGCACGTTGATGGACGAGAACATCTCGCGGGCCGCCGGCGCCAACCACGGTCAGAAGATGACCGAGGATGGTTTCCAGGCCGTCACGGCCCCGCTCGGTCGCACGCTCGTGCAGCGAAACACCGCCTACCGGCACCTCACCCCGATCGCCGGCGAGTGAACTAACTCAGCGCCCGCCGAGCCGACTCGATGTCGACGTCGAGTTGCTTCTTCAGCGCGTCGATACCTTCGAACTTCTGCTCACCGCGCAGACGGGCCACGAAACGCAGTCGGGCACTCTCGCCGTAGAGGTCGAGTGGCTGATGATCGATCGGTCCGTTGTCGATGATGTGCGCCTCCACGAGGCTCACCGGCTGATCGTCGTAGAACGTCGGCCGGCGTCCGATGTTCACCGCCGCCGGGTACACGGCACCGGCACGGGGTCCCGAATCCCGCACGTACCACGCGGCGTACACACCATCACCGGGAACGCACATGGCCACCGGCACTTCCACGTTGGCCGTGGGGAAGCCGATCGTGCGGCCACGCCTGTCGCCGTCGGCCACGATGCCCCGCAACTCGTACGGTCGTCCGAGCCATTCGGCGGCCTGCCCCACATCACCATCGGCGATCGCCCGCCTGATCGCCGTCGAACTGATCACCGTGGTCACCGTGGTCCCCCCGGTCACGAGTTCGTGGGGAACGACCTCGAAGTCGTGCTCCTGTCCGAGTTCGCGCAAGAGCGCCACGTTGCCGGCCCGTCCGCGACCGAAGTGGAAGTCCTCACCCACCACCACGGCCCGGACACCGAGTGAGTTCACGAGAACGCGTAGCACGAAATCTTCGGGCGACTCGGCGGCCTGATGGGCATCGAAGCGGATGAGGGCCACCGCGTCCACGCCGGTGTCGGCGAGAAGTTCGATCTTCTGGGTCTGGTCGGTGAGAAGTCGCGGAGCCGACTCGGGTCGCACCAGACTCGCCGGATGACGGTCGAACGTGACGATCACGCTCCGGCTACCCGAGTCGGAAGACAAGCGGCGTACGTGGTCGATCACGGTTCGATGACCCAGATGAAGTCCGTCGTACGCACCGATGGTGACGACGCTGCGTTGCTCGGGCCATACCCGGCGCGAGAAGTCGTCGATCACCAACACGATCCTCAACGCTAGTTGCGAACCCCGCTGTTTCGAAGGCTGGGACCGGCTGTTTTAGACTTCACGGCACTCGGGCCTCGAGCACCGGAACTGGAGGGAACCGTGACATCAGGCAAGACCACGACGCTTCACCCGCGCGGAGTAAATCATCTCGCTATTTCCACGTCCGACATGAAGGCCCAACTCTCCTTCTGGACCGACGTCCTCGGTTGTCCGTTGCGCGCCCTCTACTGGATGCACGGTGTCGACGGTTGCTTCCACGGCTTCGTCGAATTGGCTCCCGACTCCTACATCGCCTTCGTTCAGCACCCGGAGAACCCGACCGACATCGAAGTTGGCGTCACCCATGCCGGCAATCCCGGCGGCAAGGTCACGCGCGGTGCGATGCAACATCTCGCGCTCCACGTCGACACCCTCGACGAGCTCTACGCCATGCGGGATCGGATTCGCAGCCGCGACGTCCACGTACTCGGCCCGATCGACCACGGTTTCATCCAATCGATCTACTTCGCCGGCCCGGAGGGCATGACGCTCGAAGTCGCCGTGGGGCACGACATCGACGAGAAAGCCTGGATCGATCCCGAAGTGGTCGGACTGTGCGGCATCGACGACGACGAGTTGCGATCGATGATCGAACCCGCCGACTATCGGACAGGTGCAACCCGGGTGCCACAACCGCCGCTCACGGCCTCGGGTCCGCGCATGGCGTACTCGCCCGCCGCCTACGAACGGCTCATGAGCCTCGACGACCAATTCGTGTGGGACAACATGAGCGAGACCACACCCCCGGTGGCCTCGTGAGACGCGACGAATACGTTCTGGGCGAAGTCTTCTCGTATCGGTTCACCGGACCCGAACCCACGCACGCTCTGCTGATTCAGCATGGCATCGCCAGCCACGGCGGGATCTACGACAACTTCTGCGCACACCACGCCCGACAAGGGGTCGACATCTGGTCGATGGATGCTCCCGGACACGGTCGTTCGTGCATCTCGCAACGTCCGGGCCAGTTCACACTCCAGCAGTGGGTCGATGCTGCGGTCATGTACGGCGAACACATCAAGGAGACGACGGGGCTGCCGGTGTTCATCACGGGATCGTCGCTCGGATCGGCCGCGGCATATTCGGCTCTCGCCGCCACCGATGTGTTCGTTGGAGCGATCCTGATGGGCTTCGCCATCCCCGGTTCACCGCTCATCCCGCCCGACAATCCGTTCCGCAGTGAGGCCTACGAGAAGATCGAGAAGATCTGGGGTAGCCGTTTTCGTCTCGACATCGACCGCTACTTCGACTTCGATGCCGACTACGGCTACGTGGGAGCCAAGGCGCAGAAGAAAGCCGATCCGTACAACACGTGGATGTACGACATGGCGTCGTGGGCGTCGATCATGCGCTACGACCCCGCGGTTCCCCTCGCCGAGAACACGCGACCCATTCTGTACGCGGTCGGCGAGAACGATCCGACGTTCCCGGTGAAAGTCGCCCAGCGAGTGGTCGACGCCACGAGCGGACCGGTGGAGTTCTTCGTACTACCCGAAGGACGACATCAGTTGATGCTGTTCCACACCGAGCAGTACTCGCAGGTCGTACTCGACTGGTGTCACAAGATCATGGGTTCGTCGACGTCGACGAAAGACTGACCACGGGTCGGGCCATACCCTCCCCCACCTTGGCATTACTGAACGCCTCGTAGACCGCGAGCACGTCGTCACCGGCAACCACGGCCCACGGCTCGGGTCCAGTCGCCGAGAACCGATCGATGGGAAGAACTTTGCCGGTCGCCGCGAGTCCGCGCATCGACTCGGCTTCCTCACCCGACACCACGAGCGTGCTCAGTCCGCGCACGGCCGTCGCGACCGATCGCAGCGGTGCCTCATCGATGGCCGCCGCGTCGGCGATGGTGAAGGCACCCACCGACGTCCGACGCAGATTTCGTAAGTGAGCGCCACCACCGAGAGTTCGCCCGAGATCAGCGGCCAGAGTTCTGATGAAGGTACCCGACGAACACGTCACGTCGATCGAGATCACGTTGCCGCTGATCGCGGTGACCACGAAGCGACTGACTGTCACCGATCGGGCCTCACGCTCGACCTCGATGCCCTCACGCGCGAGTTCGTGCAGACGTTTGCCATCCACTCGGATGGCCGACACCATCGGTGGAACCTGATCGATCAGCCCGACGAAATGGGCGTCGATCACCGATTGCACGAAGCCGACTCCGTCCGACTCGCCCAACCGGGCGATCACGGAGTTCATGTCGTGAGTTGCAACGGTGTCACCACTGGCGTCGAGCGTCGAGGTCTCGGTTCCGAGGACCACGTCACCGGTGTACGACTTCTGCGAGACCATGTCGCCGTCGACGTTCACGAAATCCATGAACCGGACGAGCCGCGTGGCCATGCCGACTCCCACGAGAAGAACACCGGTCGCATCCGGATCGAGGGTTCCGGCGTGTCCGACCCGCCGCTCGCCGAGACGACGGCGTACCCGATCCACGACGTCGTGGCTCGTGATTCCCGCCGGCTTGTCGATCACGAGCAAGCCGTGAATCTGCGGTGGCTTGCGACGCGCCATCGCCAGCCGTCAGTCCTCTTCGAATCGGGCCGGGCTCGGGTTCTCGCGCAGGATCTTCTCGATCCGCTCGGCGGAACGAATGACCTCGTCCACCCGGAACGAAAGGATCGGAGTCTTCTTCGCTCGGATCTGGCGTCCGACCGAACCTTGCAGGCGGATGCGATGGTCGTCGAAGGCTTCGATGATCGCCGCATCACCCTCTTCGCCACTCAACGAGTCGAAGTACACGACAGCGCGATTCATCTCCGAGTCGACCTCTACCCGTGTGATGGTCACGAAAGAGAGTCGTTCGTCGTCGATGCGTACGAGTTCGTCGGCGATGACTTCGCGCAGCGACTCGCCGAGGCGAACGGCTCGCGGGTATGCACGCGTGGAGCCCCGTGAGCCACCGGACTTACGAGGACGAGTCACGAGTTCAGGCTACGAGAAGTTGGGGGCGTCGCGCAGGGAACGCTTGAGCTCGGCCACACCGGGCGTGGTGGCCACGACCTCCACGGCGTCCCACAGGCGCACCGCTTCGTCCCCGCGGGGAATCCGGGCGATGACCGGTCCGAAGAACGATCCCTCGTTCGGCTGTCCGGGCTTGAACGTGAGAATCGGGGTACCGACGTCACGTCCAGTGCGCGACAGCGCCAATTCGGTATCGGCCGCGATACGCGCATCGAAGCGCTCGTCGAAAGCGGCCGAAATGAAGGAGCGATCGAGTCCGGCGATGTCGAGACATTCGCCCACGAACGCCTCGGTGCTCGCGGCGTAGTCGTCGCGACGACCCTTCACGTGCCCTTCGGTTCCGATCGCGGTGTAGAGCGCGAACACGGCGTCGTTGCCGACTTCGTCGTCGAGCCGGGCGGCCACCCGCAACGCTTCGTGTCCCATCGCGTGCCACCGCTTGTACTGGTCGTTGTACCACTCGGCCTTGTTCTCAGCGTTGAGGAGCTTCAGCGAGATGAACCGCCAGCGGACGTCGTACGAGCGCTGTGAAGCCACCTCCTCGACCCAACGCGAAGTGATCCAGGCCCAGGGGCACACCGGATCGAAAAAGAACTCGAGGTCACTCACGACGTATTCCTCCCGTCGACGATCGGCAACGAACCATCAGGTCCGGAGTATCAGGTACGGACGATCTGCTTGTCTTCGTAGGTCTCGATCAGGTCGCCCTGCTTCAGATCCTGGAAGTCGGAGAGACCGATACCGCATTCGAAGCCGTCGCGCACCTCGCGGACGTCGTCCTTGAAACGGCGCAACGACTGGATAGCGCCCTTCCAGATGATGACGCCGTCGCGAAGGAAGCGGACCTTGGAGCCGCGGGTGATCTGACCCGAGCGCACGTAGCAACCGGCGATGGCACCGATCTTGGGGACTCGGAAGATCTCGCGCACTTCTGCTTCGCCAGTGACGACTTCTTCGAACTCCGGAGCGAGCATGCCGACCATGGCCTTCTCGATGTCCTCGAGAAGCTTGTAGATGATTTCGTAGGTACGGATCTCCACATGTTCGGCCTCGGCGAGGTCACGGGCCTTGCGATCGGGTCGCACGTTGAAGCCGATGAGCGTGGCGTTGGTGGCCCCGGCGAGTGTGATGTCGTTCTCGGTGATCGCACCCACTCCACGGTGCACGAAAGCCAACTTCACTTCGTCGCGCTCGAGCCGGCGCAAGCTCTCGGTCACGGCTTCGAGGGAGCCCTGAACGTCGGCCTTGATGATCAGGTTGAGGGTCGCAACTTCTCCGGCCTGAATCTGGCTGAAGACGTCTTCGAGCTTCACGCCCTTTTGCACACGGGCATCGCCGCGCTGCAACTTGGCCCGCAGACGCTGCTCGCGGGCCTCGCCCACCGTGCGCGCCGTGCGCTCGTCGGGAGCCACGCGGAACTCGTCACCCGCCTGCGGAACCGTGGAAAGACCGAGCACCTGCACGGGTGTGGACGGACCGGCTTCCTTGATCTGCTGACCCTTGTCGTCGATCATGGCGCGCACGCGTCCCCACGCCGCACCGGCGACGATCGGGTCACCGACCTTGAGGGTGCCCTTGTCGACGAGGATCGTCGCCACCGGACCGCGACCGACGTCGAGGTTGGCCTCGAGCACCACACCCTTGGCCCGACCCGTCGGATTGGCGGTGAGTTCTTCGAGTTCGGCGACCACCGTGAGTTGCTCCACGAGGTCG
Source organism: Actinomycetota bacterium (assembly GCA_005787035.1). Taxonomy (GTDB): domain Bacteria; phylum Actinomycetota; class Acidimicrobiia; order Acidimicrobiales; family Ilumatobacteraceae; genus Casp-actino8. Next base: position 211 of record SYCI01000079.1, on the reverse strand, counting down.
TCCACGCCGAGTCCCTGCTGGGCGGCCATCTCGACACAGATCGTGTCGCCACCCCACGACTCGGGGATCAGATTCTGTTCGGACAACTGCGACATCACGCGCTGGACGTCAGCGTTCTCCTTGTCGATCTTGTTGATGGCCACCACGATCGGCACCTCGGCCGCCCGGGCATGGCTGATCGCCTCGACGGTCTGGGGCATCACACCGTCGT
>SYCI01000078.1 GCA_005787035.1 Actinomycetota bacterium | reverse complement strand
CGCGAAGGAACTCCTCGATCGCGGTCGGCAGAAGTTCGGGTTCGGCGGCCAAACGTCGCCGATCGTCGGGATGGGACGCGAGATGCCACAGCGACGAACCGATCGACGACCACGTCGTGTCGACGCCGGCGATCAGAAGGAGACTCGACATGCCGAGGATCACCGACTCTTCGATGGGCTTGCCGTCGATCTCGGTGTGGAGCAGCTCGGAGATCAGGTCGTCAGCCGGATGTAGACGCCGGTGAGCCACCGCCTCCTGGAAGAAGCCGATGACACCCATGATGCCCCGTCGACGCCGTTCTTCGTCGTAGGCGAATTCGAGAACGTCACGCACCCATCCGGTGAACGTGTCGCTCAGATCTTCCGGAACACCGAGGATGTGGGCGATGACCCGGACCGGGATCTGTTGGGCGTAGTCGCCGGCCACATCGCATTCACCTTTCTCGACGAACGAATCGATCAGACGGTGGCACAGGGCACGCGTCATCGGTTCGTATGAAGCAGATTTCTGCGGACTCATCCAGGGAAGGATCAAGCGACGCGTCCACGTGTGGAGAGGAGGATCGGAACTGATGGGGGGCACTCCATACGGCAGGAGCACGGGTCCGGCCTGACCATCGATCGCCACCGGAGGCGGCATCACGGCGATACCCCCTCCCGACGGGAAGGTTTCGATGTCGCGGGCGATGTTGGTGACGTCCTCGTACGTCGTGGGCAACCACGAGCCACCCCATCGTTCGGTGTGAGCCATCGGGCAACGCTGCCGAAGGTCGCTCCAGATCGGGTACGGATCCTTCACGTACTGCGGATCGAAGATGTCGTAATCGGTCGCCCAATCGGCTACCGGATTCAGATCGGGCATCACATTCCTCCAGGCCCCGACTGTAGGGCGAAACCCTCGAGAGCGTCGGCGAACTGGGACCAAAGTCCCCGCGGGTGATCGTGTCCCATGCCCTCGATCGCCAAGAAGCGCGAGTGCGGTACGACGTCGGCTGTCCGCCGACCACCCGAGATGTCAATGAGGGTGTCGGCTGTGCCGTGCACGACCATGAACGGAACGCGCACGGTGGCCAATCGATCCGAACGGCTGCCGTCGCGACGGGCCGCCTGGAACTGGCGAGCCGTGCCCTCCGGCCGACACGCCCGATCGAACAACTGTCCCGCCATCTCCTCTTGCACGTCCCACTCCACCAAGCCGGGACTCCCCCAGACGCGCTGACCAGCAAGGTGCGCTTCGATGGCCTCGACCCGATTCCGAGAGCCGGGAGTCAGGAGCAACTGCTTGGCCTCGTCGGACGGCTGACCGACGTCGCGGTCACCGGTCGTCGACATCACAGAAGTCACCGATGCCAATCGATCCGGAAACTCGATCGCCATCGTCTGCACGATCATTCCACCGAGCGAGGTGCCCCAGACGTGGGCGCGACCCACGCCGATCGCGTCGAGCACCGCCAATCCGTCGGTCGCCATGTCGGTCAGCCCGTAACCCACCGGGCCGTCACCACTCAGACCGACGTCTCGGTTGTCGTAACGCACGACATGAAAACCGCGCGTGGCGAATTCGGTGCACATGTCGTCGCGGAACGAGATCGATTGCGCGCCGAGACCGTTGACGAGGAGAAGTGTCGGGTCGGTCGAATCTCCGAATGTTTCGAAGTAGATGGAAACTCCATCGTTGGAGCAGAACGGCACATCAGCCTCCCGGATTGGCCGACAGATGGGCGAATCTCTCGGCCCGTCGATGCTTGCGATACTCGGCCACGATGGGCTCGAGATCCGATGGACTCGCACCATGAAGGATCACTCCATCGGCGCCGAGATCGAACTGCCCGTCGATCTTGGCCACGCACTCGGCCGCGCTTCCGGTGGCCGCCGCCGACAACCATTCAGCGGGGATCAGTGGAGCGATTCGTTCGAGATCCTCAGTCGTTCCCACGGCATCGAAGGCACCCCGAAAACCGCGAACGAATTCGTCGGCTCGGAAGCGAGCCAGCACCTCTGGATCCCAACCGTTGGTCTCGACCATCAGATCTCCGTACGCCTGCAGATAAGTGGCCAATCGACCCACGGTCTTCTTCAGACGTACGTCCTCGGGGATGTGGTCGCCGATGGTCGCGTAAACCGACCACACACGAACCCGAGCGGGATCCCGTCCGGCCCTCTCCGCGGCTTCCTTCACGATTCGGACGCAGCGGCTGAGCGTCTCGTCGGTGAAGAACGTGTGGAGGATCACACAGTCGAAGGCCCGACCGGCCATGGCCAGAGTCGCCGGCCCGAAAGCCGACACGCCGAGAGGAATCGCTTCGTCGAAGTTCGGATCGAGCGCGAGAAGAGGGAACTTGCCGGCCGGTCCGTCGTGACCGATCACGACTTCACCACGAAACAACCTCCGCATGAGACCGGCGAAATCCTCCATCTGCGCGGTCGTGATCTTGGGCAGCCCGTACGCCGAGAAGAGTGGCGAAATACCACGACCGAGACCGAGGCAGAACCGTCCCTCGGTCAGCCGGTGCATCGTGGTGGCGTAGGACGCCGTCACGAGTGGATGGCGCGTGTTGTGGTTGGTCACCCCGGTCGCGATTCCGAGATTCTCCGACACGGCTCCCACCGCACCCGAGAGAGTCACGGCTTCTTTGATGTTGAAACGCTCCGAGATGAAGCACGACCCCAATCCGAGACGCTCGGCATCATTCACCTCGCCGACGAGATCACGAGGAGAGCGGGGAGCGCCGGCCAGCGTGTAGAAGCCGAGTTCGTTCATCTGTTCCGAGGCAACAGGCACCAGATGATCTTTACCGATGGCCGCGTCCGACGTTCAGCCCGAAGGTGGGCGGAATCCGTCCAGGAGATGACGCACGGCGCGTGAGGTGAACGCCGTGACCGGCGACAAAGGCTCGACGAACAGGTCGGCGTGGTGTTCGGCAACCGCCTCCGGAGTGATCGGTCGGGCCGTGAATCCCTGCGCCAGCGACAGGGTCACCGCACCTTGCCATCCGGCACCGACGCAGAAGGTCTCGCCACTCGAGGGGCAGTCGGTGTGACTCAACCAGAGCACGAGCGGGGCAACCAGGGCCGGATCGAGCCAGTCCCCGAGCTCCTCCGACCAAGGTATGGGTCCAAATGACGTCCCGCGACGGGTCTTGGCATAGGGAAGCACGACGTTGGCCGCGATTCCGGCCGCGCGGCCTTCACTGGCCATACCTCGTGTGAGCCCGATCACTCCCATCTTGGTCATCGCGTACACCGTCCCGTCCGGCACGCCGCCGAATGCCGCGCCCGACGAGACGTTCACGAAACGACCACCGCCGTTCTCTTTCATCCATCGCCACGCCGGTCGCGAAACGTTCAGCGCGCCGCGCAACTGGGTGTCGATGAGGGCATCGATGCCCTCCTCCGGAAAATCGTCGAAGGCCGCCATTCGGACCTGACCCGCATTGTTGACCACCACATCGACCCGACCGAAGTTGTCGAGCGCACATTCGACAATCGATCGGCCGCCGGCGGGTGTGGCTATCGAATCGTGGTTGGCCACCGCCCGACCACCAGCCGATCGGATGGTGGCAACCACTTCGTCGGCCGGGTTGACCGTTGGTGCCTCGGCGATGCCGTCGGTGTCGGAGATTCCGACACCGAGATCGTTGACAACCACGCTCGCGCCCCGAGCGGCGAAGGCGAGTGCATATTCCCGTCCGAGGTTGCGACCGGCACCGGTCACCACGACGGTTCGACCCTCGAATTCGATCATCCGTCCAGTGTGGCAGGTCCACCGACCAAGAATCGCTTGGCGTCATCGAGAGCCCGCGAGTCCTGCACGAAGAACATGTGTCCACCCTCGTATTCACGGAACATGGAACCATCGATCGCGCCGGCGATGTTGCGGCCGTTGGCCACCGGAGCGATGCCGTCGTGGATCCCCGACATCACGAGGGTCTGGGCAGTTACTCCACCGAGTCGACTGCTCACGTCGTGCAATCGACGCGCTGCCATCTGCTCGCGATCCCCCGCGGTCACCGGACGGTCCTCGATCGACTGCTCGATCAGCGACCGTAAAGCCGGACGCTCACTCAGGTAGTCCGGCGTGAAGCGAGTGTCGGTGAGCAACGGCATCCGCCGTCGCTTCTCGTCGATCGCCACGTCGAGGAGTTCGTGTAACGGGAAGGAGGATCCGAGCGGTCCACCCGCCGACGTGCACATGAGCACCAGACGACGAACTCGATCGGGCGCCGAACAGGCCAACTCGAGGGCCACCATCCCCCCGAAACTCACCCCGACCACATCGAAGGTCGACCAGCCGAGGTTGTCGGCCAAGGCGAGCGCATCCGTGGCGAACCCGTGCATGGTCGGTGTCTCGCCCCGGACGGAAGCGCCGATGCCCCGGTAGTCGTGGGCCACGACGTCGGCCACCGACCCGAACGACTCCCACAGGAGTCGGGAGCGTTCGATCGAGGATCCCGAGCCGTTGAGAAACAGGAGTGGCGAACCCTCCCCGACTCGCTCGAAGGCGAGTCGGCGGCCGCCCAGGTCGATCTGTGGCACGAGTCCCACTATCGCAGAAGAAAGCAGCCGCCCCGGGCGGATCGTCCCTCCGAAGCCTGAGTACATTCCCAACGGTGAAAGAAGCAGTGGAAACGAGCGATGCGGGAATTGTCGTGGCAACCGAGGACTTCGACGCGTCGTTCGCCTTCTACACCGGCCTCGGGTTCCGGGTCGAACAGATCTTCCCGGCCGACTCGCCCCGGCGGGCCACACTCGTCGGCTCCGGGCTTCGTCTTCATCTCGAACCCGGGGAACCGAGATCGGTCGTTCTCCGCTTTCGCGTGAACGATGAGGCTGGTTCCACGCTCGTGGCACCCGAGGGAACACTCGTCGAATTCGTCTCGTCACACAAGGAGATTCAGCGCCCGCGGCTTCAGTCGAGTCTGTCGATCACGCAACCGAGCGAAGGCTGGCATGCGGGCCGGGCCGGAATGCTCTATCGCGACCTCGTCCCCGATCGTCAGGGAGATTGCGTGATCGCGTCCCACATCCGGATTCCGACGGGTGGTCCGGTACCCGACTACGTCCATTTCCACGAGGTCGGGTTCCAACTCATCTTCTGTCATCGCGGCTGGGTCGAGGTGGTCTACGAGGGTCAAGGGGAACCCTTCGTCCTCGAGGCCGGCGACTGTGTGATCCAGCCCCCGACGATCCGTCACCGGGTGCTTCGCAGCTCCGACGAGATGCACGTGGTCGAGGTTGGCTATCCAGCCGAACACGTGACCAAGGCCGATCCGACGACCACGCTGCCTTCACCTCCGTTGCCTCCCGAGCACGAGTGGAGCGGGCAGCGCTTCGTTCGCTTCCACTCGACGTCGGCCGACTGGATCCCCGATGGATCGGTCAGCGTGGCCGACACGGGCGTTCGTGTGGCGACGGGCGGACTCGCCGACGTGAAAGTGATCCGCGGTGCCGAGAAGAGCGGTTGGTCGGCAGCACCGACCCCGGAGCGGACGTTTCGAATGGTGTTCGTCCTCGAAGGAACGGCGCTCGTGACCGTGGGTGATCAGACCTTCACGGCTGGCGAGTCGACCACCACGACCGTTCCGATTGGTCAGACGGTGCAGGCGGAGATGGCTGACGACACCCGACTTCTCCTGGTGGACATCGTCACCGACTGAATCGGACTACTGACGTCCCATGGCGGCCCGCGCCTCGGCCCGGGCGACATCGGCATCGTGTTTGGGACTCACGAGGCGTATCTCGAGTCGTTCGAGATCACCTTCGAACGGAAAACCATCGCGACGATCCGCATAGGCGAGAGCGACCGGAGATCCGTGGTCGTAGCCGACCGACGGTCCGACCGAACTCATGGTTCGCATCACGAAGGGAAGGTTCAAAGAGCCACACGGCTGGTCGTCGATCAAGAGAACCACTTCGCCCGTCTTGCCCTCACGGCGGAATCGCACGGAGAGCCGGTGGGCTCCCGAATCGAGTTGTCGATTCGATTCCACGATGTGGTGCTCACCGAAGAGGTTGTAGTCGAAGACCAGCCGACCCTCGTCGACGAACACCGCCAGCCCCGAGTTCTCGGTTCCGCTCGCGTAGATCACGCCGCCTTGCCCTTCACTCAGGCGGACATCGGCGTCGAGATCCCAACTCCGACCACCGATCATCGCCGAGGCCTGAGCCGGCATCGGCGACATGGGCGGTCGGTAGACGTAGGTCCGACTGAGCGGATGCGCAGAACGATCGGCGAACGGAACCCCCATGAGTTCGAGCCCTCGGTCGTCGAGAGGCAACACACCCTCCCGCTCGGCCTCTTCCCACCAGAGTTCGATCATTCGACGAAGCCGATCGGGCTCCGTGGCCGCCAGGTCGTTGACTTCCGAGCGATCACGACGGAGGTCGTACAACTCCCACACGTCGTCGTCGAAAGAGACACCGGGGGTATGTCGGGTCACGGCCTTCCAGCCGTCCGCGTAGATGGCCCGATGCCCGTGCATCTCGTAGTACTGAATGCTCTTTCGGGTGGGCGCCTCGCGAGCGTCGAAGGTGTAGCGCATCGACACTCCCGTCACCGGCATCTGTTCGAGACCTCGATAGGTGGACGGAGGTTCGATGCCCAGGATTTCGTAGATCGTGGGCACGACGTCGTTCACGTGATGGAACTGATCGCGGATCTCCCCACGAGCTTCGATTCCTCGTGGCCATCGGACGATGAAGGGCACGTGGATTCCACCCTCGTGCGTGTTCTGCTTGTACCACTTGAAGGGAGCATTACCCGCCTGAGCCCAACCCCACGGATAGTTGCTATGCGAGTGGGGGCCGCCGATCTCGTCGATTCGATGGATCGCTTCGTCGGGGGTTTCGATGAGGAAGTTGAAGAACTTCATCTCGTGCAGGACACCAAAGGGTCCGCCCTCTTGACTCGCTCCGTTGTCGGCGAGAAGAACCACCATGGTGTCGTCGGCCAGGTCGAGTCGCTCGAGCGCGGCCATCAGACGTCCGATCTGAACATCGGTGTGATCGAGAAATGCGGCGTAAGCCTCCTGCAGACGACACGCCAGACGCTTCTGGTTGTCCGAAAGATCGTCCCACGCCTCCACGCCGGGGTTACGTGGGGCGAGTTGGGTGTCGGCCGGGATCACCCCGAGTTGCTTCTGTCGCTCGAACCAACGTTCACGAACGACGTCCCAACCCTCGTCGAACGCGCCGCGATACTTGGCGAGAAATTCCTCCGGCGCCTGATGGGGTGCATGCGTCGCACCGAAGGCGAGGTACATGAAGAACGGTCGATCCGGTCGGACGCCCACGGAATCGTGCACGAATTCCACGGCTTTGTCGACGAGGTCCTCCGAGAGGTGGTAGCCCTCGTCCGGACGGGCCGGCGGTTCGATCCAGTGATTGTCGTAGACGAGCTCGGGGTGGAACTGATCGGTTTCACCGTCGAGAAACCCATAGAACCGGTCGAAGCCACGCTGTAACGGCCACTGATCGAACGGTCCGGCGGCCGAGCAATCGGCCATCGGACAGAGATGCCACTTGCCGAGCGCGAAGGTTGCGTAACCCTTGTCCCGCAGGACCTCGGCCACGGTCGCCGCGTGGTTGGAGATGTGGCCGCGCATGTGCGGGAAGCCGGAGTTGAAATTCGAGATCGAACGCATGCCCACCGCGTGATGGTTGCGTCCGGTCAGCAGCGCGGCACGCGTCGGTGAACAAACGGGCGTCACGTGGAAGTTCGTGAAGCGAAGACCCTGACCGGCCAATCGATCGATGTTGGGGGTGTCGATCGTCGACCCGTAACAACCGAGGTGCGAAAAACCCATGTCGTCGAAGAGGATGACGATGACGTTCGGGGCACCCTCCGTCGGGTGGGGACGCTCAGGCCATGCCGGTTCGGACTCGGCGAGTGTGCGACCGATGCGCCCGCGAAAACCTTCGTAATCCTTCACGAACTCCCCCTCCAGAACGTGGCAACCCTTGGACAATAGTGCCGGCCTCCCTTACCCTCGGTTCCATGTCCTCGTCCCGACCCGTCGCCGTCGTCGCCAATGCCCGCTTTTACGTCGGACCTGATCTGTGTCGACACCTGGCCCGCCGGGGATTCGACATCGTGACCGGTGACGCCAAGCCCGAGCTCGTGGCCGAGGTCGAGTCACTCGGTGTCTCGTGCACTTCGATCGAAGGCGGCTCCAAGATCGAGCAAGCAGCCGCCAATCAGGCGCTGGTCGCCGAGGCGCTACGTCGGCACGGACGGGTCGACTCAGCGGTCATGTTCTCGGGTGACATCGTCACCGGCTCATTCCTCAAGGCCAGCCTCGACGACCTCCAACGCGTCGTGAACGGATGCCTCGAGGCCCCGTTCCATTTCATGCAGGCCGTCATCCCGCCCATGATCGAAGCGGGCGTCGGACAAGTTCTCATCATGACGAGTGCGGCCGGGGTCCGCCCGGTCCTCGGTGTCCCGCTCTATTCGGCGGTGCGGGCCGGAGCCACCATGCTCGTCAAGAACGTCGCCGAAGAAGTCGCTCCGCACGGGGTGCAGGTGAACGCCGTCGGCACCAACAACATGGACTTCCCGGCATTCTTGAAAGCCAGCGGGGCCACCGATCCGACGGTTCGAGCCAAGATCGAATCGCGAGTGCCCATGCGCCGTCTCGGAACCCTCGACGAGTGCGCCGCATTCTGCATGGCCTTCCTCGACGGATCGAGCCGATTCATGACCGGGCAGTTCGTGGCTTACGCCGGCGGTCTGCCCTGAGGCCATAATCGGCGCATGCTCCGAGATCTCTACGACGACGAACACCTGGCTTTCGGGGAGAGTTTCCGGAACTTCATCGCCAAGGAAATCGCTCCTGACTACCTCCGTTGGGAGGAGGAGGGAATCGCGCCGCGCGAGCTGTATGCCAAGGCCGGCCAGAGCGGCTTCATCGGCATGGCGATTCCCGAGGAGTACGGCGGCGGTGGCAGTTCCGACTTCCGCTTCAACGCGATCCTCGGGGAGGAGTTGGCTCTCGCCGGTATCGGCGGCGCGGGCTACGGGATCACCCTTCACAACGACATCACGACTCCTTACTTCACCGATATCTGCACCGAGGATCAGAAACGTCGTTGGCTACCCGGAATCGCCGACGGATCATTGATCACCGCCATTGCGATGACCGAGCCCGGAACCGGCAGCGATCTGGCGAGCATCGCCACGACCGCTCGACGCGACGGCGACCGATACATCCTGAACGGCTCGAAGACCTTCATCACCAACGGAATCAACAGCGACCTCGTGATCGTCGCCGCCAAGACCGATCCCTCCCAGCGTCACACCGGAATGTCTTTACTGGTCGTCGAGCGCGGAATGGTCGGCTTCGAACGAGGTCGCAACCTCGACAAGATCGGTCAGACCAGCGCCGATACCGCCGAGTTGTTCTTCAACGACGTGGAGGTGCCCGTCGAGAACCGCCTCGGTGACGAAGGCCGGGCCTTCCATTATCTGACCGGCAATCTGGCTCAGGAGCGCTTGTCCATCGCCGTGGCGAGTCTCGCTTCTGCCCGCGCCTGCGTGAACTGGACACTCGAGTACGTCAAGGAACGCAAGGCCTTCGGAACCACCATCGGATCGTTCCAGAACACCAAATTCGTCCTGGCCGAGCAGAAGACCGAAGTCGATGTGGCCCAGGCCTACGTGGACGCGAGCATCGTCGCGCTCAATGCCGGTCAACTTTCGGCGGCCGAAGCCGCCGCCGCGAAGTACTGGTGCACCGAGCTCTTGAAGCGGGTGGCCGACAAGTGCCTCCAGCTCTTCGGCGGCTACGGCTACATGAGGGAATACCCCATCGCCCGCGCCTACGCCGACGCCCGCATCACCACCATCTACGGTGGAACGACCGAGGTGATGAAGACCATCATCGCCAAGGACATGGGACTCTGACCTTGCCGGTCGCACTGATCACCGGAGCCGCCGTCGGCTTCGGTCGGGGTCTGGCCCGGGTCTTCGGTCGATCCGGCTTCAGCTTGGTTCTGGTCGACCTTTGCGAAGAACTCGAGCGAACCGCCGACGAACTCCGCGGCTCAGGTCATGAAGTGCTCACCATTCGCGGTGATGTCACCGACGATTCGCTTCTTCGCTCGGTCGTCGAGCAAACCATTTCCCGATTCGGAACCATCGACCTACTCATCAACAATGCCGGACAGGTCCGTTTCAGTCCGAGCGACCTACCACTCGACACGGCTGTGGCGTACCTCGACGAACTTTGGCGGGTCAACACACGCGCCCCTTACGTGTTGGGGCGTCTCGTCATTCCACACATGAAGGCGGCCGGGTCCGGCCACATCGTCAACATCGCCACCGATCACATCCACACGTGTGGATTCCCGGCCATCGTTTCGCACGAAGAATCCGAAGCCTGCGCTTGGTCGGATGCACCGCGCCGTCCCCTCGGTCCCGGCCCGTTCGATGCCTACGACGCCACCAAATGGGCGCTCAACGGATTCACTCAGAACTGGGCTCACGAATTGGGAAAGTTCGGCATCCGGGTCAACAACATCTGCCTCGGAGCGACCGACAGCGAGATGATGCGCGAGGCGATACGCGTGGGTCGCGGCCGCGAAGCGACTCAGAAGGAGATCGACTCGTGGATGCCCACCGAGGAGGTCGCCGACATCGTGCGTCAGCTTCACGAAGAGGGTCCCGACGGTCGTACCGGCGACAACGTCGGCATCTGGTTGGGACATCCGATCGTCCTGCCGCCACCCCATGAGGTTCTGGGTCGCCGCGTCTGATCGGCCGTAAAGTGACGTCATGACTCGTGCTCTGGCCGCTCGCTGGTATTCCGACCACGACCAGTACCAGAACGAACGTCGACTCGTCTGGGGCGCCGAATGGCTGATGTTCGGCGTGACCGCCGAACTCGCCAAGCCCGGACAGTTCGTGGCCGATGAGATCGCCGGCTACCCGCTTCTCGTGGTCGTCGATCCCGATGGACAGTTGCGTGGATTCCACAATGTCTGCCCGCACCGCGCCGGCGTCATCCAGTGGCCGGGTTGCGGTCAGACCGGAAACCTGGTGTGCCGCTATCACGGCTGGGCCTTCGGTTGGGACGGGGCTCTGAAAGCAGCGCGCGACTTCGGCGACACGCCAACCCTCGAAGATCATTCACTTCGGCGGATCCGAGTCGAGACGTGGGGGCCGCTCGTGTTCGTCAATCTCGACGAAGACGCCCCGTCCTTGGCCTCGTCCCTCGGCTCGCTCGACGACACCGTTCGTCGCCACGACTTCGCCGACTTCACCTACGGTGAACGTGTCGTGCGGACCCTCGAGTGCAACTGGAAGACGTATGTCGACAACTATCTCGAGGGCTATCACGTTCCGCTCCTGCATCCGCTCCTCAACTCGGCAGTCGACATGAAGACGTACACGGTCGAGGTCCCCGATGACACCTACTGCATCCACCGAGCGGGCCAGATCGACGGTTCGGCGTCGGCTGGAGTGTGGGTGTTCCGGTACCCGAACTTGGCCATCAACGTCTACTCCGACGGAATGAACATCGAACGAATCGTTCCCCTCTCGTCGACTCGCACCGCCGTGGTCTACGACTACTTCGCCCACGACGTCTCCGAGGAGAAGATGGCGGCGATGGTCCGGATGTCGAACGTGACCCTCGACGAGGACCAGGCCATCGCCGAACTCGTCCAACGCAATCTCGATGCCGGCGTCTACGAAGCAGGGCCTTTGAGCCCGCGCCACGAGAACGCTCTGGCGTGGTTCCAAGGTCGCATCCGCCAAGCCACCGGGGTGCGCTGATGGCACTGGCCGCGTCGCCCGCCCAAACAGTGGTCACCCTCGATCTCGAAGGGGTTCTCGTCCCGGAGATCTGGATCGCCGTGTCCGAGGCGACCGGCATCCCCGAGTTGCGTCGAACGACCCGCGACGAGCCCGATTACGACCGACTCATGCGCGGCCGACTCGAGATCCTCGACCAACACGGCCTCACCATGACCCGAATCGCCCAAGTGATCGGCGGCCTCGACCCGCTCCCGGGTGCCCGAGAGTTTCTCGACGAGCTCCGCTCACTCACCCAGGTGATCATCCTGTCGGACACCTTCGAGCAATTCGGTCGTCCACTCATGCGACTGCTCGGAATGCCCACCCTCCTCTGCCACCGTCTCATCGTCAGTGACGACCGCATCGTCGATTACGAGCTACGGATGCCCGATCAGAAGCGACACGCCGTACGCGCACTCAAAGCACTCAACTACCGGGTCTTCGCGGCCGGGGATTCGTACAACGACACTGCGATGTTGTCCGAGGCCGACGCCGGCTATTTGTTCCATGCACCCGAGAACATCCGGCGTGAGTTTCCCCACTTCACGGCCCACGATCACTACGACGACCTCTTGGCCGCCTTCAAGAGCCACCTCTGATCAGCAAGGCTGCAGCGACTCCACGGATTCGCCCAGCGCGGCCGGACCGCCGAACAGCGTCAGCCGCTCCACTCCGAGGCGCGCGATCTGATCACGAACCGAACTCGGGACACATCCCTTCGGAACAAGCATCAGCGGCGCTGCCGGATCGAGCGCCGCAAAAGGCACGGCCGCCAAGGCGTCCGGGAAGTTGTCGACGGTCGCCAAATTCGCCGACCGTGAGACCGTGAAGTCACCCCAGACCACGGCTGATCGCCACGATGCATCCCCGCCCGTGAGCGTCTGCAGCGGAGCAACTGCCGACAGAGCGTTACGAACCGCCGTACCGAAGGAAGCGTCGGGTCCGAGGATCACGATCTTGGAAGGCGCCATGCCCGACAGGCGGTCGAGGGTTCTCTGCGGCAATGGGTTCACACCGTCCACCAAGACGAAGGGCTCTCCGAAGACGGCGGCAGCGGTGGAGGCGACGAGAGGATCGGCGAAATCACGTCCACTGGCGATCCAGACCCGACGCCCCGTCGTTCCGTCGGCCGCCAATTCGCCCAACAGATCGGCAGTCTCGTAACGATCCGCCCCTCCGACTCTGATGACTTGCGAACCGACGATCGCACCCAAATCGGCCAGAACTCCGTCGTCGATGGCCATCGACCCGCCCGCCACGTAGATCGTGGAAGGAGCAAGACGCCGGATTTGGTAGCGGGTGGCTTCAGGGACCGAGGTCGAATTCACGAGCAGTACGGGTGCACCCATCGACGATGCCGCGGCTCCCGCAGCCAGAGCGTCGGGGAACTTGCCACCGGTGGCCACGAAGACCGAATCCGATTCGTCCCAGAAAGCCACGATCGCGGCGGCGGTCTCGTAGCGGTCCATTCCGAAGACCCGCGTCGTCGAAAGACCCGCACTGGCCGGCGCGCCGGAGCCCAGCGGCAGTCCGGTGGTCGACCTCAGCCACGTGAGTCCGGCTGGCATCCATCCAAAGACGGAGTGACCGTTGCAGTCCTCGGGCCCGTAACTCGTGACGCCCAGGATCTCGTAGCGGCCCGACGAATTCGTGGCGAGCAATGGACCGCCGGAATCTCCGTTGCAGGCCGACGTGGCCGAATCGTTGGCGCAGACTGCGGTCGACGGATCGAAGCTCGCTCCCAAAGAGAGATCGAGTTCGGCGCAGGTGGCATCGCTTTCCACCGTGAGGTCGCCGCGCTGCAGTGTGTTGGTCAACGACCCGTCCGCCGTCGTCAGGCCCCAGCCGAGTGTCACGACAGGATTGCCGGGAGCCCACGCACCGGTGTCGTCGTAGCCGACGATGTCGGGCAGGGTGATTCCAGTCGGATCGATGGGTGCATCGAACCGGTACAGCCCGATGTCGAACCGAGGAACACCGTTGGCCAAGACGTAGAACGGATGTCGCGAACCACTCGCCGGACCGAGGTCACGCAGGCTCCGGACACTCGTTCCAATTCCGAAGATCTCGGCGCGATCGGCGATGCAGTGTCCGGCCGTCAGGACCCAGCGGGCATCGATCAGCGTTCCCGAGCACAACTTGTCATCGGTGGTGACGATGCGAACGACGAACGTACCGAACTCGCTCGGAGCATCGACCCCATTGACGATGTAGGGCGTCACACCATCCGATCGACCAGACGCCGGTGACGCGATTCCGAGACAGAGGCCGATCGCCAAGAGCACTGCGGCGATCCGACGCATGAAGACACCCTAACTTGCTGGCCCAAGACACGACCCTCTCACGTCAGGACGACGCATACTTGGGAATGGGAATCTACGAAGACCGGTTGTTGCCCCGGATGATCGATCGCCTGCTTGCGTCCGACGATCTCGCCGAACTCCGACGGGAAACCTGCCGAAGTCTTGACGGAACGGTTCTCGAAATCGGGTTCGGTTCGGGCCTCAATGTCCCTCATCTGCCCGAAGCGGTCACCAAGGTGCTCGCGGTCGATCCGTCCGAAGTGGCCCGTCGTCTGGCCGCGCCGCGTATCGACCGCCGGGGTGTCACGGTGGATTTCGTGGGACGGGACGGTTCCCGCCTCGCCATCGAATCCGAATCCGTCGATCACGTTCTGTGCACCATGACCCTCTGCACGATTCCCGACGTGGAGGCCGCCGTCCAAGAAGTTCGACGCGTGCTGAAACCAGGCGGCACGTTCAGTTTCCTGGAGCATGGCCGGTCACCCGATCCGAGGGTTGCCCGCTGGCAAAGGAGATTCACACCGCTACAACGCCGACTCTTCGGCGGCTGTCACCTCGATCGCGACTCGGTCGACCTCGTCATCGCCGGTGGGTTCCGCTTGCTCGAAACCTCGGCCGCTTACCAGCGCGGGCCCAAGATCGTCAGCTACTTCACACGCGGGCTGGCTCAAAAACCTTGAAGGTCCCCCGAAGAAAAAGGACCGGCGAAAGCCGGTCCTCGATTGGTGTTTTCGTGTCGAAGGGGGGACTTGAACCCCCACGATCTTACGATCACTAGCCCCTCAAGCTAGCGCGTCTGCCTATTCCGCCACTTCGACGTGGACCGTCAGATTACCGCCCCTACGTGGAGCGACCAACCGTCAGCGGACGAGCAGGAAGCCGAGGCTGAGCACCGTGATCACCCACACGAGAGCGAACACCATGGTGATGCGGTTGAGGTTACGTTCGGCCGCGGCCGAGCCCAGCGCCGCACCGGATCCCCCACCGAACATGTCGGAGAGGCCACCACCCTTGCCGCTGTGCATCAGGATTCCCGCCACCATGCCGATGGTCGACAAGAGATTGACCCCAACCATCAGATACATCACCACATCACGCACGACGGCAATCCTAACGGAGTCAGTCGGGGAAGTGGCAGGCCACCAGATGACCGTCCGCGTGGTCGACGAGCGGGGGTTCGACCTGCGCACAAAGTTCCTGTGCCTTCGGGCAACGGGTCCGGAACCGACATCCCGATGGTGGATTGACCGGACTGGGCACGTCTCCTTGGAGAACGATCCGCTGGCGGCGCGAGGCCGCTACTGGATCGGGCTCGGGAACCGCGGAGAGCAGGGCTCGGGTGTAGGGGTGGCGCGGGGATCCGTAGACCGTATTCGTGTCGCCGATT
>SYCI01000077.1 GCA_005787035.1 Actinomycetota bacterium | reverse complement strand
TCTTGGCGCCACCGAGCGCCTGCACACGCTTGCCGTTGCGCGTTCCGGTCTCGTAGATGTACTTCGCGATCGGCGTGGAACCCACGAAGCTCACCGCCGCGATGTCGGGATGATCGAGGATGCGATCGACGGCGGTCTTGTCACCGTGCACGACGTTGAAGCAGCCGTCGGGCAGGCCAGCCTGCTTCAGGAGTTCGGCGATGAACATCGAGGCCGACGGATCCTTCTCGGACGGCTTGAGCACGAAGGTGTTGCCACACGCGAGCGCGTTGGCGAACATCCACATGGGAACCATGGCCGGGACGTTGAAGGGCGTGATACCGGCCACCACGCCGAGCGGCTGGCGGATCTGATACACGTCCACGCCGGCCGAAGCCTGCTCGGAGTAACCCCCCTTCATGAGGTTCGGGATTCCACAGGCGAATTCGATGTTCTCGAGACCACGCGCGACTTCGCCGAGCGCGTCCGACAACACCTTGCCGTGCTCCTTGGTGAGCAGGCTCGCGATCTCCTTGCGGTTCGCGGCGACCAACTCGCGCATGTGGAACATGATCTCGGCGCGCCGCGAGAGGTTGGTGGCCCGCCACGCCGGCAGAGCGGCCTTGGCGACGGCGACGGCCTTGTCGATCTCGGACACATCGGCGAAGCCGACCTCACCTTGAACCTGTCCGGTGGCGGGGTCGAAGATCTTGCCGGCGCGTCCGGACGTGCTGGCGACGGTGTGGCCGTCGATCCAATGATCGATGCGATACATGTGCTTCTCCTGTTTCAGACGAGGTATTGCGAGAGTCCGCGCTTCACGAACTGTCCGTGGCCCTTGCGGCCGGTGTATTGGTCGTTCTCGATGACGATGGCCCCGCGCGAAAGAACGGTGTCAACCTTGCCGTCGATGACCCAGCCCTCCCAGGCCGAGTGGTCCATGTTCATGTGGTGCTTGTCGTTGATGCCGATCTTGGTCTTGGTGTTGGGATCCCACACCACGACGTCGGCGTCGCTACCGGGGGCGATGATGCCCTTCTTCGGATACATGCCGAACATACGGGCCGGGGTGGTGCAGCAGGTCTCGACCCAGCGCTCGAGCGAGAGTTCGCCGGCGACCACGCCCTGATAGATGAGTTCCATACGGTGCTCCACACCGCCGATGCCGTTGGGGATCTTGGAGAAGTCACCCAGACCGAGTTCTTTCTGATCCTTGAAGCAGAACGGACAGTGATCGGTGGAGACCACCGCGAGTTCGTTCATGCGCAAGCCCTTCCAGAGATCGCCCTGGTGGCCGTGACCCATCTGGCCGACGTGATGCGGATCGTGATCACGCGAGCGCACGGGCGTACTGCACACCCACTTCGAGCCTTCGAAGCCGGGCTGGCCGAGGGTCTCCTCGAGCGTGAGCCACAGATACTGCGGGCAGGTCTCGGCGAACACGTTGCGTCCGTGGTGGCGGGCCGCCGCGACTTCGTTGAGCGCGTCACCGGCCGACATGTGCACGATGTAGAGCGGAACGTTGCCGGCCACGTGCGACAACACGATCGCGCGGTGCGTCGCCTCGGCCTCGAGGGGCGAAGGGCGCGTGTACGAGTGGTAGCGCGGATCGGTCTCACCGCGGGCCAGGGCCTGCTGCACGAGAACGTCGATCGCGATGCCGTTTTCGGCGTGCATCATGATCATGGCCCCGCACTCCGCTGCGGTCTGCATGGCGCGCAGGATCTGACCGTCGTCGCTGTAGAAGACGCCCGGGTAGGCCATGAACAACTTGAACGAAGAGATTCCCTCGTGTTCGGTGAGGTACTTCATGGCCTTCAACGACTGGTCGTCGACGCCGCCGATGATCTGGTGGAACGCGTAGTCGATGGCACACTCGCCCTCGGCCTTGCGGTGCCACTCGGCGAGTCCGTCGAACACGTTTTCGCCGTAGCGCTGCACGGCCATATCGACGATCGTGGTCACACCACCCCACGCCGCCGCACGCGAACCGGTCTCGAAGGTGTCGGAGGCGAAGGTGCCACCAAAGGGCAGCTCCATGTGCGTGTGCACGTCTACGCCACCCGGGATCACGTACTTCCCCTTGGCATCGATGACTTTGTCGCAACCCTGCTCCGAGCCGGCGAACCAACCGGGCGCACCGACAGCGGTGATGGTCTCACCGTCGATCAACACGTCGTTCTCGATCACGCCCGTGGGCGAGATGACTTTGCCGTTCTTGATGAGTGTCTTGGCCATGGTCCTCCCCTTTCAACCGTGGACTCTGATTGTCTCAGACTTCGTGGACCGGAGTGTTCCGGCCGTGTTGCGACTCGGTGCGATCAGGGCTCCACGAGTTCGTCGTACGCATCGGGACGACGGTCGCGGTAGAACGCCCACCGATCGCGGATCTCGAGCAACTTCTTCATGTCGAGGTCGCGGACGATGAGTTCGGGCTTGTACGGATCGCCGACTTCGCCCACGAACTTGCCCTCCGGATCGACGAAGTAGCTCTGCCCGTAGAAGTCGTTGGTGCCGAGCGGCTCGATGCCCACCCGGTTGATGGCGCCGACGTAATAGATGTTGGCCACTGCGGCCGCCGGTTGTTCGAGGCGCCACAGGTACTCCGACAGACCACGATGGGTGGCCGACGGATTGAAGACGATGTGCGCGCCGTTCAAGCCGAGTGCGCGCCAACCCTCGGGGAAGTGGCGGTCGTAGCAGATGTACACGCCGACCTTGCCGACCGCGGTCTCGAAGATCGGGTATCCCCCGTTACCGGGTTTGAAATAGAACTTCTCCCAGAAACCCTTGGTCTGGGGAATGTGCTGCTTGCGGTACTTGCCGAGGTACTTGCCATCGGCGTCGATCACCGCGGCGGTGTTGTAGTAGGTGCCGGGCTGGGTGACCTCGTACATCGGCAGCACGAGCACCATGCCGGTCTCCTTGGCGATGCTCTGGAAACGCTGCGTGGTCGGACCGTCGGGGATGTATTCGGTGTAGCCGTAGTACTCCACCTCTTGCACCTGACAGAAGTACGGGCCGTAGAACAACTCCTGGAAGCACATGACCTGCGCCCCTTGCTTGGCTGCTTCGTGCACGGCGGCCTCGTGCTTGTCGATCATCGCTTCCTTGCTGCCCGGCCAGTCGGTCTGCAGCAACGCGGCCCTCACGACGTCTGATGACCCAGTAGATGTCACGGTGTCTCCCCACGAGTCGGTGATCCGACACCGACCGCAAGAACACTAATTGACGCCGACCCGACTCCAAAAGGGCAGGTCAGGGGCCAAGGTCAGTAACCGCCACCGATCTTGCCGTGGTCCCACGAGACGATCCGTTCGATCTCGATCTGGATTCCGAGGCGCTTCTTGGCCTGCGCCTCCAGAAAGGGCAGCGCAGCGTCGCTGATCGCGCCCTCACCGTTGTACTTGAGGCCGACCGCCTTACCGATGGACAGGATCGTGTCGTAGTCCTCGATGATGCGACCCGTTCCCACGAGTTCGAGGCCCTTCAGGGTCTCGTAAGTCTCCCCGCTCTCGATCAGTCCGGTGATCTTGGGATCGCGACGGAGGTTCAGGATCTTCTGGCTCTTGCCGAAAGTCCAGAACGTCACCTTGCCGTCCATCACCACGTACCACATGGCCACGAGATGCGGATGGCCGCTCGGTCCGATGGTTGCGATGTTGAGGATCTTCTGATCCTCGAGGTACGCCGCGATCTCGGCATCGGTCATGGTGATGGAGGCCCGTTTGTTCGCCATGGGGCGACCCTAGACGAGGTCGAGACGACGTCCCCCACCCGCCGACGGCGTCGTGGGCCTCGGGTGCAGTGGGCACCGATCGGGGCGTCTGCGCTACTTTGGCCCTCGTGGTTTCGACCCCTTCCCCCACTTTGCAACTCGATCCGCTCGGCGCCGAGGCCCGTCCGCTGGCCGAGTGGCTCACGACTTTCCACCTGGCGTCGGTCGTCCTCGATCCGTACACGAACGAGAGTTCATGGGTGCTGCCGACCGCGGCGCGGATCATGCGCGGCTTCGCCGGTGCCGCCGTTCGGGTGAACTTCATCGTGACCGCCAACGACGGCGACGCCCAGTCGTTCCTCGGGCCGCTCGCTAAGGAGTTCCTCGTCTTCACCGACCCCGACCGCTCGATCGTTCGCGGACTCGGACTCTCGTCCCTGCCGGCGTTCGTGTTCCTGCAGTCCGATGGTTCGATCGCCGCCCACGCCGAAGGCTGGGACCCGATGGCCTGGCGCGCCGTGGCCAAGACGATCGCCGAGATCACGTCGTGGTCGGTGCCGGCGATTCCGGCGCCCGGCGATCCGGCGTCGTTCCACGGCACGCCGGCCCTGGGCTGACCTCTGGCTGACGTCGCTCCGCCGCCGATCACCGATCTTCCGATCGAAGAGGTCGTCGACGAGTTACGCCGACGGCTGAACGAGAACCCGAACGTCGTTCTGGTGGCCCCACCGGGAGCCGGCAAGACGACGCTTCTCCCGCTTCGACTACTCGACGAGCCGTGGCTCGCCGATCGACGCATCGTGATGCTCGAACCGCGGCGACTGGCCGCTCGCGCCGCGGCGCGTCGCCTCGCAGCACTGATCGGCCAAGAACCCGGCGGCGTGGTGGGATACCAGACCCGCGACGAACGGCGCATCGGCCCGTCCACGCGAATCGAAGTCGTGACCGAAGGAATCCTGACCCGTCGACTTCAGAACGACCCGGAACTTCCCGGAGTCGGCCTCGTGATCTTCGACGAGGTTCACGAGCGCAACCTGCCCACCGATCTCGGTCTCGCGCTCTGTCTCGACGTTCAGTCGAACATCCGACCCGACCTTCACGTGCTGGCCATGTCGGCGACCGCCGCCACCGATCAGTTCGCACGTCTCCTCGGACGCGGTACGCCGGCGCCCGTGGTCGTGAGCGCGGGCCGTCAATATCCAGTCGATGTGAACTGGTGCCCGCCCGGCAAACAACAACGACTCGACGACGCAGTGGCCGACACGGTGCAACGAGCGCTGCGCGAGAACCTCGGTGACGTGTTGGTCTTCCTGCCCGGAATCGGCGAGATCAACCGGCTCACTGACCGACTCGCGTCCGCGGTGTCGACCGACGTCGACCTCTACCCGCTCGCTGGCGCATTGTCGATCGCCGATCAGGATCGCGCGCTCGCGCCATCACCCATAGGTCGGCGGCGCGTGGTTCTGTCGACCGACATCGCCGAGACGAGCCTCACCGTCGACGGAGTCAGCGTGGTCGTGGACGCCGGTCAGGCTCGAGTGCCGGTGTACGACACGCGCACGGGCATGACACGACTCACCACCATTCCCACCTCGCGCGCGTCGGCCGAACAACGCTCCGGCCGCGCCGGTCGACTCGGACCCGGAGTGGC
>SYCI01000076.1 GCA_005787035.1 Actinomycetota bacterium | reverse complement strand
CGCTTCGAAACCACGGGCGACTCCCGACACAATCAACTTTCCGGCTGGCACGACCGATCTGGAACTCGGCGACTCGATCGTCATGTGAGGATTCACTGATCCGATCACGAACCAGCCATCATCGGGCCCGAGCTGTCGAAGAAGAAGGGTGCTCCTCACGACTGCTGGCTGTTCACCGACCAAGACGTCGATCTCCCCGCTTCGCGAGTCCCCGGCTCGATATTCGCCGAAAACCGGCGGCACTTTGAACACGTTGCCGACGAACGATCTCGCCGCCTCGTCGGGTGTGGTGAGCACTTCATCGGCAACCGGCCAGATCGCTGGTTGTTCGAGAGCGACTGATGTTGCCGGAGGCGTGAGAGAGGACGTCGCCTCCTGTTCGTCGGACGCGACCTTGCAGCCACTCATTACCAGCAGAGCGACCAGAAGGGAATTGGCAACCGTCTTCATCGACTCGCGGTCAGTCGGGCCCGTTCGCCAATGCCCACCCGGCGACTCTTGGCGGCTTCGAGCGTGCCGTGCTCCTTCAGTTCGTCGGCCGTCATCTCACGGCGCAGAGTTCCAAAGAGTGCGTCGCCGAGCGGGAGGAGGAAATTGAGATTGCAACCCAGATCCACGTGATGGATGTAGTGGTGTCGATCGAGAAATGCGAACCAACCCTGACTCTCGATGATCCGATGGCTTCCGGGTCGGTGGATCGTGTCGTGAACCGCAATGAAGAGGTTCGAGACCACCGCTGAGGCCGCGATCTCACCGACGATGAACCATTCATTGTGGGTGAGCAACCAAGACGGCAACCAGATCGCCCACAGACCGAACGACATGTACCAGACGAAGTGCGTCAGTCTCACCCGCGCGTTGGCGAACACCGTTTGCCGAATGTCGGTACCGACACGCCGGATGGCCAACCGGCGAGCGGGTCCGTTCGTGGTGTAACGCCACGTCGGAAAGAACGAGAAGTGGTGAGCAACATGAACGCGGTGGATGGCAGTGAGCGGTGCGATCACCGCTTCGTGGTACACGAACCGATGAACCATCCACTCGATCGGCGAGGCGAGGAGAGGCACGATCGCGAGGCCCACGACGACCGCCGCAACATTGGCCACTACCTCCGACTCGGGCAGGATGCGAGCCACGAGCACGAGTGCGGCAGCCACGATCAGTACGAACATCCACCCGAAGAACACTCGGCCCGCATCCACCGGTGTCAATCGTCGCTCGGCCGACGCCTGTACGGCGGTCACGACTCGCTCTCCAGGATCTGGTCGAGAAGAGTCGCCACGTGACCCGGAGGCAGGTGATACGAGAGCAGAGGAATGAGAACGTCCTCTTCCTTCTCGAAGAGCGACTCGACCTGGGAGTGGAGCGCATACAGCGTCTGGCGGAGATGCTTCAAAGTGTCCTCGGTGAGAACCTCATGAGCGATCACGCGCTCGTTGACGTCGAGCAAATCGTCCACGAGTTCGTGAATCTCACTTTGATCGCGCATGAGGATCGAAGTCGCCACCTCGGTTTCGAGAATGCGATCGACTTCGGGATAGACAACTTCCATCTCCGCACGCAGGAGCGGAAGAAGACGAAAGACCAAGAAGTCGAGGTCTTCTCGGCAACGGTCACGTAGATCGTCGCGGGTGAGAGAACCGGCTACGTCGGCCGTGGTTCTGAGGGACTTGACGTGGGGCTCGAGCTCACGGTGGATGTTCTCGAGTGGATTCGCCGAATGCGACATCTGGTTCCTTTCTTCGAGTGAGAAAGGAACCGTAGGGAGCGCGCGTCGACGGCACGCCCCGCATTTGTCACTGCATCACTCGCCGGCTTCCTCACCCTCTTCTTCGCCACCTTCGTCACTTTCTCCCGACGGTCCGGCCTTGTCACGCTTTTCCTCACCGGTCGTCACGTCGTGCCACGAAGCCTTGGCGCCCTGATGTCCGGCGTCGACCATCGTGTAGGCGGCAGCACCGGCGGATACCACGAGCACGGCCGACACGACGGCAGCACCGACTTTCGACTTCATGAAGTTCGTGAGGCCGTTCGACTTGTCGGCGTTCTTGCGCATCCAATGACGCGTTCCGACGACGAAAAGTGCAACGAAGAACAGAATTGCCGACACGAGCCGAGCGGTCTCACCGAGTTGAGTGTGATGTTCGAGGATGTCGGATTCGCGAACCCGCTCTTCGAGACTTTCGCCGCTACCGGCGGCGAGAATTGCACCCACGAAACCAAGACCCGAGGTTCCGACGAGCCACCAACCGAACCGATCGAGCCAGGCAGTACGGATGGTCATGGCGATCGCCATGGCTGCGGCGATGGGAACCATCACGACGGGAAGATGCACCAACAGAGGGTGCGCGGGCAGTCCAAAGAGGTTGTCGAGTTCCATAGTGGTCACCGTAACCATCGACGGATTCGATGTGTTGGCAGCCCTGCAACTCCAAGCTCAGCCTGACTTCGGCCGACTCGAATTGTTAGGCACACCTGACGATCCACCAGACTGAGTCGATGAATCGCTGGGACAAAGCCGCACTCGTGATGGGATCGTTCATCACTCTCGCTGGAGTCATGCACTTCGCGAACCCCGACTTCTTCAATGACATCGTGCCGCCGTGGCTTCCACCGTCGGAGTCCTTCTGGACCTACCTCAGTGGCATCGCCGAACTTCTTATCGGACCGATGCTCATCACGAAGCGCTACCGCCGGGTGGGGGCCTGGGCCGCCATCGCCCTCTTCATCGGCGTCTATCCGGCCAACATCTACATGACATGGGACTGGCGTGATCGGCCGTTCTCCGAACAGATCGTCGCCTACGGTCGATTGCCCCTTCAGTTCGTCATGATCTGGGCGGCTTGGCGCATCGCTAACGCCACGCGAACACCGGCTGTTCGAGGTGATCGACCCGCTCATTGATGTGCCCTTCGATCGCCACCCGACGAAGTTGCAACAGAACGGCTCCGGTCGGGGCATGAATGAGATCTCCGCTCAACGGCAACTGAACGACGGGTCGGTCACTCTCCGGAATCGTCACGAAGCGTGGAGAGTCCTCGCGGCATAACTCGTGCAAGCCGATCCGATAGGCGTGGGCAACTTCGCTCGGGTCGGGGGTGATCACCGCATGTGCTCCGGCCCAAAGGACCACGGGGGTCATGACGAAGCCTGAACGGGTCGGGTAATCGTCGAGCAGACCGAGGACGTTGGATTCTTCGAGACGCAGGCCGAGTTCCTCGTGTAGCTCGCGTAGCGCCGCATCGACGGGCGACTCCCCATCATCGAGACGGCCACCCGGCAGCGCCCATTGCCCCGCGTGGCGATTCATTCGCGCCGCGCGCCGACACAGCAAGAAGGCCGCACCACCGGACACACCGCGCATCCGACCATCGAGTCCGGTCACGTCACCCGGGACGTTTCGCAGCGGCTCGTCACCGACGGGAAATGGGTCGTCCTCGTCGTCGGGCACACTGTCGATCAGGACAATCGCCACTGCCGCATGGCGCCGACCGTCGAGCGAGTGCGTACGAAGCTCGTGCAGCGCGAGATTCGCCTGGATCAGTGCGCGAAGTTCATCGTCGTAGGCGAACATCAACGGCTCTTGGTCAACCGGTCGAGGATCTCCAGACCGTCCCACACGTCGGTGAATCTCGTCGTGAGGGGACTCATACCGAATCGGAGGATGTCGGGCGGTCGTGAATCGGCGATCACGTTCTTGGCCGCCAGTTGACTCAACAGCTCTTTGGCGTCGGGGTGATGCACGGCCAAATGATGGCCGCGACGATCAGGATCACGAGGTGTGGAGGTTGGTAGTCCGAAGTGGTCGCACAGGTCGAGACCAAAGGCAGTGAGGGCCCGGCCCTTGGCGGCGATCGCTTTCATTCCGGCGCGCGCCGACAACGAGATTCCCTCTTCAGCAGCCACGAGACTCAGAATGTGCGGGGTGCCGAGAAGGACCCGACGGATGTCGTCGTGCGGATCGAACGGGCGCTCCATCGCGAACTGATCCTTCTGAGCGAACCAACCACGAATCGGCTGCTGCGCGACGCGCTGCAAGGGCTCAGCGATGAAAGTGAAGGCCGGGGCACCGGG
>SYCI01000075.1 GCA_005787035.1 Actinomycetota bacterium | reverse complement strand
GAATGGGTGGCCCGGCCATGATCGAGGGCGGTGGACTCGGAGTCGTGTCGGCCGATGCGATCGGTCCGCTTTCGACTCAACGAGCCAATGGTGTGGTCGACCTGGTGGCGGTCGATGATGCCGATGCCGTCAGATTGGCCAAGAAGTACCTCGGCTATTTCCAAGGCGCGGTGAGGGATTGGGAGGCGCCGATCCAGGAATCGTTACGGGACATCGTGCCCGAGAACCGCAAGAAGGCGTACGAGATCCGTCGGATTCTCGATGGATTGTTCGACAGCGATTCGGTTCTCGAACTTCGCCGGGACTTCGGAGTCGGCATGATCACCGCCCTCGCGCGTGTGGAAGGCCGACCGGTCGGCGTGGTGGCCAACAACCCGAACCATCTCGCGGGTGCCATCGACAGCGATGGCGCCGACAAGGCGGCTCGTTTTCTCCAGTTGTGTGACGCCTTCGATCTGCCCGTGATCACATTGGTCGACACGCCGGGGATGATGGTCGGTCCGGAGATCGAAGAGACCGCTCTGGTTCGTCATTGCAGCCGACTCTTCGTCACCGGGGTGAACGTGCAGGTGCCGCTGGTGTCGATCGTGTTGCGCAAGGCCTACGGCCTCGGCGCGCAGGCGATGATGGGCGGATCGACCAAGGCGCCGCTCGCCTGTGTGGCCTGGCCGACCGCCGAGTTCGGCGGTATGGGGCTCGAAGGTGCGGTGCGGCTGGGTTATCGCGCCGAATTGGCGGCTATCTCCGATCCGGCCGAAAGAGAGTCGACGTTCCAGAGCATGGTCGACCGGATGTACGAGCACGGCAAAGGTCTGTCGGTGGCGACACATTTCGAAATCGACGACGTGATCGACCCGGCCGACTCCCGCGCGTGGATCTCGTCGATCATCTCGTCGTGGTCCCGACCCGAGCGCCGGGAGAAGAAGCGACCCAACATCGACACGTGGTGAGGTGCCGTCTCACCCGTGAAGGACGGTTCAGGGGAGACGGGTGTTCAGGTGCTCGACGTTGTCGTGCAGGATTCGGCGCCGGTCGGTGTCGTCGAAAGCCTTGAGCTCGGGCAAGTAGTCGAGGGGGGAGGGCATACCTTCGATGTGCGGCCAGTCCGAGCCGAACAGAACGCGGTCGGCGCCCATGATGTCGACCACCTCCTGCACGTCGTCCTCCCAGAACGGATTGATCCACCAGTGGCGCCGGAACGTCTCGATCGGATCTTCGGAGAAATAGCCGGGCATCTTCTTGGCCGTCGACGTCAGTTTCTGGCCGGCATCGGCCAAGAAGCCCGAACCGTTCTCGACACTCGCCATGCGCAGGCGGGGGAAGCGATCGAAGATCTTCTCGAACACCGAGGTCAAGATGAAGTCCTGGGCCGCCCGTTCGATGGCGAAGCTCTTGATCGTCGGCTTCCAACCCCCCGAGGTGAACTGGGCGGAGAACGAATCGTTGGCGTATCCGTTGCTCGAGTATCCGCTGTCTCCCGCGTGGATCACCACGGTGACTCCGGCCTCATGGACCCGCGACCAGAAGGCGTCGAAGTGAGGGTCGAAGGGATTGCGCAGCCCGGTTGCGGTGTGAACGGCCGATGGGCGCATCACGATGGTCCGTGCTCCGTTGTCGATGCACCACTCGACTTCCCGCTGGGCCCAGTCGACGTCGGCAAGAGAGATGTAGGGCCCGGCGAAGATGCGGCCCTTGTAGTCGAAGCCCCAGTCCTCGAGTAGCCAACGATTGAAGGCTTGGAAGGTGAGGGCGACCGCTTCGGGGTCGTGTTTCAGAAGTTCCTCGTACAACATCCCGAGTGTCGGGAACAACCAGATCCGACCCACACCCTGCGCGTCCATCGTCGCCAGGCGCGCGTCGCGATCGCGGTACTCGGGGCGGATGGGCTCCCGCTTGCTCAGGAATTCGAGGGGGTTCTTCCCCTCGGGGTTGCCGCGAAAGTAATCGTGCATCGCGCCGGCCGGAGCGATCGGATCGAACGTCGGATTGGTGACGACTCGACTCACCCGCCCGCCGACGACCTGATAACGACGGCCGTCGATCTCGGCCCACTGCACGCACCGGGGCCCGAGCTTGGGATCGAGGTGGCGGGTGAAGGCGTCGAGGGCCTCGTAGTAGTGGTTGTCGCAATCGAAGGGTTGGAAGCCGATGTCTCCGCTCATGGGGGCATGGTACGCCCGATCGGGTCGGACGCCTAGCGTTGGAGACGTGGGGAAAGTCACGGCGGCATCACCGGATCACGTCGTCGTGATCATTCTCGACAGCCTCAACCGTCATCTTCTCGGCGCCTACGGTTCCGAGGAGTTCGACACGCCCCACCTCGACGCTTTCGCCAGCCAGTCGATCGTGTTCGACCGACATCACGCCGGGTCGCTTCCTTGCATGCCGGCCCGCCACGACCTTCTGGTGGGGGCGCTCGACTTCCCTTGGCGTCCGTGGGGCTCGATCGAGATCTGGGAGGACGCCATCACCCGTGATCTTCGGCGGGCTGGCGTGACGACGATGTTGGTCTCGGACCATCCACACCTGTTCGAAGTCGGTGGGGAGAATTACCACACCGATTTCACGGCGTGGGAGTACACGAGGGGCCACGAGAACGATCCGTGGCGAACCGTGGAGGATCCGACATGGATCGGAAGCCCGGCTCTGCCGGTCGCCCGAAATCCCCGTGCACATTTCCACTACGACACCTCCCGCACGTGGTTCAGAGGTGAGACGGATTTTCCGGGTCCGTCGACCATGCGCACGGCGGCGGCATGGATTCGCGCCAATGCCGGTCGGCATTCCAAGTCATTCCTTCTCGTCGACGAATTCGATCCGCACGAACCCTTCGATGCCCCCGAGCCCTGGGCGTCGAAGTACCGGGACCATCAGGACGACCCGTGGCTGATCTGGCCGCCCTACGCCGTCGACGCGCTAGCCAAAGGAGTTCTGTCGCCAGCCGAAGCCCGCTCGTTGCGCGCCGCCTACGGAGCCAAGCTCTCGATGATCGATCACTGGTTGGGGGAGGTGCTGCGCGCGATCGACGAAAGTCCCGATGCCGACCGAACGGCGGTGGTGGTGTGCACCGATCATGGGCACTACTTGGGTGAACGCGGAGTGTGGGGCAAGCCCGCTCATCCGATCCACGACCCTCTCGGCCACATCCCGCTGATGATCCGTTGGCCAGGAGCGGACCCCCGTCGAACGCGGCGCCTCTCCACGACGGTCGACATTCACGCAACTCTTTGTGATGTGTTCGGAGTGCAGCCGACCCACCGCACGCACGGTCGATCCTTGATCCCGGTGATCGAATCCGACCGACCGATTCGAGAGGCCGTCCTGTCCGGTTACTGGGGGAGAGAAGTTCTACTGGTCACCGACGACATCTCCTACACCCGAGGTTCGGTCGGCGCGGGATTTCCGCTGTCGATGTGGTCGAACCGTTGGAGCACGATGCCGATCCATGCCCGTCCCGACATACGTCTTCCTTTACCCGACGCGCGCGCCCGTCTCGATCGGATGCCGGGATCCGACGTACCTGTGATCCGTCAGCCTTTCGTGGAGGGCGACCTCTTGCCCTTCTGGGCGTACGGAGGACTCGTGGACACCCATCTCCTGTACGACCGTCGAGACGATCCGGATCAACTCGTGAATCGTTCCGACCGGGATCGGCCTTCGAGCGTCGAAAGCGAAGCCACGGAACTCTTGCGGCACGAACTCGCCGGCATCGAGGCACCCGACGATCTCATGGAGCGCCTTGGCTTGACGTGAATCGGAGATTCGAGAAGTCGTCGATCAGAGGCAGATGTCCGAAGGCCGAACCGGAACCCGAGGAAGATCCCGTCCCGTCGCCTGGCGTATCGCATTGGCGATGGCCGGCGTGACCGAGATGCACGGTGGTTCGCCAACTCCTTTGGCGCCGAGAGGTGACTTCGGTTCGAACTCCTCGACGAAGACCACATCGACCTGGGGAGCGTCGAGGAAGGTCGGTAGCAGATAGTCGGTGAAGCTCGGGTTTCGAACTCGCCCGTCCTGTACGACGATCTCTTCCATCACGGCCAGGCCGAGTCCTTGGGCGATGCCACCCTCAACTTGACCGACGCAACTCTTGGGATTGAGGACTCGACCGACGTCCTGGGCGGTGGCTACCTGTACGACCTTCACGAGCCCGAGTTCGATGTCAACGTCGACGACGGCGCGGTGGGCCACGAAAGCGAAAGCCACGTGGCAATTGCCTTGACCGTTCTCGTCGAGATCTTCCGTGGGTTGATGGTGGTACTCGCGCGTTTCGTCGACGCGCTTACCTCTCGCCGCCTGCACGACCGGACGACGGAAGGATCCACCGACCTCGACGATGTCGGTGCCGTCGATGGCCAGTCGAGATGGGTCGAGGCCGTTGTCCGCGGCAACCATCTTGAACAGTTCGTCGCGAGCCGCGCGGCAGGCCGCGTCGACCGCTCCACCACTCATCCAAGTCTGGCGACTCGCCGATGACGATCCGGCCGACCCAACTTGGGTGTCGATGGTGTCGAGCAGCACTTCGTCGACGCCGAGCACCGTCCGCGCGATCTGCTGGGCCAGCATCACGAAGCCTTGTCCGACTTCGGCGGTGGCGAACTTGAGGGTCACGACGCCATCGTCGATCCGACAACGGGCTGTCGAGTAATCGTCGAAGCCTTCGCTGTACATGAGATTCTTGATGCTGACACCCCAACCCACTCCACGTTTGATGTGATGACGATCGGCCGTTCGACCGCTTCCTCCCGGAAGATCGAGAACGTTCGGATCGGCCTCCATGTCCGGCGGGAGAGGGATGGCCGCGGTTTCACGAATGCACTCGGCGACCGGTGCGACACTGTCGACGATCTGTCCCGTGATGAGACGATCGCCGGTTTGCATGGCATTGAGGAGTCTGATCCGGACCGGATCGACACCACAGGCGGCCGCGAGTTTGTCCATCTGACTTTCGTGGGCGAAACAAGCCTGCACGACTCCGAAGCCACGCATGGCTCCGCACGGGGGGTTGTTGGTGCGCAGCGCCCATCCCTCCACGACTGCGTTGTCGCACTTGTAGGGGCCCTGGGTGTGGGTGATGGCGTTGATGAGAACCGCCGGCGATGTGCTGCAGTAAGCGCCACCATCGAAGACCATTCGCGATTCGACCTTCACCAAGCGACCACTGCGGTCGGCATGATGTCGCATCCAGATCTTGGCTGGATGGCGATGGACGTGGCCGTAGAACGACTCCTCGCGTCCGTAGGCGATACGAACAGGCCGTGAGGTTCGCAGGGCCAAGAGACACGTGTGGACCTGGAGACTGATGTCTTCGCGTGCTCCGAAGGCCCCGCCGACGCCTCCGAGCACCAATCGAACCTTGTCCTCGGGGAGTCCGAGACACGCGGCGATCTGCTTGCGGTCCTCGTGCAGCCATTGGGTCGCGATGTAGAGCTCGACACCGGTGCCACCCGGATCGGGTAGTGCGAGAGCCGCCTCCAAACCGAGGAAGGCCTGATCCTGCATACCGACCTCGTACAAACCCTCGACGACGACGTCGCCCGTGACGGTGGGATCACCGGAAACGATCCGCTGATGGCGCAGGACGTTGCCGTCGGGATGAATCACCGGCGCCGTTCCGTCGATGCACGTCTCGGGATCGAGCACGGGTGGGAGCACCTCGTACTCGACGCGAATCGCGGCCAGAGCTCGTTTGCACGTCTCCGGGTGGTCGGCGGCGACGGCGGCCACGGGTTCGCCGGTGTAACGAACCGTGTCGCCGACCCGTGCGAAGACCGGTTGGTCCTGCATGATCAGTCCATAGGTGGCCAGCCCCGGGACGTCGTCGGCAGTGATGATCGCCTCGACGCCGGCGATCTTCCATGCCGCCGTGGTGTCGATGGAAACGATTCGTGCGTACGGATGCGGACTGCGCAGTGTCGCGCCCCAGAGCATGTTCTCGGCCCACATGTCGCTGCTGAACGCGAAGCCGCCTTGGACCTTGGCCACACCGTCGGGGCGGGAGGCATCGGTGCCGAGGGTTCCCGGGCGGGGTGGGGCGATGGTGTTCGTGGTGTTCACTTGGACCTCCGAGCGACTGCGACCTGTTGGACAGCCTCGAGGATCCGGCCGTAGCCGGTGCAACTGCAGATGTTGCCCGACAACGCTTCGCGGATCTGGTGATCGTCGGGATCGGGAACCGATTCGAGGAGATGGTGAACGGCGACGATGAATCCCGGAGTACAGAATCCGCACTGGACGCCACCGCAGTCGAGGAACGCTTGTTGCACGTCGCTCAATCGACCACCGTCCCCCAGGCCCTCGACGGTGACGATCGACGTGTCGACGACGGAAGCCGCGAGGACGAGACACGAGCAGACGGCTCGGCCGTCCACGACGACCGTGCAACTTCCACACTCGCCTTGCTCGCAGGCTCCTTTGGCCCCCGGTAGTCCGAGACGCTCACGAAGCACGTAGAGGAGACTCTCCCCGATCCACGAATCCTTCACGTCGTGGGAGCGACCATTGACCGTGAGCGAGTAGTTCTCGCTGCCGATACCCGAAGGTGTGCTCATTGATATGACCTTTCCAGTAGACGACGCGCGAGTACTCCGACGGCATGACGTCGGTACTCGGCGGTCGATCGGTGATCGTCGATCGGACGCGAAGCCTGCGACACGAGACGGGAGAATTCGGCTCGTACGTCGGCCGACGGGGGAGTGTTTCCGCGCAGATCGGAGTTGGCTGCGAGCCACGACTCGGCCTCCGGACAGCGCAGGATCGTGGGGCCGACGGCACCCAGCGCCACGCGGACCCGACCAGCCGATCGGTCGCGAACGAGACACGTCGAAGCATTGGCGATGACCATCGCGTTACGGGTGCCGACCTTGGCGTAGCCCTGCCAACCATCGACTCGTGGAATCGAGACCGAGTGCACGAACTCCCCGGCGCGAAGAGCATTGCGCTTGACGCCGACCATGAAGTCGGCGAAGGGCACGTCACGGCGGTCTCCGTTCCCCCGAATGTGGACGGTGGCCTCGAGCGCCGACAGCACGGGCAGTCCGTCACCGGCCGGCGAACAGGTGCCGAGGTTGCCGCCGAGGGTGCCGGCGGCCCGAATCTGCGGCGAACCGACCGTGCGGGCCGCCTGCGCGAGAGCCGGTACCAAACCGGCGAGTTCACCGACTTCCATGGTGGCGTAGGGAACGGCCGCACCGATGGTCACTCGCTCGTGGTCGAAGGTCCACGCGTGGAGCTCTTCGACGGATCGCAACGACACGATCGCCGTCGGGCGTCGACCATGAAGGTTCACCTCGACCATGAGGTCGGTGCCGCCACTAAGAATCGTGTGGTCGGGTGAGTCGGCGAGAATTCGTTCGAGTTCGTCGACGGTTCGGGGAGCAAGGACGGTCATCGCGGGCTCCCGTCCCAGCCGGAGAAAGCGTCGATCATGGCCTTCACGTCTCCCAGTGGGTACAGAATCGGACACGTACAGCCGTGCTCGATGTAGTGGGCGACCTTGGCCCGGGCTTCGCTCGGAGTTCCACTCGCGGTCAGCATGTGAACGATCTCGTCGGGAACGAGCTTGCTCGCGGCGACGACTTGCTCGTGGGTGGCCGGCCACGTGAGGACCTCGCCGACTTTGTCGAGAAGCGACTGTGGAACCCCGGAGGCCTTCATGATGTGGGGCTGCT
This sequence comes from Actinomycetota bacterium, assembly GCA_005787035.1. Classification (GTDB taxonomy): domain Bacteria; phylum Actinomycetota; class Acidimicrobiia; order Acidimicrobiales; family Ilumatobacteraceae; genus Casp-actino8. The sequence goes on along the minus strand of SYCI01000075.1, from coordinate 5,329 downwards.
GGCCGAGGTATTGAGTGACCATGAGGCGGGCCATGTCGATCGCCGTTTGGCGATCCTCGTGGACGCTGCACACGACGAGTTGGGGTCGATCGATGTCGTCGAGCCGACGGCCCGCTCGGGCGGCGCCCTTCTCGAGGGCCTCGATGGCTTGGTCGTTGTAATCGGGGGAGACGAGGTAGTTGAGCACGGCCCCATCGGCGATTTCGCCGGTGAGTTCCATCATCTGCATTCCCGTGGCTCCGATGTAGATCGGGACGTTCTTGGGTCGACGTTCCTGGTAGACGTAGTCGAGTTCGACGCCGTCGAGATGAACGTATTCTCCGTCGAACGTGACGGTCTCGTTGTTGAGGAGAGCACGCACCGACGTGACGATCTCGCGCATGACCCGGAGGGGTTTGGCGCGGTCGATGCCGACCTTCTTGGCGAGCGGGTCCCACCACGCTCCGATGCCGAGGATGACTCGGCCGGGCGCCAGATCGTCGAGGGTCGAGAAGGTTGCGGCCAGACGAGCCGGATTTCGACTCCAGCAATCGACGACACCACTGCCGACCTTGATCGTCTGGGTGACGCTCGCAAAGGCCGCCATCGGCACGGTCGCTTCACGAACCAGACGACTTTCGGCTTGCCACACGGCGTCGAAGCCTTTGGCTTCGGCGTACTGGGCGAATTCCATACCCTCGCGGATCCGATGGGCATCTTGCAGATAGATGGCCACGGGTTGATGTTTGGTCATGTTGGTTCCTTGGAAGAGTGCACTGATGGGAATTGGTTCATGAAAGTCGGCGGAACAGGTTCTGAGCGGCTTCGGCCGCCTTGGCGCGGACCTCGGCGAGATCCACGCGGGTGGGGCGACCGTTGTCCAGGAGAACCTCACCGGTGGCGGACTCGACACGCAATGCCCTTACCCCGGGAGTGAATGCGACGTGCCACGCGGAATCGGCCATGTCGTAGGACCACGTCACCGAATCGTCGCGACATTCGGGAATCAGATCGTGACCGTTCGTGAGCCACGCCCAGGCCGTCTCCGGAGATGCGGTGACGTCGTCGCTTCGATGAGCGACGTATGCCAGCCGGAATTCTTCGAGCATGTCCGAACCGATGCCGTCGGTGCCGAGGACGACTGATTCTCCGAAGCGAGCCGGACGGGCGTAGCCGACCGCGTTGTTCATGTTGCTACGCGGGTTGTGGGCGATCCGACCGGGAAGGGGTTCCTCGAGACCGACGCAGTGAACGAGGAGCCAGTCGGGGGCGGCGATGCCACGCAGGCGACGACCGGCGTCCCGATCGTCGGGTCCTTCGGCGACGTGAATGTGCATGCCCACACCGAGATCACGGGCCAACCCGGCCGCGTCGTCGAGCAGCCCATCGGAGCACGTGAAAGCGGCGTGAACGCCGACCATTCCCCGTCCGCCGGCGCGGATGAACCTCTCGTTCTCGGCCAATCCCCGACGACCTCCGTCGACGCCGTGGCGCTCGGTGACTCCGTACGAGCACACCACTCGTACTCCGACTTCGGCACATGCATCGGCGATGACGTCGAGACTTCCTTCGATGGCATTCGGACTCTCGTGGTGGTCGACGATTCCGGTGGTCCCCGACATCAGCGCTTCCACTGCTCCGAGCATCGCCGACCAGCGAATCGTTTCGAGGTCGAGCTCGACATCGAGACGCCACCAGATCTGCTCGAGGATGCTGCGAAAGTCGACGGGACGTGTTGGGGGAGCAGGCATGCCCCGAGCCAACGTGGAATACAGATGGTGGTGGCCACACACCATTCCCGAAGTCGTCGACGACACGTCAGTCCTCGGAGCCGCCGGGACTCATGGGCAGGGAGTTGCGCCATTGTCCATCACGAGACCGGAGAGCGGCCGCGACGGCGCCGGCCGTCGGGACCAGACCGATCTCACCCACACCCTTGATGCCGTACGGCGAATTCGGTTCGGGTGACTCGACGAGGATGACGTCGATGGGCGGAACGTCCTTTGCCCGCAGGATGCCGAGCGACCGCAGTGTTGTGGGAAGCGGGAAGCCCGTTTCCGGATCGGACGGAAAATCCTCGGTCAGCGCGTAACCGAGACCCATGTGGACGCTGCCTTCGATCTGTCCTTCGCACAGGGTGGGGTTCACGGCTCGACCGACGTCGTGGGCCGCGACCACACGCGCCACTTTCCCCGAGTCGGGATCGAGGGTCACGAGCTGGGCCGCATAGCCGAAGGTCGAGTGAATGGTGGGGTTCTCGACTTCACCCAACTTGTCGGTCCAGTCGACGCGGTATTCGCCGACGTGGTCCACTCCGACGGCACATTGCGCGGCGCGGGCCGTGTCGCACGCGGCCTTGACCGCTCCAGCTCCCATGAGGGTTCCACGCGAACCGGTGGTCTGTCCGAAGCCGAGTTCACGAGTCGTGTCGACGAAGACCCGAATGCGACTCGGATCGATGTTCAGTTCCTCGACCACCACTTGGCGGGCGACCGTGTTGATGCCTTGACCCATCTCGGTCCAGCCGTGTCGTACCTCGACGATCCCGTCCGACCGGAAGTGGACGACGGCTCGGGTCACTTCCTTGAATCCATTTCCGAGACCGCTGTTCTTGAGCCCCAACCCGAGACCGACCGGACGCCCACTCGCCACCGCGGCGTCATAGTGAGGCTTGATGGTGTCGAGGCATCGTTCGGCTCCGAGACAGCCGTCGTCCATGATCTGACCGGGTCCCCAGACCATCCCTGGCTTGATCACGTTGCGCTTGCGGATCTCCCACCCGGAGATGCCGACCTTCTCGGCGAGGCGATCGAGGACACCTTCCATCGCGAACTGCGCCTGATTGGCACCGAAGCCACGGAAGGCTCCGCACACCGGGTTGTTCGTGCGCACGGCCACGGCTTCGACGTCGATCGTCGGGAGTCGATACGGACCGGACGCGTGGCCGGCCATCCGCTCCAGGACCTTCATGCCCACGCTCGCGTACGCGCCACTGTCGCCGATCGCGCGAACGCGAAGACCGGTGAGCCGACCGTCTGGGTCGCAGCCTGCTTCGTATTCCATTTGAATCGGATGGCGTTTGGCGTGGATCCGGAACGATTCCTCGCGGGTGAGCGTGCACTTGACGGGACGATCGAGAAGCCAGGAGGCCAGAGCCGTCTGAGCCTGGTTGCTCATGTCCTCCTTGCCACCGAATGCTCCACCATTGGTCACGAGTTCGACCGTGACCTGAGAGTTGTCGATGCCGAGAACGCGCGCGATGTCATTGCGGTCGTCCCACACCCCTTGACCACCCGAATAGATGTGCAAGTGGCGGCGCCCGTCCCGTTCGCCGGGTACGGCGAGTGTGCTCTCCGGTTCGAGAAACGCGTGCTCGATCCGCTGGGTCGTGAAGGTTTCTCGAACGAGATGGGCCGAAGACGTCAGCGCGGACTCGACATCCCCTCGCCGATAGGTGCTCCGACTGAGCACGTTCGAATCCGTGCCCCACACAGCGATTTCGGACGAATCGATGGCCGAGCGCGCATCGGTCAGAGGAGCGAGGGCCGAGTAATCCACGACCACGAGTTCGGCCGCACTGCGAGCATTCGACCGAGAATCGGCGACGACGACGGCGAGGACGTCGCCGGCGTAACTCGTGCGTCCACCTTCGGGGATCATGATCGGCCAGTCCTTGTGAATGAGACCGACTCGGAGCTCGGCCGGGATGTCCGCGGCCGTGAAGACGGCGACGACACCCGGAGCGGTGCGGGCAGCCGACACGTCGATGGCCACGACATCGGCCCGTGAGTGGGCGGTGAGGTGCAGGGCCGCGTGCAACATGCCCGGGACTCGAATGTCGTCGACGTAACCGCGGTCGCCGAGCGCGAGTTCGGCCGCCTCGTATTTCGCGCCGCTCGCGCCGACTCCGCCCTCGATGCTCGGCTCGGGAATGCGATCCTGGGCGACGGCTTCGATGGCCTCGAGGATCTTGACGTACCCCGTGCATCGGCAGAGATGGGCACCGAGGTGACGTGACATGTCCTCTCTCGTTAGGTCGGCGCCCTTCTTGTCGACCTGGGCCTTGGCTCGCATCACGATGCCGGGAATGCAGAAACCGCATTGCAGGCCGCCACATGCCGCGAAAGCTCGGGCGTACTTGTCGCGTTCGGCCGGCTCCACACCTTCGAGAGTCGTGATCGTCTTGCCGGCGACCTTGTTGAGAGGCTGCTGACAACTCACCACCACCTTGCCGTCGACCATGACCGTGCAGCAGCCGCATTGACCCGACGGTGAGCAGCCGTCCTTGGGGGAAGTCACGTCGAGTTCTTCGCGCAATGCCGCGAGGAGATGCGGGTGATCGCCGCGGACGCTGACCGAACGACCGTTGACAATGAGCGGTATCGACGGCACGGCTTCAGCGCTGGTTCCGGTCATCTCGATCCTCCCGAGCTCGGAGGCAGGATCGCCCCTCGTTGGTTGGTGATGCGTTGATAGACCTCGGGGCGGCGGTACTTGTCGAAATCGAAGAGCGTCTTCTTGTAGCGATCACACCAGTTGAGGTCGCATTCGGCGGTGACGACTTCATCGGCGGTGGTGAGCGTCTGGGCGACGATCTGGCCACTCGGAGCGATGATGCACGACTGACCGAGTGAATCCACTCCTTCTTCGACGCCGGCTTTGGCCACGCCGACCACCCAAGTGCCGTTCTGGTAGGCACCCGACTGCATGACGAGTGAATTGTGGAAACCCTGAAGGATGTCCTGGGTCGGATCGGGAACGTAGTGGATCGGGGTGTTGTACCCGCAGAGAATGAGTTCGACTCCTTGCAGGCCCATCTCGCGATACGTCTCGGGCCAACGGCGATCGTTGCAAATCATCATTCCGACGATGCCGCCGAAAGCCCGCCAGACCCCGAAGCCCTCCGGGCCGGGTTCGAAGTAGTAACGCTCGGCGTGCTGGAACGGTCGTCGCGGTTCGTTGGTCTCGTGACCGGGGATGTGAACCTTGTGATAGTGGCCAACGACTCGACCGTCCCGCTCGACGAGGATCTGGGTGTTGTAGCGATGACGGACGCCTTGGGCGTCGGTTTCGGTGATCTCGGCGTAGCCGAGGCTGAATCCCACTCCTAGCCGACGTGCCTCGTCGAACAACGGCTGTGTATCGGAGTTGGGCATGGCCGTCTCGTACCAGTGGTCGGCTTGGGTGATGTCTTCCAGGAACCAGCGGGGGAAGAAGGTGGTCAGGGCCAGTTCGGGGAACACCACGAGTTCGGCGCCACGAGAGTGCGCGTTCCGGAGAAGTGACACGAGTCGCTCGACGACGTCGCGACGCGAATGATCCTTCTGGATCGGACCCATCTGGGCGGCCG
>SYCI01000074.1 GCA_005787035.1 Actinomycetota bacterium | reverse complement strand
GCCGGAGTGGTTCAGGGTCTGTCCGAAGGAGTCAACTTCGCCCAGCGAGCCGGACTCGACGTCGACAAAGTGGTCGAGGTGATCGGCAAGGGGGCGGCCCAGAGTTGGCAGATGGACAACCGTGCCCGCACCATGGCCCGCGGCGAGTTCGAGTTCGGGTTCGCCGTGGAGTGGATGCGCAAGGATCTCGGCATCTGTCTCGAGGAAGCCGATCGCAACGGTGCGCGTCTGCCGCTCACGGCCCTCGTCGACCAGTTCTACGCCCAGGTCATGGCGCGGGGTGGACGTCGTTGGGACACCAGCAGTCTCGTTCATCTGCTCCAGAACGACTGAGGCGACCTAGGGTACGGACGGGGAGAGGGGGACTCGATGAGTCGCAAGAAGTTGATCGCCATGGCCGAGCGCACGATCGCCCACAACAAGGCGGGCACGGCCGATCAGACCGAGGGTGTCACGACCATCCCCGCCGCGAATTACTTCGACCCCGAACGCTGGCAGCGCGAAGTCGACCTCATCTTCAAGCGGGTGCCCCTCCTCGTCGCCACCTCGGCCGAGATCAAAGAGCCGAACTCGTACAAGGCGATCGAGATCGTCGGTATGCCCGTGCTGATCTCGCGCGACGTCAACGGAGTGGTGAGGGCTTTCGTCAACATGTGCAGCCACCGTGGAGCGATGTTGGTCGACGAAGGAGTCGGTTCGGCGCGTCGGTTCGCCTGCCCGTATCACAACTGGATCTACGACCAGCAGGGTGATCTCGTCGGGGTGTTCAAGCAGAGCGACTTCGGTGACATCGACATGTCGTGCCTCGGCCTCACCTCGTTGCCGGTGACCGAGCGGGCCGGACTCATCTGGGTCGTGTTGTCGCCCACCTCCACGCTCGACTTCGACGCCTTCCTCGCCGGCTACGACGAACTGCTGGAGTTCTGCGAATTCGCCGGTATGAATCACTTCGGCTCGCGCCGTCTCGTCGGACCGAACTGGAAGGTGTCCTTCGACGGATACGTCGACTTCTACCATCTGCCGATTCTGCACAAGAACACTTTCGGCCCGGACTTCCCGAGTGACGCTTTGTTCCATCGGGTCGGTCCGCATCAGCGGGTCACCGGACCGCGCGGCCCGTGGGCCAAGCTCGAGAACATCCCCCAGGATCAGTGGCCCGATTCGGTGCTGACCGGGGGAGTGTGGAGCATCTTCCCGCACGCGTCGATCGCCGGTTTCGAGATCGGTGAGCACAAGATCTACCAAGTCGCACGCATCTTTCCGGGCGCCACCCCCGATGAGTCGGTCACTTATCTCGACTTCATTTCCACCGCGCCGCTCACCGACGACTACATCGAGACGGCCAACAAGCAGATCGCGTTCCTCGAGATGGTCGTGCGCGACGAGGACTACGCGACCGGCCTCAAGATCCAGCGCACGGTCAAGACGGGAGCCAAGAAGGAATTCGTTTTCGGGCGCAACGAAGGTGGCGCGCAGTACGTCCACGGTTGGCTCGATGCGCTGCTCGAAACCCCCGACCATGAACTCTCCGAGCTCTTCCGCCGAGGCATCTCGGCCGGTCGCCTCGTGACCGAATAGGGGAAGGTCGTCGATGACTGGTGTCGGCATCTGCCTGCCACAGCTCGGCCGCCATGTGCGCGGCGACGTGATTCTCGAATTCGCGCGGCGGGCCGAGGCTCTCGGGTATTCGAGTCTGTGGGTTCAGGACCATTTCATGTACCCGCTCGCCCCCAAGCGCGGTTACGGCGGTGGTGGAAATCTGCCGCCGGCGGAATACGAATCGGTGTACGCGCCACTCGAGACGCTCGCCTTCGTGGCCGGTGTGACCGAACGTGTGAAGTTGGGAACGAGCATCCTCGTGGCCGGTAACCACTGGCCGGTCCCGCTCGCACAGCGGCTCGCCTCCCTCGACCAGATGTCGAATGGCCGCTTGATCGCCGGTTTCGGTGTGGGCTGGAGTGCCGAGGAACACGAAGCCAACGGAACCGACATCGAGACGCGCGGTCGGCGTATGGACGATTTCATACCGGCGCTCCTCGCGTGTTGGCAGGACGACCCGGTGTCGTACGAAGGTGACACGTTCCGGATCCCGCCGTCGCGTATCAACCCCAAGCCCGTTCAGTCGCCACGCCCGATGTTGTTGTCGGGAATGTGGTCGAAGGAAGGTCTCGCTCGCACGGCACATTGGTTCGATGCCTGGAACCCGGCCGGCATGCGCGCGACCAAGGTGAAATCGATCGTCGAGTCCCTCGATGCTTCGCGCGGTCCCGGACTCGGGCCGCTCAAGGTCTTCACGCGCTCGTTCGTGCAGGCGCCGTCGGCTCCGGCTCCCGCCGACGGCGACAACATGGCCGCGATGGTTGCCGACGCCATCGCCGCGCGTGAGGCCGGATTCGAAGAGATCACCCTCGAGCACAATTTCTGGTCGTCCATCACGAGTCCGGACGATTGGCTGGCCGTTCCCGAGCGGTTCCTTCCGGTTCTCGAGGCCGCGCGCGGCTAGGCCGGGCGGTCGACGCTCGCCGGATCGGCGAGGAATTCGACGATCGATCGGCAGAACTGCGCCGCCGGTGCGCCGTCGAACACCCGGTGATCCCACGTGAGACTGAGGGTGAGTCGCTTGACGCTCGACACCTTGCCCTTGGGTCCGAGAACGAGATCGTCGCGCAAGCGGCCGACGCCCAGGATCGCCGTGTTGGGCGGGTTGATCACCGGTGTGAAGGCATCGACACCGAACATGCCGAGCGCGCTGACCGAGAACGTTCCTCCCTCGAGATCACCGAGGGCGAGACTCCCGGAGCGAGCCGCGGTCGCGAGACGCTTGGTCTCCTGGGCCAGTGTCACGAGGTCGATGCGATCCGCGTTGCGAACCACCGGAACCACGAGTCCTTCGTCGAGGGCGACGGCGAGGCCCACGTGCACGTCGGGGAGGAGAGCGATGCCGTCGTCGGTGACCTGTGAGTTGACGATCGGATGAGCGCGAAGCGCGCGGGCCGCGGCGGCGAGCACGTAATCGGTGAAACCCGGAACCACCGCGTCACCTTCGCGGCCGGCGCGATCGGCGATCACCGGATCGAGATCGGCATCCATGGTGAGGGTGAGTTGGGCCATCTGCTGCAACGACGAGTGCATCCGCTTGGCGATCGTGCCCCGCATACCCGACATGCGCTTCATACTCGTCGGCGTCTGGGCAGCCGGGGCGAGTGCCGTGTCGGGTGACTTGCTCGCGCCGGCGGCGAGTCGTTGCCGTACGTAGGCGGCCACGGCGTCGCGACTGACACGACCGTCGCTCGGATCGGCCGGAACCGCGCCGAGGTCGATGCCGAGAAGATCGGCGAGTTGACGGGCGGCCGCCGTGGCGAGCACACCGCTCGACGACGACGAGCCGGTGGCGATCGGTGTGGTGACCGTTGGGCGACTCGGTGCAGGTCGACGCGAGGCCGCTTCGACGTCTTCGGAGACGATGCGACCGTTGGGTCCGGTTCCGGCCACCGTGTTCAGGTCGACGCCGAGTTCAGCGGCGACCCGGCGAGCATTGGGCGACACGAACATCCGACCACCCGTTCGTGCGACCGCAGTCGGCGCGGAAGCGCTCGGCGCAGTGTTCGCCGGAGCGGCGGGAGACGGTGCGGATGCGGCTGGAGCGGCGGGTCGCGCTGCGGCCGGCGGTGCCTCACCTTCGGCCAAGAGGTAGCCGATCACCGCGCCACACGCGTGCGTGCTGCCGACATCGGCGATCTGATGAAGGATTCCACCACCGACCGACTCGACGTCGCTCTCGACCTTGTCGGTCTCGATACGCAAGACGGCCGTGCCGGGGGTGATGTTGGCTCCGCTGGGCACGAGCCATTCGAGAATCGTGCCCTCCTCCATGGTCAGGCCGAGCTTGGGCATGATGAATTCAGTGGCCATGTTGTTCTCCGGTCGATGAGAGGGTTCCGGTGTCGAATCGGCGGTCGCGGGCGGCACGAATGAGGGTGTTCTCGACGTCGATGAGCAACGGTCCGCTGCTCTCGACCCGACAGGTCACCGAACCGGCCGGCGACACCGGACGATCGCGCTCACCGTCGAAGGCGAGGATCGTGCGCCCGGTGAGCGTGACTTCCTCGCCGTCGCGCAACGGACGAACTTCGGCGACGTCCATCGTGGTGAACGAGCCGGGGGCAAGAGGGACGCGAACACGGCGACCGCCGTCGCCGAGGCGGACGAAGACGCCGCCGGTCTCCCAACGATCGACCGGATGGATGCGACCGGCGATGGCCGACAGTCCGGTCGAGGCCGGCGTGGCGACCGCCGCCACGACGGCGCGGATGGTGTGCGGATCGCGCACGGCGCGAGCACCCACGAAGTCGGCGTCGATGAACGCGAGGTCCACCAGGGCCACGTCGTCGATCGAAGAATCGGCGTCGTCGATGTGGACGACGATGCGCTTGCTGCGCCGCCCCACGAGGTCGATGGACACCGCGCCGGTGGCGACGTAACCGGCCGCGGCTCCGGCCGATGTTCCGTCGATCGCGCTCGGATAGACGTTGTTGGTGCCAGTCGAGATGGCGATGAGTGGAGCGTCGGGCCAACCGAGAGCGACGTCGCGCGACGTTCCGTCACCGCCGAGCGCGATGACTGCACCCGCTTGCTCCTTCCAGAAGCGACGGGCGGCACCGATGGTGTCGTACCGCGAACCGGTCACGGGTTCGTCCACGATCTCCACCACGGCATCGAGTCCTTCGGCGGCGCGCTCGCCGAGTCGATGGGTGTCGGGTGCCACGAGGATGCGTTCGGCACCGGCTTCGGCGGCGGCCACGATGGCGCGACGGACGATGCCCACCTTGGTGACATCGGACGTGTGCGTCGCCGGGGTCACGAGGCGGCGAATGTCCTTACCCGCGTTCGGGTTGACGATGATGCCGATGGTCGACACGATCCGCGTCAGGCTCCCACTCGCAGGAGCGCTTCGCGGATTCCGGCTTCGATGGCCTTGGCATCGGGGATGTAGTGCTGTTCGAGGGCGGGGGAGAACGGCACCGGTGAGAACGGCGCACCGATTCGGCCCACGGGCGCGTCGAGGTAATCGAAGGCCTGCTCCTGGATCTGGGCGGCGATCTCGGCACCCAGACCACCGAAACGCACGGCTTCGTGAACCACGAGGACGCGGTTGGTCCGCTTGGCCGACTCGACGATGGTCTCGGTGTCGAGCGGTTGGAGCGTGCGCGGGTCGATGACCTCGCACTCGATTCCTTCGGCGGCGAGCTTTTCGGCCGCCGCCACCGACTCGTGCACCATGCGTCCATAGGCGACCACGGTGACGTCCTTGCCGGCGCGAACGATGTTGGCCTTGCCGAGCGGAATCTCGTAACGCTCGGCCGGCACGTGACCGGTCATACCGAGCAGACGCTTGTGCTTCACCATCACCGTCGGGTTGTCCTCGCTGATGCACGCCGTCATGAGGCCCTTCATGTCGTACGGCGTCGACGGGTACACGACCTTCAGACCCGGAATGTGACAGAGGATGGCCTCGAGCGACTGGCTGTGTTGCGCGGCCGCCGAAAGTCCACCACCACCGGCGGTGGTGATCGTGAGCGGAAGCGTCGCCTCGCCGCCGAACATGTACTTCAACTTGGCGGCCTGGTTGACGATCTGGTCCATGGCGACGCAGATGAAGTCCATGAACATGAGGTCGACGATGGGGCGCAGACCGGTGGCAGCGGCACCCACCCCGAGCCCGACGATCGCCTGCTCGCTGATCGGAGTGTCGACCACTCGATCGGCACCGAACTTGGCCTGCAGACCGCCGAAGGTTCCGAACACGCCACCGAAGGCGCCGATGTCCTCACCGGCGCAGAACACCGACGGGTCGGCCTCCATGGCTTGGCTGACGGCCTCGTTGAAGGCCATCACGTACGGGAGTTTGCGCTCGTCGCTCATCGCGCGCCTGCTTTCTGGGTGTAGACGTCGACCAGGACCTGATCGGGGGCCGGAACCGGGCTTTCCTCGGCGAACTTGATCGCGTTGTCGATGTCGTTGCGCAACTGGGTCCAGATGTCCTCGAACTGCTGTCGCGTCGCGACCTTGTTCTCGACCATCCGGTCCTCGAGGGTGAAGATCGGATCGCGTTCCTTCCAACGGGCAACCTCGTCGTCCGAGCGGTACTTGAGGCCGAGGTTCTGCACGCCATGGTGGTTGTAGAAGCGGTACGTCTTGGCTTCGATGAGTGACGGTCCGCCACCGGTGCGGGCGCGTTCGACGGCTTCGAGAGCTGCTTCGTGCACGGCGATCACGTCCATACCGTCGACGATCACTCCCGGCATTCCGTAACCGGCGGCGCGGTCGACGATGTCGGTGATGGCCATCGTCTTGTCGCGCGGGGTGAACTCTCCGTACTCGTTGTTCTCGCAGGCGAACACGATCGGAAGGTGCAGCGCGCAGGCCATGTTGGCCGCTTCGTGGAAGGCGCCGATGTTGGTCGCGCCGTCACCGAAGAAGGCCACGGCCACCTGACCCTGTTTGCGGTACTTGTTTGCGAAGGCCGCGCCCACGGCGATCGGTGAGCCGGCGCCGACGATGCCGTTGGCGCCGAGCATGCCGAGCGACAGGTCGCTGATGTGCATCGAGCCACCCTTGCCCTTGCAGTACCCCGTGGCTTTGCCCATGAGTTCGGCCATCATCCGATTGAAGTCGCCACCTTTGGCGACGAGGTGTCCGTGCCCACGGTGCGTGGACGTGATGTGGTCGTCGTCGTTCAGTGCGCCACACACTCCCGACGCCACGGCTTCTTCACCTACGTAGAGATGAAGGAAGCCGGGTAGACGGTTGGCCTCGGCGAGTCGACCGGCGGCCTCCTCGAAGAGGCGGATGCGGACCATGCGGCGATGCAGGTCGAATTGTTTGTCCGGTGAAATGGACATGGCGTCTCCTTCGGGTGGCTGGTGTACGGACGAATCGATCAGGCGGACAGGCCGCGGGCCCACCGCAGCGAGCGGCGCAGCAGTTCGTAGTAGGCGGGCTTCTCCCACGAGCACCGTTCGATGCGCGGGTAGAAGTCGAGAACCGGAGCCATGTCGTAGTGACCCCGGCAATGGCCGAGCGTGTTGTACAGGATCGAGCCGGACCCGAGGTCGCGCAGATACATCACGAGGTGCGTCGGATCGCACGACGTCCAGTCGTGTTCTTCGAATCCGGTCGCGTCGCCCTGCCAGGTGGTGTGGAGGAGAGGATGGAGAGCGGCCCGATCGGCGTACTCGCTGAGGTAGAGCTCGTCGTCGGTGTCGAACGATTCGATACCGGACACGAGCCAATGGGATGGATCCGACACCTGCACCGAGTACGGCTGAATCGGCGGATGGGCCACGAACTGGCTACCGAGGGTCTCGGCCCACAACGGGAAGACCCGTGGCGCCTCGACACCGTTGGGTCCACCCAAGGTGAGTGCGGCGTTGGTGCCGTGCAAGGCGACCCAACGTCCGCCACCTTCGACCCACGAGCGAATTTCACGCTGTGCTTTCTCGGACGGTCGGACGTCGCAGGTGTACGACACGAGGATCGACGAGGCCGAGATTCCGGCGGTGTCTTCGTAGTCGGGCTGGACTCGAACCCGGAACTCGTCGTGTTCGGCCAGGAGGCCGAGCAACTCGCGCCGCGCGAAGTCGATGTCGTGGTACTTGCCGCCGGCCACCAAGGTGACGTCGATACGGCGTCCGGGAGCAGACGAACTCATCGCGTGATCAGAAGTCGACGCGCTTCAGGAAGCCGCCGTCGACCGTGAGGTTCACGCCGTTGATGTGCTTCGCGCGATCGCTCACGAGGAAGGCCACCGCGTCGGCGACGTCGGCCGGATTGCCCATGTGACCGCCCGGGTGCGCCTTTTCGGTCGACTCGAAGAACGGCGTCATGTGCTGCTTGATCATGTCCCAGTCGCCGCCGTTCACGAAGATCGGTCCGGGTGACACGACGTTGCACCGCACGCCCTGGGCGCCGAGCACCTGGGCTTGACCGAGCGTCCAGTTGGTGACTGCCGACTTGAGGGCGCTGTAACTGCCCGAACCACCACCGAAGTGCTCGGTGGTCGCCGTGGTACCGATGCTCACGATCGAACCACCACCATTGGCCAGGTGCGGTGTGGCCGCTTCGACACCGTGCACGAGAGCCATGAGGTCGATGTTGAAGTTGTTGATCCAACCTTCGAGTTTGCGAGCCGGCTTGCCCGACGTGTTGTGCACGTAGATGTCGATGCCACCGAGCTGCTCGGCCGACGACGCGACCCACGCGCGAAGTGATTCGGAGTCACCGGCATCCACCGCCGAGCCCACGACTTTCCCGCTCTTGCCGAGTTCGGCGACGGCGGCCTTGACGTCGTCGGCGTTACGGGCGCAGATCGCGACCGATGCCCCTTCGGCGAGCAACGTTTCCACGATGGCCCGACCGAGTCCCTTGGTCGAGCCGGTGACGAGAGCCTTTTTGCCCTTGAGTCCGAGATCCATGATTTCCCCCTTGTTGTGAATCTTGTTGTTATCGACGGGAACGAACGGTTCCCGAGAACTTCGCTACGTGGGCGCCCGGGCGCCTCAGCGTTTGGTGTCCTTCCACGGAAGGTCCTTGTCGACGCGTACGTCACCGGGCAGGCCGAGAACGCGCTCGCCGATGATGTTTCGTTGTGTCTCGTCCGATCCGCCGGCGATGCGATACCCGGGAGCGCCGAGTACGTGCTCGCCCCAGCCGTAGGTGCCCCATTCACCGGTGTCGGCCACGAGAGAAGGCCCGAGGATCCGCGACACCACGTCGGTGACCATGCGCATGCCCTCGGTCCAGATGATCTTGCCGAGTGAGCCCTCGGGTCCCGGGGGCGCACCCGAGCGGCGCAGGTCGGCGGCGCGTCGGTTGACGAATCCTTCGATGCGGAAGTGGCTGTAGGCCTTGGCGAGTTCTTGGCGCATCACCGGGTCGGATGTGACACCCATGGCTCGTGCGGTCGCCAGAAGGATGCGCCACGAACCGCCCACCCGGGAGCCGCCGCCACCACCATCGCCGGAATGATCGCGTTCGAAACCGAGGGTCGTGAGTGCGACCTTCCAGCCCTCACCTTCGGGTCCGAGTCGCATCGAATCCGGGATGCGAACGTCGTTGAAGAAGACCTCGTTGAACGATTGTCCGCCGCTCATCTGCTTGATCGGCCGAATCTCGATTCCGGGCAGATCCATGGGGATGATGAAGGCCGTCATTCCCTTGTGCTTCACCACATCCACGTTGCTGCGCGCGATGAGTTCTCCGTACTTCGAGAACTGCGCGCCCGAACTCCACACCTTCTGTCCGTTGATGACCCACTCGTCGCCGTCGCGTTCGGCCCGGCACGCGAGCGATGCGAGGTCGCTACCGGCGCCCGGTTCGGAGAACAACTGGCAGCAGAGATCACGCGTGGCGAGGAAGTGACCGACGAAGTCGGCCTTCTGCTCGGGTGTCCCGTAGATGTTGATGGTCGGTGCAATGAGACCGACGGTCACACTGTGGGTCTCGTGGCCGGTGGGCGTCACGAACTGCGCTTCGAGTCTGGAGAACGCGCGGGCGTACTCGCGGGGGAGACCGAGCCCTCCGTTCTCGACCGGCCAGGTGATGGCGTGATAACCGCGTTCGGCCTTCTTGCGCGTCCAACCGCTCGCCCGATCGAGGAGCGCTTTCTCCTCTTCGTAGGTCAGTGAGTGGAAGACCGATACGGAGAACTCACCTTCACCCCACACGAGGTCCTTGTCCTCGGTGCCACTCGACCGATATTCCGCGTTGGCCTCGAGCCAGGCCTTGGCCTCCCGGGTGAAGTCTTCGAGGGTGGGGATCGGTGAGGCGCTCACGACTCCACCGTAATTGACCATCCGATCAGTAAGGCAACCGTGCCCCGATCGCTCGACCCGTTCGGCGGGGGCGTGCCTCGCCATACTCGTCGTATGCCGCGGGCCGCCAAGAAACCTCGCAAACTCGGCCGTCCGCCGGCAACCGACTCGGCCGAGACCCGCCGTCGGATCCTCGCCATCGCCCGGGAGACCTTCGCCGTCCACGGTTACGAGGTCACGACCAACCGCGACATCGCCAATCAGGCCGGGGTCACGCCGGCTGCGCTCTATCACTACTTCCCATCCAAGGCCGATCTCTACGTCGCCGTCCTGGAGGACGCGCAAAGTCTCGTGTCGACCCGCTTCAACGACGCCGTCTCCGGTCGGGCCAATTTCCTGGAGCGCTTCGACGCGGTCCTCGACGCGGCACACGTCCTGAATGGCGAAGATCCGTCGTACGCGCGTTTTCTGGGGGCGGTCCGCATCGACGCTCGCCGCCACCCCGAGATGCGTGTCGCCCTCGACGAGGCCCAACTGCCGACCCAGAAGTTCGTGGTGGAACTGGTGGAGGAGGCCGTGGCCGCCGGCGACGTGGCCCGGTCGCACCGATCGATGGTGCTCTCGTTCCTACTCACCACGCTCGCCGGCCTGACCGATGTGGCCTCCGACGACCTGCGCCACCACCGAACGGCCATCGCGGCGGCCAAGTCGGCATTGCGCGGATCCCTCCTCGCCGACCCTCGCTGAGCGTCTACGCTCTCGCCCGCGGGCGGGGGCCCGCCGACGAGGGGGTGTCGGATGGGAACGTTGGACGGACGAGTCGCGTGTGTGACGGGCGGAACCCGCGGTATCGGCTTGGCGATCGCCAAGGCATTCCTCGACGAAGGAGCCCGGGTGGTGATCAACGGACGTGATCCGGCCAAGGCCGCCCAATCGCTCGCCGAACTGAACGCTGGTGATCGAGCCCACTTCATCGCCGGCGACGTGAAGAAGCGCGAAGACTGCGAAGCGGTGGTCGACGGGACCGTCGAACGTTTCGGACGAATCGACATCCTGGTCGCCAACGCGGGCGGCGCCGCTGGATTCGCGCCGGTCGCCGAACTCACCGACGAAGCCATGGACGACGCGATCAAGTGGAACCTGTGGCACACGCTCTGGGTCATGCGGCGCGCCTTCAAGTACATGATCCCGCAGGGATACGGACGGGTCATCAACGTGTCGTCGGTGGAAGGCAAGGCCGGTAAACCCGGCATGTCGACCTACGTGGCCGCCAAACACGCGGTCAACGGACTCACGAAGTCGGCCGCCAAGGAGGTCGGACCGCTCGGTATCACCGTGAATGCGGTGTGTCCCGGGGTGATCGAGACCGACATCGTGAAAGAGGGAGGCGCGGGTGCGGCGGCGGCCATGGGCCTCACGTACGACCAGCTGCTCGCAACCTTCGCCGCCGACTCGGCGATCAAACGCATCAACGAGGTCGAGGACGTCGCCAACGTCGCGGTACTCCTCGCTTCGGAGATCGGTGGCGGTATCACGGGTTCACTGATTTCGATCGACGGCGGAACGTCGCCTTACTGAAGTACCACCGAGTGGAGAGGAGATCCTGATGGGCAAGCTCGAAGGAAAAGTGGCCTGTATCACCGGCGGAACCCGGAGCATCGGTCGGGCCATGGCCGAGGCCTTCATCGCCGAGGGGGCCACGGTGGTGGTCAACGGACGCGACCCGGTGAAGGGCGAACGTTGTCTGGCCGAGATGAACGCCGGCGCACGGGCCGCGTTCTTCCCGGGGGACGCCGCCAAGCAATCGGTCGTGGAAGGTCTCATCGACTTCACGATCGAGAAATTCGGGCATCTCGACATCTGCTGTCTGAACTCGGGTGGTGTGCAAGCCACGGCGCCGGTTTCGATGATGAGCGATGAGGAATGGAACCTCGAGATCGACTGGAACCTGAACCACGTCTTCTGGGGTATGCGCCGCGCGCTGCAACACATGATCCCGCGCCAGGCGGGGCGCGTCATCGTGACGTCCTCGGTGGAGGGCAAACTCGGCAAGCCCGGACTTCCGGGCTACGTCGCGACCAAACACGCGGTCAACGGACTCGTGAAGTCGGCGGCCCACGAGGTCGGCACACTCGGGATCACGGTGAACGCGATCCTGCCGGGGATCATCGAGACCGACATCGTGCGCGAAACGGGTCCGGCTTCGGCCCAGGCCATGGGTGTCGGTTCGTACGAGGCACTCATCGAGATGTTCTGCAGTGAATCGTCGATCAAGCGACCCAATCGCGTGGAAGAGGTCGCCGCGGTCGCGGTGTTGCTGGCATCCGATGCCGCCCGCAACATGACGGGCTGTCTGTTCCCGGTCGACGGCGGCACCCTCCCGTACTGACCCCGACACCCGATCCGTGGAGCGCTACTCGCATCTGGCCCACGCCAACGATCTCGAACCATCGATCGGCCACCGGCGTCTGCTCGAGGAGTGTCCCGTTCACCGGGAGGAGTCGGTCTCTCCGCCGTTCTTCGTGGTGAGCAAGCACGCCGATGTCCTGCAGATGCTTCTCGAACCCGAGCAATGGCTGAACGGGGACGGACCGGGGATCTTCGTACAGAACGGCGGAGTTCTCGGTGCTGCTGACGATCCCGATCATCGTCGCCAGCGCAAGGTTCTGCAGGACGGGTTCCGTCCGGCGGCCATCGCATCGCTCGCACCCCGGGTCGAAGAGATCGGTCGCCGCATGTGGAACGAAAACTTTTCGCGCGACGGTGAAGGCGACTTCGTGCGACTCTTCGCGTTCCCCTTTCCGGCCGATGTGATCGCCGAGATGTTGGGTGTACACGCGTCCGATCGGGAACGGTTCGGCGAGTGGTCCGACGACATCGTCAACGGTCTCGGTGGCGGCGACCTTCGACTCGTGGAGCGCGCCAACGAAGGGATCTATTCGATCGTCGACGGACTGGTTGCCGAACGCACGGCCGCGCTCGACGCCGGTCGCGAGCCACCCGACGACCTGGTGTCGGTGCTGACCCGAGCCCATCGGGCCGGTGAGCTCTCGTACGGGGAAGTCCGTCAACTCGCCCAGCAGGTTCTGGTGGCCGGTCACGAGACGACGGCGAGTCTGATCGGACTCATGCTGTACCGGTTGATTCAGGATCCGTCGTTGGCGGACGCGATCCGTCGTGATCCCGGCCTAATACCGCTCGCCGTCGAGGAGTTCCTGCGTTTCGATTCACCGGTTCAGGGTCTGTTCCGAACCAATCGCGACGCGTGTCCACTCGGCGATCACGATCTGAACGAGCGCACCAAGGTGCAATTGCTCTTCGCGGCGGCCAACCGTGACACCGACGTGTGGGAGGACCCCCACCGCATCCGACTCGATCGATTCACGCCCGGATCGCGTCCGCATCTGGCCTTCGGGTGGGGAGTCCACCACTGCATCGGAAACGCGCTCGCCCGACGTGAGGCGCAATTGGCGCTGCGACTCATGGTCGACACTTTCGCCGAGATCGAACTCGTGGGTCCGGTCGCCGTCAACGAGCCGTTCATTCTCCGCGGACTCACGACCCTTCCGATTCGCTGGAAGGTGCGCCGTCCGGACCCGATCGACGCGGTGTCGAGGTCGTAGGTTCTCGTCATGAACTCGACGCGCGTCACGATCGTCACCGGCGCTGCGTCGGGTATCGGCCGGGCGGTGGTCGAACGTCTGAGCTCACGCGGTGAAAGAGTCGTAGCCGTCGATCGGGCCGGCGATGCGCTGGAATCGCTCGCGCGCCCGGGTGTGGTCGAAGTAGTACCCGGGGACGTGACTGACGAATCGACGAACTCCGATGCCGTGCACCGCGCCGAGGACGTCTTCGGCGGACTCGATGCGATCGTGTTGAACGCCGGAGTGCCGGCGAGTGGCGACATCGTGGAGATGCCCCTCGAAGTTTTCGATCGCACACTCGAGGTCAATGTTCGTGGAGTCCTACTCGGAATACGTGCCGCGGTCCCGGCGCTGCGCCGTCGCGGCGGTGGACGCATCGTGGTCACGGCGTCGACATCGGGAATCGGAGCCGACCCCAACATGTGGCCGTACAACACGGCCAAGGCCGCGGCCATCAACCTCGCACGGGGAGCCGCGCTCGATCTCGGCGCCGACCGGATCAACGTGAACGTCGTGTGCCCCGGACCCACCGAGACGGGCATGACCAAGGGACTGAGCGCGGTGCCGGCCGTATACGAGTCGTTGCGCCGGGCGATCCCGCTGCAACGCTGGGGTCGGGCCGACGAAGTCGCGGCGGTGATCGAGTTCTTCGCCTCGGCCGAGGCGAGTTTCGTGACCGGCGCCGTGGTGCCCGTGGACGGCGGCATCACCGCCAACACGGGGCAGTTCACCCCCCGCGAGATTTCCGAACGCTGATCGCGAACGAACCGAAGAGAGAGTGAGAAGGACCATGGCCGAACATCCCGAGAACTACGAAGACGTCACCGTCTACGGACTCGACGACGACATGGAGGAGCGTCTCCTTCTTGCGCACAACGAATGCACGTTCATCTGGTCGAACAAGGAGGGTTGGCCGGTCGGAGTGATCATGTCGTACGTGTGGCACGACGGTTGTTTCTGGTTGACGGCTTCTTCGCAGCGAGCTCGGATCTCGGCGGTCCGCCGCGACCCGCGTGTGTGCGTGGTCGTGACCTCCACCGGCACGTCCCTGCCGCGCAACATGACCGTCACCTGGAAGGGCACGTGCGAAATTCTCGACGACCAAGCGACCAAGGACTGGTTCTACCCGGCTTTGGCCGAGGCCATCATGGGCGGCAAGGGCAAACGCGCCGAGGCCTTCCGGGATTTCCTGGATTCACCGCGTCGGGTGATCCTGAAAGTGGTTCCGACCCAGCGAATCGGCTACGACGGGACCAAGATGGGGCAAGCCACCACCGAGTGGATGAAGTCTCGAGCCAGTTCGGCCGAGTGACGGGAGAGAGTGATGAAACTGGGACTGACCGCCGACGAAGTGCTCACCACGACACGTTCGGTACGCAAGCGACTCGACCTCACCAAGCCGGTTCCGCACGACGTGCTCGTCGAGTGCGTCGAGATCGCGCATCAGGCGCCCACTGGCTCGAACATGCAGGGCTGGCGTTGGCTGTTCGTGGAGGATCCGGTCAAGAAGAAGGCTCTGGCCGACATGTACCGGGCCAACTTCTATCCGTACATCAACGATCCCAATCGGCCCAAGCGTGACGATCAGGGTGAGCGGATCCTCGACTCGGCCACGTACCTCGCCGACGTTCTCGATCAGGTTCCGGTTCTTCTCATTCCGCTGATCGCCGGTCGCCTCGACACCGGCACACCGGCCTTCGGGCAGGCGTCGGCATGGGGTTCGCTGTTGCCCGCCGTGTGGAGTTTCATGCTCGCGCTCCGCGAGCGTGGTCTCGGTTCGGCCTGGACCACGTTGCATCTCCCGAACGAGAAGGAAGCCGCCGACCTCCTCGGTATTCCGTTCGATCAGTACACCCAGGCCGGTTTGTTCCCGGTGGCCTACACCATCGGAACCGACTTCAAGATTGCCAAGCGGGTGCCCGCGGAGAAGTTCATCCGCTGGGACACCTGGACCTGATTACTGGCTTCGCGCCCACGCTCGGGCCGCGGGCGAAGCCGACCAACCGATCGCGTTGCCGAGAACACGGCGGAAGTTCGCATCGGAGTAGGTGACCGGGCCGTCGCCGAACTGGAGATACACGAGTGGTGAGTTACCGGCTGGTTTGATCCAGCCCACGAGATCGCTGCCGGGCGGATGGGTCCAACCTTCGTTGTCGTTGCGGCGACCGCGAATGGCGAGATCGGCCGAGTAGAAGTGTGATGCGTCGCGCACCGGGAAGTCGGTCCGCATCAACGGAACGACCGAGTCCTCGAAGACCGGGAAGCAGTAGAGCTCGTCGACGATCTCGAAGCTCGTCGGCAACCCGGCACAGACCGGATGCGACGGGTCGAGCACCGACACCGTGTGGCGAACGTCGAACACGTAACCCGAGTCGGGGTAATCGACGCCGCGAAGAGTGCCCGGCTGGTAGTGGAAGCGACCACCGATCAGTTCGGCGAAGCCTTCCCAAGCCGGCCAACTCGCCACGGCGTGGTGCATGAAGACGAGTCCGGTGCCGTGATTCTGCAGACGAGTGAAAACGTCGCGTACTTCTGATGAAGGTTCGGGGAACTCGACCGGTGGTACGCCGCCGGTGAAGCGAAGTCCGGGCATGTCGTAGAAGACGACGACGTCGGCACCGACGCTCGGCGTGTTCGCCTTCGACCACTCGATGTCGGGAAGCGAATCGAAGACCGCGAAGAAAGGATCGGCTTCGAATGGATGGCCGCCGGTGACGACCTGAACCGAGACGGTCACCGGTCGATCGGCGCCTGGGCCAGACGGTGGTTGGCGATCTGGGGACCACCGACCCAACCGCACAATTGGGGATCACATTCGCGGATCTCGCCCTCGATGTGGTGACCGTCGGTCCCGAACACGCCCCACTTGCCGTCCTTCGACACACGGATGTTGCCGTGGCCGTCTTGTTCGTAGAGCGCCTTGCTGAACGGATGAACGATTCCGCGCATCACCGGTCACCTTCCATCCACTCGCCGAACTTCTGGTGCAACCAGCGGACCTTGGCCTCCTGGTAGTTCGCCAGTGTGATGCCGGGTTTGAACGTGGTCTCGAGTCCGAGTTGGACCTTGGACATGTTGAAGACGTCCTGATCGAAGACTTTGGCGAGCATGCCGAGTTCGGGGGCGTCGGTCCATGGTTGGTCGATCCGGAGATCGCGGCGTTCGGCCGGAGCCGGACGCTCACCTTTGAAGGGGGCGAGGAACATGACTTCCATGATCGACGAGCGATGATCGTCGCCGTTCGGGCGGAAGCGGTAGACGATGCGGTTGAACGCGCCCCACGGATGAAAGTTCGGGAACACCGTGTAGTCGATGCTGTCCATGAATTCCGCGTCGCTCATCTGGTCGACATGAGCGCCGACCACCGGGCGCCAGCGCTCACGCGCACCGGCGGCACCGATCGCCCGCGCCGATGCACCAGCCGGTATCGAGATCGGGCTCTCCTGATCGACGCGAACGTCGAGCATCGACTTCATCATCTCGTCCTCGGAGACCTCGTACCAGAGCAGCGGACTCGGTGTGCACGCCGGGGTGATCACCCGCGAGAAGTTGTCCCAGATGTCGACCTGCGAATTGGTGTCGCCGAGGTAATAGAGGATCTGCGGGTGAGTGGCGTTCACGTGGTACGCCTCGCAGAACGCCTCCTGCGCGATCTTCCAGTTGGCCCCGATGATCTTGGTGACGTGGGCCTCGATGTAGCGGTCGGCGAGGTTCCAGACTTCGAACTGCTCGTCGAGACCGCGTATGAAATCGGAGAACGGTTCGCAATCCGGGTCGGGATTGATGAACACGAATCCGGCCCAGATGCCCACTTGACACTCGGGGAGCATGAAGTCCTCGTGGCGACGTTCGTCGACGTGCGGGAAGTCCCAGCCGGCCGGCACGTCGGCGAGTTGGCCGTCGAGCGCCCACGCGAAACCATGGAACGGGCAGCGGATCTCCGAACAGTGGCCGTCGTAATCCTTGAGCCGACGTCCACGATGCAGACACGCGTTGGGGAAGGCCTTGATCGAGCCGTCCGCCTGGCGCATCACGATGAACGAGAGGTTGCTGATCTCGTAGACCACGTGGTCGCCCGGTCCGGGGATCTGTTCCTCCCGGCAAGCGAACTGCCAGACGCGCATCCAGAGCCGCTCACGCTCGAGTTCGTGCCACTCGCGAGAGATGTAGCGGTCGATGGGGATGTCGTCGTCGCCGAGGAACCGCGGCGACTCGAGGCGCAGGACGTCGGGTACCGGATGGGTGTCGGTGTCGAGGAGTTCCTGATACGTGACACCGGGGGACCGGGCCGGTCGGGGGTCGAGAGCCGTCATGGCTTCATTATTGACTCGGTGATCACTTTCGTCCAGCACCGAACTACGCTCGGCTCGGGGACACACGCCAGTGAAAAAGGGGGAGACGACCGTGTTGACGTTCGCTGACATCTTCGAGGCTCATGCCGACTCGATGCCGCAGGCGGTGGCCGTTTCGTGCGGCGACCGCGACGTGACCTGGGCCGACTACGACCAGACGGCCGCCCGTCTCGCCGGGGCCTACGCGGCCCACGGAATGGGTGTCGGTTCCAAGGTCGGCATGTTCATGTACAACAGCCCGGAGTACCTGATCACTCAGTACGCGGCGTTCAAGTCGCGGGTCACCCCGGTCAACGTCAACTACCGGTACCTCGACGACGAACTCTGGTACCTGCTCGACAACGCCGACTGCGAAGCGGTCGTGTTCCATGCGAGCCTCGGCGACCGTATCGGTCGCATCAAGGACCGGTTGCCCAAGTTGCGTCTGTTGATCGAGGTCCCCGACGGGCCTTCGGCAGCGGTACCCGGAGCGCGCGCGTGGGACGACGTGATCGCGAGCCACGATCCGGCACCTCGGCAGGAGCGAGCCGTCGACGATCTCTACATGCTCTACACCGGTGGCACCACCGGCATGCCCAAGGGAGTCATGTACGCAACGGGCACGTTCACCGAGGGCTTCCTCGCGTTCTACACCGGCCCCATGGGTCGCGGGCCCTTCACGTCGGTCGCCGAGATCGCGGCGACCGCCAAAGGAATGCACGCCGCGGTCGGCCAACCCGTGGCGATTCCGGCCTGCCCACTCATGCACGGCACCGGCGTCTGGCTCGGTGCACTCCTGCCGCATCTGATGGCCGGCAAGGTCGTGTTGCTGGAAGGTCGTTCGTTCGATGCGCACGAGATGTTCCGCGCCATCGAGAAGCACCGCGTGAGCTCACTCGTCATCGTGGGTGATGCCTTCGCCCGTCCGATGATGAACGCGCTGCGCGAGAAGGCCGCGACCGTCCCCTACGACGCCTCGTCGGTCACGACGATCGTCTCGACGGGTGCCATGTTCTCGGCCGAGATCAAGGCCGGCATCTTCGAACACATGCCCGGCGCGATCGTGATGGACATCCTCGGCTCGAGCGAGGGTGGTATGGCCCAGACGATGGCCACCAAGGACAACGTCAACACCACCGCCAAGTTCGGGGCCATGCCCAACACGAAGGTGTTCGCACCCGATGACACCGAAGTCGTGCCCGGATCGGGTGTGGTGGGCATGGTCGGGGTGAGCGGAGCCAACGTTCCGCTCGGCTACTACAAGGATCCCGAGAAGTCGGCGCGTACGTTCCGGGAGATCGCCGGCGTGCGCTACTCGTTCCCCGGCGACATGGCGACCGTCGAGGCCGACGGAACCATCAACCTTCTCGGACGCGGATCGAACTGCATCAACACCGCGGGGGAGAAGGTCTTCCCCGAAGAAGTCGAGGAAGCCGTGAAGACACACCAGTCGGTGGCCGACTGTCTCGTGTTCGGAGTGCCCGACGAGAAGTACGGCAATCGTGTGGTAGGCGTGGCGTCGGTGGCCGCGGGATCCGAGAGTCCGACGAGTGACGAGGTCATCGCCTACACGAAGACCAAACTCTCGAGTTACAAGGTCCCCAAGGAACTCGTGTTCGTGGCCACGGTGCCGCGGGCACCCAACGGCAAGGCCGACTACGTCACCGCCCGCAAACTCTTCGAATCCGCTGGAGGCAAGTCATGACTGCGATCGACGACTCGATCGGATCCGCACGCAGCCACGGACCGAGCGTCCAGGATCTCCTGGCCGCCGACTCGCGCGAAGTGCCGTTGTCGCTCCGCGACAGCTCGTACGTACCGCAGGGCAAGGTCGATGTCCCGAAGATCCGTTACACGTCGGCCGAATTCGCGGCGCTCGAGAACGAGTACATGTGGACCAAGACCTGGCAGATGGCGTGCACGGTCGACGAACTCGCGCAGGTGGGCGACCACGTCGTGTACGACGTGGCCGATCAATCGGTGATCGTGGTTCGCACGCGTGACGGCTCGATCAAGGCGTACCACAACTCGTGTCTGCACCGCGGTACGAAGTTGCGCACCGAGGACGGACGCGTCGCTTCGTTCCGCTGCCCGTTTCACGGTTGGCGCTGGGACCTCGACGGCAATCTCACCGAACTGCCGGCCGAATGGGACTTCCCGCAGGTGTGGCAGCAGCCCGACTCGTGCCTGCCTCAGGCCCAGGTGGCCGAGTGGTGCGGTTTCGTCTTCGTGAATCTCGATCCTGAAGCCACGCCTTTCAACGAAGTGGCCAGCAAACTCGTCGAACACTTCGACCGCGATTTCCGGATGGAGAATCGTTACAAGGCCTTCCACGCGGTCAAGGAGGTTCCGGCCAACTGGAAGGTCTGCATGGAGGCCTTCGCCGAGGGGTATCACGTCATCGCGACCCATCCGCAGATCCTCGAGTTCGCCGGCGACGCCAACAGCGAGTACTCGATCTGGCCCGAGTCACCTTTCGTGACCCGTTTCGTGAACGGCTTCGGGATCCAGAGCCCGCATCTCGGCAATCTCACCGAACAACAGGTGGCCGATGCGTACCTCGAGTTCTCGGCCCGATCGACCCGCGGTTCGGTGGCGGTCCCCGACGGCAAGAGCGCGCGCGAAGTCGTGGCCGAGGTGTTCCGTTCGTTCATGGGACCGATGTTCGGCGTCGATCTTTCGACCGCATCGGACTCCGAGATGCTCGACGCGCACCTGTACCACTTGTTCCCCGCCTTCGCGCCGTGGGCCGGTATCGGACAATCGCTCGTGTATCGCTGGCGACCGGGCCCGACGCCCGACACCTGCTTCATGGATGTCATCCGCATGATGCCGGTGCCCGACGGACAGCAACGACCACAACCGGCGCCGATCCAACGTCTCCGGCTGGAGCAGTCGTGGCACGAGGCCGAGGGCATGGGTGGTTTGGCATCCGTGTTCGAACAGGACATGGAGAACCTGCCCAAGGTGCAGCTCGGTCTGAAGATGACCGCCAAGCGGGCGGCCAAGGGGCTCAAATTCGGGCTCTATCAAGAGGCGCGGATGCGGCTCATTCATCGACACATCGACGACACGATCATCGAAGGCCTCACCGCCGACGGTCGTTCGCTCGACGCCGTCGAGCCGTACCTCGTCCCCGAAGGCTGATCGTGCTCGACGAGAGTTGGGCGACTCTTTGGGAAGCGCTGGCCGCCGCCCAACCCGACCACGTCGCGGTGGTGATCGGTGACGCGCGGATCACGTGGGCCGAACTCGACGGTCGGGCCGCCCGACTCGCCACGGTGCTCGACGCGCACGGCGTCGGACACGACGCCAAGGTCGGACAATTGCTCTACAACTGTCCGGAGTATCTCGAGTCGGCCTACGCGTCGTTCAAGGTGCGGGCCAGCACGGTCAACGTCAACTATCGCTACAAGGCGCCCGAGATCGTGCACGTGCTGTCGGATTCGGGAGCGACGGCGCTGGTGTTCCACTCGTCATTCGCTGATGTGGTCGACGAGGCGCGGCGCAGTCTGCCCGGTCTTCGTCTCCTGTTGCAGGTGGATGCAGGAGACGGACGGCCTTTGCTCGATGGTGCGGTGTCCTACGAGAACGCTCTCGTGGAGGCGGCTCCCGCGGCACCCATCGCCCGATCGGGCGGCGACTCACTCCTTCTCTACACCGGTGGCACCACCGGACTACCCAAGGGAGTCGTCTGGAGTCATCGGGGCCTGTTCGGAGCTCTGGCCTTCACCGGGTATGCGTCGATCGGACTCGCGGTTCCCGAGACCCCGGCCGAAGTCGCGCGGGTCGCGGTCGAACTCAAAGCGGCCGGACGAGGTCCGGTCAACATGACCGCGCCACCACTCATGCACGGCACTGCGATGTTCCTCGCGTTCTCCACCTTCGTGCTCGGCGGTACGGTCGTGTTGCTCGGCAACCGGAAGTTCGATGCCTCGGAGCTCTTGCGTCTGGTCGAACGCGAAAGGGTGAGTCAGGTCTCGATCGTCGGTGACGCCTTCGCCCGGCCGATCGTGGCCGAACTCGAACGGGCCGAAGCCGCGGGTTCGGGCTACGACCTCTCGTCACTCACCCGCATCGTGTCCACGGGCGCCACGCTCTCGAGTGAGATGAAGAGCGCGCTCATGTCACGCGCCCCGGCGGCGCTCGTTCTCGACATGATCGGAGCTTCCGAGGGCGGCCCTTTCGCAGTGGCCATGACGATGCCGGGACAGAGTCCGACCGAGACGGCCCGTTTCATGGCCACGCCCAACACGGTTCTCTTCGACGAGACGACATGGGAGCGCATTCCGTTCGGCTCGGGTCGACCGGGTGTGCTCGCCGCATCGGGCTCGATGCCCGAGGGTTATTTCGGTGATCCACAGAAGACCGAGCGCACCTTTCGGACCATCGACGGTGTTCGCTACACGATTCCGGGTGACTACGCCGAGATCGATGCCGACGGTTCGGTCCGTCTCCTCGGGCGCGGTTCGGTGTGCATCAACACCGGCGGTGAGAAGGTCTATCCCGAGGAAGTGGAGGTGGCCGCGCGGTCGCACGAGTCGATCGTCGACTGCGTGGCCGTCGGTTTGCCCGACGAGCGGTTCGGGCAGAAGGTCGCGCTCGTGGCGTCACGCGTCGAAGGCACCGTGCTGTCCGCCGACGATGTCATCGCTCACGTCAAGAAGTCGATCGCCGACTACAAGGCGCCGCGCATCGTGGTCTTCGTCGATCAGGTGTACCGGAGCCCGTCGGGTAAAGCCGACTATCGCTGGGCCCGCGAAGTGGCCCAAGCGGGCTGATCGCGTCAGTCGAACGACGACGTGGCTTTGAAGTCGGGCCCGTACACCGGAGCCGAGGCGTCGATGCGGTGCTTGCGACTCACGGCCGACTTCAAGCCGAACTTGCCGAGCATGTCGCGCATGTTGTGGTAGTTCGGGTGGTCGAAATGCGCGGCGAGGGTTTCGGCGTCCTCCCAGAGTTCGTACACCTGGATGAGGTCGGGCTCGACCGGATCGGCGGCGAAGCAGTAAACGATGCAACCCGGTTCTTCGTCGCGCGTCGCCTTCTGGAAGGGAATCGACGCGGCAACGGCGGCATCGCGTTGCGCGGGATCGTTGATGCGGATGGCTGCCTCGATGGCGATCAGTGCCATGTTTCCCCCAAGAGTTGCGTCGGGCCGACCCGACGGGGCGAACGATAGGCGATACGTCACCTACTGTTGCGGTCGAAGTGACGGGGCGACGGGTCCCGGAAGGGGGCACCATGTTCGCGGCGCTGATCACTGGTCGACACCAGGTCGATCTGGTCGAATTTCCCGATCCGACACCGGCCGATCGCGGTGTGGTGGTCGACATCGCGCTCTGCGGCATCTGCGGAACCGACATCCACGCGTATCAATCGGGCCAGCCCTACAACCCGGCGATCTGCGGCCACGAGTGGGCCGGCACCGTGTCGGCGGTCGGTCGTGAGGTGAAGGACTTCTCCGAAGGTGATCGCGTGGTCGTGGCGGTCGCCCCGGCGTGCGGACGTTGCGCGCCGTGCCGGGCCGGGCAATCCGATCGCTGCATGGTGTCGTTCATGTCGGCCCTCGGTCGTGATCCGCTCGCGCCACCGCACGGCGGATTCGCGAGTCGCATCGCGGTGGCCGCCGAGCGGGTGGTTCGCACTCATCCGGGGCTGTCCGACGCGCAGGCGGCCCAGGTCGAGCCGACCACGGTCGCCTTCCATGCCGTCCGTCGAAGTGGACTTCGACTCGGCGATGTCGCCGTCGTGCAGGGTGCGGGACCCATTGGTCTGGGAACCATGCAATGGGTGAGAGCGGCCGGTGCCGGTGTGGTCGTGGTGATCGAACCCAACGAGCAGCGACGGAGCCTCGCCGTGAGCCTCGGCGCGCATCACGCGGTCGAGCCGGGCGCGCCGGCTGATGCTCTCGTGAAAGAACTCACCCATGGCCTCGGTGCCGACATCGTCTACGAGTGCGTCGGTCGTCCGTTCGCCGTGCAATCCGCGGTCGACCTCGCCCGGCGGGGCGGTTCGATGTGTCTCATCGGTCTGGCCGATGAGAACGCACCGATTTCGCCGGGTGCCTGGCTCATCAAGGAAATCGCCGTCACTTCGGCCTTGGCCTACACGAACGAAGAGTTCGACATGGCCATGGGAATGATCGCCGATGGTCGGTTCCGGACCGAACCACTTCATTCATCGACGATCGGACTCGACGGACTCGATGCCGCGCTGGCCGATCTCGCCGGTGGTCAGTCGGTGCAGACCAAGGTGCTGGTGGACCCGCGTCTCTAGGCGCGTTCGCGGATGCCGGCCTCGCGCATGAGGACGGCATCTTGTTGATGGAAGCGACCGTTACCGCCGATCGCAGTCTGACCGGCGTCGACCACGAGGGTGTGCGCGGTCACGTAGCGGGCTTCCTCCGATGCGAGGAACACCGCGGCGTTGGCGATGTCGACCGGAAGACCGGGGATACCGAGCAGGGAACCAGCGGCGATGTGCTTGGTCGCCATGTCGATCGCGTTCGGATCACCGGTCATGACCGCCGAGGTCATGGCCGTCACGGTGTTGCCGGGCGAGATGGCGTTCACACGGATGCCGTGGGCGGCGAGCTCCGAAGCCACCGACTTGGTGAGGCCGATCACGGCGTGTTTGCACGCGGTGTAACAGTGCGGACCGAGGCCGCCGAGGATGCCCGCCGTACTCGAGGTGGAGACGATGGCTCCGCTGCCTTGGGGAACCATCACGCGCGCGGCGTGCTTCATGCCCAGGAACACGCCTCGCAACAGAATCGACACCGTGCGGTCCCACTGATCGGCTGACGTCTCGGCGATCCGCCCGACCGCACCGACGATGCCGGCGTTGTTGAACATCACGTCGAGCCGACCGAACGCGGCGACGGCGGCATCGACCGCACTGGCCACATCGGACTCGACCGTCACGTCGGTGTGCACGTATCGAACTGCGTCGCCGAGGCGGGCGGCGAGCGCGCGACCCGGCTCGTCCTGAACGTCGGCGATCACGACCCGAGCGCCTTCCTCGACGAAACGGAGCACGGTTCCTTCACCGATGCCACTGGCCCCACCCGTGATGACCGCGACTTTGTCCTTCAGTCGACCGGAACCGTTCCCCGACATGACGCCCCCTCGACCCGCTTCCGCCCTGTGCGACACTGGGGTCGTGGATCAACCTAATCCGCGTCGACTCGGCCCCGAGGAGTTGATCCTCAGCCACTTCACCCTCGCCCCGATGCATCCGATCGCGGATCGCATCGAGTTGGCCGCCCGCAACGGATTCCCCGGTATCGGCCTCTTCGTCGGGCAGTACGCCGAACTCGAAAAGCAAGGGTGGGCACCGAGTCGGTTGGGTGACCTCCTCGCCGAGCACGGTGTGTGTCTGGCCGAGATCGAAGTCGTGTCGGGTCTGGGCGCCGATGGACCCGGGGGAGAGCGGGCGGCGCGCCTCGAGGAAGTCGCCTGGCGCATGGCCGATGCATTCGAATGCCGGTACCTCCAAGTGATCGGACCGGCCGGCGACGTTCGTAGCGGGGCACGGGCCTTCGGGTCACTGTGCGATCGGGCAGCCGACCACGGTCTCGTGGTGGGGCTCGAGTTCCTGCCCTTCACCGACGTGATCTCGGTGCACGATGCGCGGCGCATCGTCGAAGAAGCCGATCGACCCAACGGCGGGATTTGTGTGGACGTGTGGCATCACGAACGAGGTGCACGCGACCTCGCAGCGATCGCGGCCTTGCCGGGTGAATTGATCACCGGGGTGCAGTTCAACGACGGCACCCGCACGCCGCTCGAGTCCGATTACTACCGCGATTGCCTGGCCAACCGAGTCGCCCCGGGTGCGGGTGAATTCGAGTTGGCCGAATTCGTGGCCGCCCTGAGGTCGACCGGTACGCGAGTGCCGTGGTCGGTCGAGGTCCCCTCGGCGACGGGCTGGGACAACGCCGCCGAGCACGTCGCATCGTGTAGGAACGGCATGCGAGAAATTCTGAAGAAGTGAGGAGAATCCCATGGGTGATTTCGGAAAGTTTCCGGGTTCGGTATTGGCCGCCGAGTACCGCAACGCGCGTGAGCGCATGCAACGGATCGCGGCCGACCTGAACGAAGAAGAGACCGCCCTCGTGGTCGGAGCGTGTCCGGAGTGGTCGGTCAAGGATCTCTTCTCCCACGTGACCGGCATCGCGGTCGACCTCGGATCGGGCAACTCCCCGAAGGGCGACCCCCAACCGTGGGTCGATCGTCAGGTGGAAGAACGTCGAGCGCGGTCACTCGCGTCGGTGGTCGAGGAATGGTCGTCGGCCGCGCCCGCGTTCGAGGCGATGATCGAAGCCGCGCCGGGTCCGCTGTGGGGTCTGACCTACGACACGGTGGTCCACGAACACGATCTGCGCGCGGCGGTGGGACGTCCGGGTGATCGAGATGCCGACGGGGTGCGGGTCGCGGCCGAACTCGGCCTCAATCTCGTGAAAGCCGATCTGGCCAAGGCCGGACTTCCCGCGGTCGGCATCTCCTTCGGTGGTCGCGATTATGTGGTCGGAACCGGCGAGCCCGAACTCACGTGGAGTGGATCGGCCTTCGAGTGCCTGCGACTGCTCGGCAGTCGACGTACGGCCGACGAGATGCGGTCGGCCGGTTTCGCGGGCGACCTCGAACGTTTCCTCGGCGGCCTCTTGCACATGGAACTTCCCGTGCGGAGCCTCGGCGAGTAGCGATCTAGTGTCTCGCCGGGCGCCCGACGCGCCCGATCCAAGGGGAGAGACATGGGCCAGTTCACCGGAAAGACCGTTCTGATCACCGGAGCCTCGTACGGACTCGGCGAGGGATTCGCCGAAGGATTCGCCAAGGAGGGTGCCGATCTCGTTCTGACCGCGCGCTCCAAGGACATGCTCGAGGCCGTCGCCGATCGCTGTCGCAAGTTGGGCAGCAAGGTCACGGTTGCCACCGGTGACGTCGCGGTCGAGGACGACGTGAAGCGCGTCGTTCAGACCGGCATCAAGGAGCACGGCAAGATCGATGTGCTCATCAACAATGCCGGGGTGAGCGACCTGCGCGGCCTGGCGGCCGAGGTCTACGACACCGCCACCTGGAACTGGATCCTCTCGATCGACCTCACCGGAGCGTTCATGTTCCTGCGTGAAGTCGGACATCACATGTTGCAGCGCCAGTCGGGCTCCATCGTCAACATCTGCTCGATCATGGGCAGCGGCGCCAACGAGTCGAACATCATCGCCTACGCGGCGGCCAAGGGCGGCTTGCGCAACGTCACCGCACAGGTCGGTTGCGAATGGGCCGACCGTGGCGTGCGGGTGAACTCGGTGTCCCCTGGTTTCATCATGACCGAGATGGTCCGTCCGGCGCTCGAGGCCCTCGGCATGGACAAGTGGATCGCGAGTCGCACGCCCATGCGCCGCATCGGCGATCTGCAGGAGATCGTGGCGCCCGTGATGTTCCTCGCGTCGGATGCGGCGAGTTACATCACCGGTCACGACCTACTCGTCGACGGTGGGACCAACGCGGCCAATGGCTACTACCAGATTCCTCCGATTCACCATGAGTGGAACAAGGGCGATCTGGAGAAGGTCGGTAAGGGTTATCCGGGCGTGCAGCCGCGACCGGAATGGTACGAAGCGCTCGCCGCGGGCATCCCCGGTCTGCACTATCCGCTACCCGAAGCCTGATCAGATCAGGAAGTCGGCCACCGAGTGGTCGCGCATCGCGGCCTGGGCGCGCTTGATGACCTCGGTCCACAGCGCCATGGCGCGTTCACTCGACGAGTCGAGCGTGCCGACCGCGTAGACCGGGATGATCCAGCCGTAGAGAACGCCCACGCGGTAGTCCTGGAACAGTTGCTCGTACGAGTAGCCGGTCACACCGAGGCGGACGATCTCGTCGTGGTAGGTGCGCAGTAGTGATTCTTCGTGCGCGCGGCGAATGTCGATTGGCACGCTCTGGCTCATGAAGTAACCGAGGTCGTAGGCGCCGCCACCCTTGCTCGACGTCTGGAAGTCGATCATCCAGACGGCTCCCGAGCGGTCGTCGAAGAAGAGGTTGTCGAGCCGGAAGTCGAAGTGCGCCACCGTGTTGGGCATGGCAGCGATGCGATCGAGGAGTTGATGCACGTTGTCGCCGAAACGTTCCATGAGCGAAACCATGTCGGGGTCGATCGCGTGCGCGAACACCTGCAAGAAGCCGGGGAGCGAAGCCTGGTACACCTCGCGGCCGATCTTCATGCCTTCCGAGTTCGCCATCGGCATCCAGTCGATGCGGTCGAGGTCGGCGTTCTGCCAATAGCGCGCGTGCAATCGCGCGGCGGCGAGCATCGTCGCGTGGGCGTCCTTCTCGTCGACGCCGCGGGCCTGGTCGCCCACGCGCAGGTGGCCGAGGTCCTGCAGGATCAGCACGTGATCGTCGTGTTCGAGATCGGACGCGATGCCGAGAGCCTTCGGTACGACGTCGAGTGCCGGAGCGAGGTCTGAATAGAAACGAGCTTCGCGTTCGAACACGCGGGCGGCGGCGAGCATGCCGCGGATGTTGGCGTCCTGGGTCGGGATCTTGCAGATCATCGTCGCCGGCCCGTTGCCACCTGAGTACGAGACCTTGATGCGTCCGACCTCACCCATGAAGCCGATGCCGGCACCCATGAGGTCGCGCTCGATCGTGGTGACTTCGGTGCCGGAGTCGATGGTGCCGGTCTCGCGGAGGCGGGCGGTGAGCCAAGCCGGAGTGATCTCGGCCGACGAAGTGGGTAGTCGGGACACGTTGGCTCCTTCGATCGGGAAGTCCGGTACGGCGGACGAATGGAAACGGTACTTCTCGGAAACGAGAAAGGGCGACCCCGTCCGTCCGGCGTGGCGTCGGTTGGACTTCCGGTCAGGTCGCGCGCGGGGACGGCGCGAAGGTGCCCGGTGGGAACGCGTTCTCGACGCGAACTTTGTTGTCCCAGTCGTGGGTGAGACGGCGATCGGCGATTCGCCAGTCGCCGTCGCGGCATTCGAAGCGGTCGAAGTAGCGACCGCAGAAGTTCTCGAGGAACTCGCCGCGGTCGTCGGCGACCCGGTGCCAGGCCAGGACCGGAGTTTCCACGTGCGCGACCGACGCTGACTCGAAGTCGATGACCGGCTCGCCGATGAAGTGGGTGGTGGCGCGAGCGTAGGTGCGGAGTTTTCCGGTGGCCCGACGGGCGAAATCGATTCCGAGTCCCACGAAGGATCCGTGATCGTCGGTTGCGTCCGGGTGATACACCGAGGCGACGAGGTCGGCATCGCATCGGTCGATGCCGCGGCAGTAGTCGACGAGACATCGTCGAATCGCCCGCTCGGCGACGGCTGCCTCGGACGCCGAGAGCGTCGCATCGTGCTGATCGGGTCGGACCATGGGCGAACCGTAGCCCGTCGGAGACGGCGACCGGCCCGGTGAGCCGCGGTCGGCGAGTCGCCACTAAGGTCAGCGGGGTCCGGAGAGGTCCGGACGACGTGGATGGGGGAGTTCATGGCGCAGGTTCCCGTGACCGAGGGCGTGTTCACGTGGCCGTCCGACGAGCCGCACCTGTTGGGCAGTCGTTGCGTGTCGTGTGGGAATCACATGTTCCCCCGGCAGTCCGGTTGTCCGAAGTGCACGGGCGAGAAGACCGAGACGGTCGAACTCGGGCGTCGCGGCACGCTCTGGACGTGGACCGTGCAGGGTTTCCCACCCAAGGCGCCGCCGTATGCCGGCGACGACAATCCCAAGACCTTCAAGGCCTTCGGAGTCGGCTACGTCGAACTACCGGGTCAGGTCAAGGTGGAGGCTCGGCTCACCGAAGCCGACCCGGAGAAACTGAAGATCGGCATGGAGATGGAGATGGTGATCATCCCGCTCGCCAAGGATGAAGAAGGCAACGAGATCGTCACTTTCGCGTTCGCGCCGGTGGCCTGAGTTCGACGGATCGAGGAGTAGAGAATCATGAGCATCGACGTCGCAATCGTCGGAATCGGAATGCACGAGTTCGGCCGCCACGAAGGCGTCTCGGGCATGGATCAGGGTGTGACCGCCGTTCGGCGCGCATGCGCCGACGCCGGTGTCGGCTGGGAAGACATGCAGTTCGCCTTCGGTGGCTCCATGGCCGCCGGCGCCGCCGACACCATGGTGTCGCTGCTCGGCCTCACTGGTCTGCAGTTCATCAACGTGATGAACGGATGCGCGACCGGCGGGTCGGCGCTGTTCTCGGCCTACAACACGATCCGTTCGGGAGTCTTCGACCTCGGCATCGCCGTCGGCTTCGACAAGCACGAGCGCGGGGCGTTCCGGGTCAACACCAAGGGTTCGGGTCTCGGCGACTGGTACGGCGCGACCGGCCTCGCCCTCACGACTCAGTTCTTCGGCATGAAGATCAACCGCTACATGCACGAATACGGCATCACGAACAACACCCTCGCCAAAGTCTCGGCCAAGGCTTTCCGCAACGGCTCGTTGAACGACATGGCGTGGCGGCGCAAGCCCCTCTCCGAAGAGGAGATCGCCAATTCGCCGATGCTCTCGTATCCGCTCACCCAGTACATGTTCTGCAATCCGGGTGAAGGTGGCGTGGCTCTCATCCTGTGTCGCGCCGACAAAGCGCATCTCTACACCGACAAGCCGGTGTACCTGCGGGCCGCCGCGGTGCGGAGCCGACGCTTCGGCAGTTTCGAGGTGCTCGCGCCGTCGATCGCTATCGAGCACAACGCGGGTCCGACCGTCGATGCATCGAAGGCCGCCTTCGAGATGGCCGGCATCGGACCCGAAGACGTCGACCTCGCACAGTTGCAGGACACCGAGGCCGGAGCCGAGGTCATGCACATGGCCGAGAACGGTTTCTGCGAGCACGGCGAACAGGAATGGATGATCCAGGCCGGCGAAACCGAGATCGGCGGCAAGTTCCCGGTCAACACCGACGGAGGATGTCTGGCCAACGGTGAGCCGATCGGTGCGTCGGGTCTGCGTCAGGTCTACGAGAACGTCTTGCAGCTCCGGGGAGACGCCGGACCGCGTCAGGTTCCCAACGACCCCAAGGTCGCGTACACCCATGTGTACGGAGCGCCCGGTATCTCCGGCGTGACGATCCTGTCGCGCTGACGGGTCCGACATGGCGATCCTCACCGCCGAGCACGCGCGTGATCGTGGTTCCAGCGTTGCGCTGATCGACGACCGGCGTTCGGTCACGTGGGCCGAACTCGACCAACGTGTGAATCGCCTCGTGAACGCGTTGCGTTCTCGAGGTCTGAAGACCGGCGACACCATCGCCGTCGTGGTCGGCAATCAGTGCGAGTGGATCGAGATGGCGCAGGCCTGTGCCCACGGTGGCTGGACCTACGTCCCGGTCAATTGGCATTGGGTCGCCGACGAACTCGCCTATGTCTTCGCCGACGCTGGCGCCAAGGCGGTGGTGGTGGAAGATCGCTTCGACGACGCCGTGGGTGCCGCGTTGGCCGATCCACGCGGCGCGGGAGTGGAGGTCGTCGTCGGCGTGCGCACCCCGACCGGTTCGTCACTGCGTGACGACTCCCGATTCGTCGGGTTCGAGGATCTGGTGAGCAGCGGCTCGACTGAAGAGCCGGACGATCAGATGCTCGGCGGCCCGATGTTCTACACCTCGGGCACGACCGGTCGACCCAAGGGCGTGCGGGGCATGTTGTCGGGTGGTCTGGCCATGACACCCGACATCATGAAGTTGGTCGCGGCCGGATTCTCGAACTTCGTCCCGATTCCCGGGCGGACGCTGCTGTGCGGGCCGTTCTACCACTCGGCTCAGTGGGCGTTCTCGTACCTACCGATGATCAACGGATCGTCGGTCGTCATGCAGCACAAGTACGACTCGGCCGGGGTCCTCGATCTCATCGATCGTCATCAGTGCACGAACGTGCACCTGGTGCCGACGCAGATGAAGCGTCTGCTCGACTTGCCCGACGACGTTCGTCGTGGATTCTCGGGATCGTCGCTCGTGGTCGCTTGGCATGGCGCGGCGCCGTGTCCGCCGGCGGTGAAGCGCGGCATCATCGAGTGGTGGGGCCCGAACGTGACCGAGTACTACGGCTCGACCGAAGGTTCGATCATCTCGGTGATCCCCGCCGACGAATGGTTGCGCAAGGGCGGCAGTGTGGGTAAGCCACTCGACTCGGTCGAGGTGATCGTGGTCGACGACGAAGGCAATCGCGTGGCCGGATCGGGTGAGGGAACCCTGTACTTCCGCAACAAGATGGGAACCGACTTCACGTACCACAACGACGAGGAGAAGACCCGCTCAGCTCATCTCGAACCCGGCGTCTTCACCACCGGCGACGTGGGATACATCGACGACGAGGGTTATCTCTGGTTGTCCGACCGCAAGATCGACATGATCATCAGTGGCGGGGTCAACATCTACCCGGCCAAGATCGAAGGTGTTTTGGCCGCTCATCCGTCGGTCGAGGACGTGGCCGTGATCGGTGTTCCCGACGACGAATTCGGCGAGAGCGTGAAAGCCCTCGTGCAGGTCGTGGAAGGGGTCGCGCAGAGCGACGCCCTCGTGGCCGAACTCATCGCGCACTGCCGCGGGTTGTTGGCCGGTTACAAAGCTCCGCGCTCGATCGACTTCGTCGCTCACATCCCGCGCACCGGTACGGGCAAGATTCAGAAGCAGCCCTTGCGCGCGCCCTACTGGGCCGGACGCGAACGACGCATCTGAGAACCACCGACGACGAGTCGCCGAGGAGGGCATCGACATGATCGATTTTCAGCGGATGTACCACCAGGGAATCCGGGTTCCGAATCTCGAGTCGGCCATGGTCGAACTCGGCCCGCAACTCGGCGTGACGTGGTGTTCGGTTCAGGAGCGTGAACAGAACGTGTGGTTGCCCGACGAAGGTGTCGTGAGCATCCCGCTCAAGTTCACCTACTCGTCGGAGGGTCCTCAGCATTTGGAGTTGCTGGAGGGCGCGCCCGGATCGATCTGGGACGGACGTGAGCATCCGGGCCTTCATCACGTCGGACTCTGGTCCGATGACGTGGCCGGCGAGACGAAGGCCTTGGTCGATGCCGGGTGGAAACTCCTGATGGCGCAAGCCGAACCGGCCAAGGGCTTCGGGGCCTTCACGTACGTGCAGCCACCATCGGGTCTGATCGTCGAACTCGTGTGGAGTGCGATCAAGCCGATGTTCGAGAGCTGGTTCGCCGGCGGATCGCTCGGGTAGGCGTACGGTTGACCATGGCCCACCAGCAGCACTCACCGACCAACAGTGGTTTCGGAGCCACCTCCACCACGAACGACGTCCTCGCCGACATCGACCTCGCCGGTCGGCGCTTCCTCGTCACCGGCTCGTCGGGCGGTCTCGGTCTGGAAACGAGTCGAGCACTGGCCAGCCGCGGCGCAACTGTGGTGATGGCGGCGCGAGATTCGACCAAGAACTCGGCGGCCGCAGCCACGATCGAGTCGACGGTTCACGGTGCCGATCTCGAATTGCTCACGGTCGACCTCGGCTCGCTCGCGTCGGTGCGCCGGGCGACCCGTGAACTTCTCGATGACGGACGCGCGCTCCACGGCCTCATCGCCAACGCCGGCATCATGGCCACTCCTTTCGCGCTCACGGTCGACGGGTTCGAGTCGCAATTCGGTGTCGATCACCTCGGCCACTTCCTCCTCGTTCGCGAACTCCTGCCACTTCTGGTCGCGGGAGCACCATCGCGTGTGGTGTGCGTGAGTTCGGCCGGACATCGCATGGGCGACATCGACTTCGACGACGTCAACTTCGATCGGCGACCGTACGAACCGTTCCTCGCCTACGGCGCGGCCAAGACCGCCAATGTTCTACATGCCGTGGCGCTCGATCAGATGTTCCGCGATCGGGGCGTTCGTGCGTTCGCGGTGCATCCCGGTGTGATCCAGACCGAGCTCGGTCGGTACATGACCCCCAAGGTCGTCGGCACTCTCATGGCCCGGATCAGCGAACGCTCCGAAGCGATGGTCTGGAAGTCGCCCGAGCAGGGTGCCGCCACATCGGTGTGGGCGGCCACGTCGCCGTTGCTCGAGGGGCGGGGCGGCGAGTACTGCGAGGACGTCGAGGTGTCACCCGTCGTCGCCGACGACGCCCCCGATGGAATCGGAGTCGCCGCCCGGGCGGTGGACCTCGAGCGCGCCCGGCAACTCTGGGCCCTCAGCGAACGCCTCGTCGGCTGATTTGTTACGGTTCGCCCGTGGCCACGATCCTCGCTCATCTCAAGGTGAAGGAAGGCTCCGAGCGCGCCTTCGAGGAGATCTCCCGCGACCTCTATGCGGCGAGTCACGCTGGCGAAGAGGGTCTGCTTCGCTACGAGTACTGGCGGGGGAGCGAACCCCGCACCTATTACACGTTGTTGTCGTTCACCGATTTCGCAGCCTTCATCGCGCATCAGACGAGCGACCACCACGAAGCTGCGTCGCCACGACTCGGTGGAGTCCTGGAGGGTCTACGTCTCGAATGGGTCGACCCGATGACCGATGCATCGCCGCTACCGCCCACGAACGCGCAGGATCTCTCGGCGGCCGAGAATGCGCTCACCCGTCTCTACGCCCAACGCTTCGCCGCCCAGGTCGCTCCGTGGTGGGCGACACTTCGTGATCGTTAGTAACCGACGAAAGGAAAAGTCATGACCGACATGCTCGAGGGCACCAGCCAGACACCGTGGTTCCTGCGCGGAAACTACGGACCGGTTTTCGACGAGTTGACCGACACGAATCTCAAAGTCACGGGCTCGATCCCCAAGAGCCTGTCGGGTCTGTACGTGCGCAACGGGTCGAATCCCAAGAGTGGGGAGGCCGGTCACTGGTTCTTCGGTGACGGCATGGTGCACGGCGTCCGGCTCGAAGGGGGTGAGGCCAAGTGGTATCGCAACCGCTACGTGCGCACTCCGAAACTCGCCAAGGGTCTCGACGCCATGGATCCCGATTGCATCTTCGATCCCACGGCGAGCGCAGCCAACACCCATGTCCTCGCCCACGCCGGTCGGATCTGGGCGCTCGAGGAGGGACACCTTCCCTGGGAGCTGTCCGCTGAACTCGAGACCATCGGAGCCGACGACTTCGGCGGCCGGTTGAAGACGGCCTTCACTGCTCATCCCAAGCTGTGTCCGGAAACCAACGAACTCCACTTCTTCGGCTACGGGGCCGTGCCGCCGTACGTGACGTACCACGTGCTCGACGCCAAGGGCGAACTCGTGCATTCGGCACCCATCACGACACCCAAGGGGACCATGATGCACGACTTCATGATCACCCGCGATCACGCGATCTTCATGGACCTTCCGGTGGTGTTCAACATGGACAACATGGCCAAGGGACTGCCGCCCATCGGTTGGGACGACGACTACGGCGCGCGAATCGGAATTCTGCCCCGCATGGGAACCGACGCCGACGTGAAGTGGTTCGAGATCGATCCCTGTTACGTGTTCCATCCTCTGAACGCCTATGTCGATGGTGACGAGGTGGTGTGCGACGTGGGTCGACACGCGTCGATGTGGCGCGGTTCGATGGACAACTTCGAGCCCTGCTTCATGCATCGCTGGCGCTTCGACATGAAGACGGGCGCGGTGCGCGAGGAACAACTCGACGACTGGGCCCACGGCTTCCCACGGGTCGATGACCGGGTCGTCGGTCTGAAGCATCGCTACGGATGGGTGGCCGGTTCGCGTCTCGGCCGCACGAGTGGAATGGACGACGCCGGAGTCGTGGCGCGCTACGACATGAAGGACTTCTCCAAGACCGTTCACGATCTCGGTCCGACTGCTCATCCGGGTGAGTTCGTCTTTGTGCAGGACTCCGCCGACTCGGCCGAGGACGGCGGCTACGCCATGGGATTCGTGTACGACAGCGCGACCGACTCGTCGGATCTGGTGATCCTTGACGCGAGCGATCTCGCCAAGAAGCCGGTGGCCCGCATCCATCTGCCGCGCCGGGTGCCCTTCGGATTCCACGGGAGTTGGGTCGACGACTCGGTCATGTCCTGACCGAAGGTCGTCAATCGAGCGGCCGCGCGATGTTGCGTACGTGTTCGTAGAACGCGAGGAGCGGAGCGGTCGGTTCGTACAGTTCCACCAGATGGCCGAGGGTTTCGCGGGCATCGCAGAACACGAATCGCTGGCCACCCTTGGTCGTGGCGTCGAGCAGCAGGGGCCATCCGTGTCGCGCGCACGCGAGAACGGTCGCGTCGAGTGACGTCGCGAGGTACGCCAAGTGGTGCAGTCCATGGGAGCGGCCGATGACCGAGGGTGTGTGTTCCTGAACGAGCTCGATCATGACCGCTCCCCATTGGCCGTAGGCCGACGAGTGGTCGAACGTGGCCGACCGACCGGCGATCTCGGCCGAGGAGATTTCGATGTGCTCCGCGATCACGAAAGGTCCGGCCCCCGTGCGCAGGCGGAAATCGTGCGCCGCCTGGGCCAGATCGACGAGCGGGTCGACGGCGTACGCGATCTGAACGGGGTGGCCGAGGACGATCGTCACGACCACAGCCTCGCGCAGTTCGAGGGCGACTACTTTGAGGCGATGAGCGCCAACCCGATTCCCTTCGGATTCCAGTCTCTCGACGGCATCGACGATCCGTCCCGTCTCCGCCTCGACCGCCAGGCCATCGTCGATCTGACGATCCGCTACACATGGGCTCTCGATGGACGCCAGTGGGACGACCTCGATGAGGTCTTCCTACCCGATGCGACGGCCAACCTCACCGAGGATCTCGTGGGGCGTGACGCGATCAAGGCGCGTATCCGGCGGGCCCTCGAGCCGCTCGATGCGAGCCAGCACATCATCTCCAATCACCAAGTCGTCGTGCACGGCGACCGAGCGTCGTGTCGCTGCTACTTGCAGGCACAACACGTGCGCCAAGCCGCCCACGGTTCGCCCAACTTCATCGTCGCTGGGCGCTACGAGGATCAACTCGTTCGGACCACCCACGGCTGGCGGATCGCCCATCGCGATCTCGTGATCACGTGGACCGACGGCAATCCGGCGGTCGCCCGCGGCTGATCAGCGTTCGATGTACGGCTCGATCAATCTCTCGACCCGCAATGATTCGTCGATGTTCTCGAGGCCGATCATGGCGTCGATCTGTTCGTGAAAGTGCCAGATGCGGCGTTCCTGATAATTGATCGGAATTCCCCGAAGTGCGGGAGATTCGAGTGACTTCTGCATGGGGGCCATGTTCCAGAAGTCCTCGGCCATGATCAGGTCGAAGCCACGCATGCGCTGATCCCAGTGCGGAGGAAGTCCGTCGTCGGGATCGAAGTCGATCGGGGCGTAGTGGATCCAGTCGATGCGGGTGGTTCGCTTGTCGATCGGCCAGAACGTGATGAACGGGAAGCCGTGGGCCGCGATCGGGGTGATGAGGTTCGGAAAGATCGAGTAGGCCGAGCTGGTCGAACGAACCATGTCGTTGACGGTCGGGATGTCGGGGAATCCGGGGGTCTCGAAATGTCCGAAGTCGTCCCAGTCGGTCATGCCCATGGCCGACCACGTGGCACGGGAGAACGGTGTGATCATGCGCGACGCGCCGTTGGGAAGCAGCGACATCACGGCCCCGCGATTGTCGAGCAGGCTCTCACCGCCCCGACTGTGAATGTGTCGGAAGTGGTACACCTCCAGGAAGGCCTCGGCCGTCACCTTCCAGTTGCACGGAACGACCTCGCTGCGTCGGGCCACGGTGCGCAGAGAAGCGCCCTGGAGTTCGTCGAGTTCACGGGCCACCGGTCCGAGCCAGTCGAGCAGCGACATGGCCTGAGGATCCTGATTGATGAACACCCAGCCGTCCCAGACCTCGCAACGCACCGTCGCCAGACACCGTTCTTCCTTCACGAGTCCGACGAAGTCGCGTTCGTCGGGCACCGACACCAGATGGCCGTCGTCGATGTCGTACGACCACGAGTGGTATTGACAACGGAGGAGTCGGGCCGAACCCTTGGCGTCGCGCACGACCGGGGCACCCCGGTGCTGACAGGTGTTGTAGAACGCGCGCAGCACACCGTCGTTGCCGCGCACGAGAACCATCGGCGAACCGAGATCGTCGAACGTGAAGAAGTCTCCCGGATTCGGTGCGTCCTCGGAACGACCGGCGATCACCCAGACCTTGGTCCAGAGATGTCGTTGCTCGAGATCCCAGAACTCGTCGCTCACGAAGCGACCGACGGGGATGTCGGGGAATCGCGGAAAACCTTCGGGCGGCGCGGTACGCGAATACTCGTAACGCATCTCGTCGGTCAGTCGGGCGACGAGTTCGGGTGTCATCAGCCGGCCAGTGATCCGGCGTCGGCCACGACGACGTCTCCGTGAATCCAGGCCGCCATGTCGGTGGCGAGAAACGTGATGACCCGAGCGATGTCGTCGGCCTGTCCGCCCCGACCGAGAAGAGTTCTCGACATCACGGCGGCGACGTCGAGGCCAGCCGCCTTGAGCGGCGCCATCTGTTCCTGCACACCGGGTGTGTCGATGGGGCCGGGGGCCACGCCGACCACGCGAATGTCGCGTGGGCCGAACTCGACGGCCAGTGCCTTGGTGATGCCCACCACGGCGTGTTTCGAGGTGACGTAGGCGCTGATGCCAGGTGCCGCTCGGAAGCCCGTGGTGGACGCGAGGTTGATGATCACGCCGCCGTTGGTCATTCGTTTCGCCGCTTCTCGGGCGCCGGCGTAGGTGCCGCGTACGTTGACCGTGAGCAAGCGATCGATGAAATCATCGGTGGCGTCGATGGCCGGGCCGGTGGTGGGGTAGATGCCGGCATTGTTGACCCAGATGTCGAGACCACCGAGAGTGCGCACACAGAAGTCGGCGGCCCGCTCGATCGAGGCGGTGTCGGCGATGTCGACGGCGACCGCCGCCGTTCGCCGGCCGAAGCGCGCCGACAACTCGGTGGCGAGCGTTGCTGCTCCCGATTCGTCGAGATCGGCGATCACGACCTCGGCTCCCGACTCCACCAGGCGGGTCGCCGTGGCGGCGCCGATGCCCTTGGCTCCGCCGGTGACCACGGCCCGCTTGCCAGCCAATGAATAAAGGTCGGCCAGTGGCCGGCCGGAGTGATCGGCGATCATCGTTACCCCCCGGAAGTCGTCGGATCGGATTCTTATCCATTTCCGGGTCGTACTTCGTCTTCTAGGGTGCGGGCGTGGCGCGAGTACTGACCCGATTCGACGAGTTCCCGCGGCACCAGATCGGCAACACCTTCGACACCGTGGTCGACG
Source organism: Actinomycetota bacterium (assembly GCA_005787035.1). Lineage (GTDB taxonomy): Bacteria > Actinomycetota > Acidimicrobiia > Acidimicrobiales > Ilumatobacteraceae > Casp-actino8. Next base: position 11,881 of record SYCI01000074.1, on the reverse strand, counting down.
GCTCACAACACTGGAGCGACGGCTTCTATTTCACGATGGGGGACGACAAAGGCGAGGTCGCGTGGTTCATGGGCTTTCGACTGCACCTGAACAACGACGTTCTCGACGCGTTCACGTGCGTCTCGTCGCAAGGGCGTCAGCACAACATGCGATGGTCACGTCGACTCCGACCGCGGATCGACGATCTCGAGTGCGGACCGATCTCGGTCGACATCCTCGAGGGACTCCGTCGGGTGCGGGTCCGGTGTGAACCCAACGAGTACGGACAGGCCTTCGACCTCTTGTGGGAAGGCGTGTGCCCGCCTTTCCTGGAGGATCACGTGCAGGTGTTCGTGAACGGTCGCCTTCACAGCGATCGGACCAACTACGACCAGACGTGCAAGGTGACCGGTTGGATCGAGTTCGACGGAACGCGGGTGAGCGTCGATCGTTGGACGGGCGTCCGCGACCACTCGTGGGGAATCGGTAATCAGACCGGTGGGCCACGAACGACGGTGATCGCGCCGCCACCCACGCCCGCGGCTCCGCCCGGCCTGCGTCAGTGGTGCTGGTTCGACCTGCCCGACCGATCGATCTTCTGGCAGTTCCATCATCGAGGGAAACGGCATCCCTTCGGCATGCTCGAAACTCGTTGCCAGTTCCCGTACGACGATCCACGTACGTCGTTCTCGTACGTCGATCTCGATTATGAACCTACCTTCGTCGTGCAGGACGGCCAGTCGACCACCCGACTCGAGCACGCGATCGTTCATCTCACCCGGCCCGATGGAGACATCGAGTCGTATCGCATCGAACCGATTTCGTATCCGGTGTATCTGCAGGGTGGTGGATACCACTCGGGTTTCGACGACGGACTCGGGCGGGGCGTGTATCGCGGCGACTTCCACCACGAAGGAGAGGTGTGGGAGATCGATCGCGTGATCGGTGTGACCACGCCGCAACCGGTCAAGTTGAACCGCTCGCATTACGCCGAGGCGTGGGGCCGGTGCACCAACCTCGCCGATGCCTCCGACACCGGTACCGGACACCTCGAATCCGTGGTACTCGGACCCTACGAAGGACGCTCATGAGAGCTCTGGTCCTCGGCGGATCGGTGTTCGTCGGGCGACGACTCGTGGAGATCCTCGTGGAGTCGGGTCATGACGTGACGGTGCTCAACCGGGGTCGTACCCCCACCGAACTGCCACCGGGAGTCGGTCTGCTCAAGGCCGACCGTACCGATGCCGAGTCGATGCGTGTGGCGTTGGCCGGAACCGAATGGGACTCGATCTTCGACGTCTCGGGTTTCGTGATGGCCGCCGGTGGAAGCGACATCGAGGGGCTGATCGACCTCGTCGACGGACGCGTCGGCCACTACGTCTACGTCTCGTCGATCATGGCGTACGACCAATCACTCGTGGGCGTGATGCCCTGGACCGAGGACATGGCGACCGACGCCAGCGGACCTTCGTCGTACGGCGGATTCAAGGCGTTGGCCGAGCAAGCCATGCGCGAACGTCATGCGCGTACGGGTTTCCCGGTGACCATCGCCCGTCCGGCTGCGATCTACGGGCCCTACAACAACATCTACGACATGGAAACGCCGATGTTCCTGAGGCTGCGCAGAGGTTTGCCGATTCTGTTGCCGCACGAAGGGTTGGTGACAGCCTCCTACGGTCACGTGGACGACCTCTGCTGGGGCCTCATCGGTTTCGTGGGCCGGACCGAGGCACGTGGCGAAGTGTTCAACACCACGGCCGAAGCGGTGACCACACGTCGTTACGTGGAGACTCTGGCCGCGATCGTCGGCCGTGAGCCCAACATCGTCCTCGTGCCCGCATTTCGCCCGGCGGGTCTTCCCCGTGGGATTCACGGTCATCTCTTCGCCAAGGCCCACCACGCGGTTCTGTCGACGGACAAGTTCGACACGTTGATGGGTGGGCGACCGCGATACGACTTCGAATCCGGGCACCGGCAGACGTACGAGTGGTTCCTCGCCCAGGGGTGGGCCGAACTCGCCGAACCACTGGCCGACCCGGTGTGGTTCGCAAGTTGGGATTTCGAGGCCGAGGCGCGTGCGGCCGGGATGCTGGGCGGAAACCCTTGACGCCCGACTTCGCGAGTGACGTGGTCCTTGCCAACACGGCGCGTGTACTGCGCTCCGAGGTGCTGCCCCGTGTCGGCGACGATCACGCGCGACGCAATCTCATTCAGGTGATCGCCGTCATCGAAGCGCATCTCGATCAACTCGGTGGAGCGGCCACGGCCGCCGCCACCGATGGCGGATTGTTGTCGGCCTTCGGAGGTCGACTGGTGGAGCGCGATGACGGCCGTGACTGACGGTCGGCTGATCGAGTGGCTCGCCCGACGCCTTGCGTGGCCGGTGGCTGACGCGACCGTCGAAAGGATCGGAGAGGGTCACTCGCGCGAGATGCTGATCGTGCGGCCGGCGGGCGCGTCGCCGGTGGTGGTGCGCATCGAACAAGGCGGCGTCTTCGGCACCACCAGCGCCGAGGAATGTCGGGTCATGAACGTGCTCCGGGAGCGTGGTGTGCCAGTGGCCGCAATCGTGGCCGACGACCCGGGTTCGGCCATCGGGCGTCCGTTCTTCGTGATGGAGTTCGTCGAAGGAGTGGATCGACCGATCCCGACCACGGCCTTCATCGATCGACTCCACGCGTTGCACTCGCTGCCCGTCGACGACGAACTCCGGGCCGCCTTCGATCGATCACCGTCGACGGCGAGTGATGCGACCCGTGGCCAGATCGATCGTTGGTACGACGTCTACCGGTCGGCGGCCGTGGACGAGATCGCCGACCTCGAGCAGGCGGCGCGGTGGTTGCGGACGAACTCTCCCGACGATGGTCGACTCGCAGTGGTTCACGGCGATGCGGGCCCGGGGAACTTCGTGCACGACGGAATCGACGTGCGGGCCTTCACCGATTGGGAGTTCGCCCATCTGGGCGACCCACGCGAAGACTGGTCGTTCTGTGTTTCGATGCGCGGCCCGCGAGCACTCGGTCGCGACGAGTGGCTGGCGACCATCGCCGAGCGGACGGGTGTGAGATTCGACGACGAATCCTGGCGGTTCTGGGAGGCTTTCAACCTCTTCAAGGGCGCGTGCGCCAATCTCACCTGTCGGCGCCTGTACGAAACAGGTCGGAATCCCGCACCCAACATGGCCATCGTCGGAACCGCGGTTCATCGATTGTTCCTACGGCGCCTCGCCGCGGTGATCGCGGACTGATTTCGGCGTCGTGCCGGGTGTGCGACAATGCGCCATGGCTCACGATTCCAACATCGAATTGGCGACCCGACTCTTCGCAGCGTGGAGCAGCGGCGACGCCGATGCGCCGGCGGCATTCCTGCACCCCGATGCGGTTCTCTACGACATCGTGGGCGGCGAGCACCGGGGCTGGCCCAAGATTCGCCAGTTCTTCGGCCGGGGTCTCGAGGTGTGGAAAGACCTCGTTCTGGCGCCCGAACAATTCTGGACGAGTGATGACGGCGTGGCGTTGAGTTGGGTCATGTCGGCGACCGTTCCCGAGTCGATGGCCGCGTCGTTCGGTGCGCACAACGTGGGCAAGAAGTGGCGCAGTGAAGGAATGTCGTGGTTGCGCATCGTGGACGGCAAGGTGGTGCGCGAAGTCGACTATCACGACAGCGGTGCCGTCATGAAGTCCCTCGGCTGACGACGTCGTCCGCGGTTAGCGACTCGGCCGGAAACCGATGCGCAATTGTTTCAGGGCTCGTAGGCAGAAGTTCGGGTGATGACGGAAGTCGTTGACTTCGGGTTCGAACCACATCTCGTCGACGCGATCGACGAAGGCTCGGAATCCGATCACGAGTTCGCGACGGGCGAGCGGTGCCCCGAGGCAATGATGCGTGCCGAATCCGAAGGCCAGGTGCGATCGCAGGTTCTCGCGATCGAGGTTCATGTCGGCCGGGCATTCGAACTGGCGGTCGTCGCGGTTAGCGGCCGCATAGCGGACGTTCACGACCGATCCGGCCGGAATCGTCACGCCGTGCATCTCCACGTCGACGGCGGCCGTGCGGAAGAGTCCCTGCACGGGTCCTTCGAGTCGTAGAACTTCTTCGGCGAGCAGCGGAACGTAGGTGTCGGGATCGTTCTTGACCTTGGCCCACTCGGACGGATTGTCGATCAGGAGCCGAATTCCTTCGGCGAGGGCATTGGTCGTGGTTTCCGAACCGCCCACGAATGTGTCGGCCATCATCTCGGCGTGAAGTTCGTTGTCGGTGAGCGGTCGACCCCATTCGGGGATCACGGTGTTCACGAGGTCCGACAGCAATGTGTCGTCGGGCTGCTCGCGAAGACGTTCGAAGATCGGCTGGAAGTAGTGCTGGGCGGCGATCTCCTGCTCGGTGGACCAAATCGCCTCTTCCTCGGTCTGCATCATTCCGAGCCTCTGCACCCAGGCGTCGGTCCAGGCCTTGATCTGCCAGATGTCCTCTTCGGGTGCGCCCATTTGGCGACCGATCACGATGAGCGGAAGTGGAATGGCGAACTCGCGGACCCAGTCGCACGAACCGCGCTCGATGAAGGCGTCGATCAGTCGGTGGGCGAGTCGTTCGATGAACGGATCGAGTTCCTTGATCTTGGCCGGACGGAACGCGTGATTGAAGAGGCCGCGCATCTCGCGATGCTCGGGATCGTCGCGGCTGGCGAGGGTGGCGCCCGGAACCCAACCCTTGTCTTCGTAGATCTTCCGCAGTCGTGCCGAGCGCGGATCGACCCGGCCACGATGACGGGCGCTCGTGAACCGCTCGGTATCGAGCAGAACCGACTTCACGTCCTCGTAGCGGGTGACGACGAACATCCCGGTGGCGTTGTCGCGCCACACCGGAGCATCGTCGCGAAGCGCCTGATACGCCGCATACGGGCAGTCCGAGACATCGGGGTCGAGGAGTGTGAGCGATTCGAGTCGGATGTCGTCGGCGCCGGGAGCGGTCACGGGAACATCATGGCGCACCCGGCGGCGCCGGCATCACGCCCGAGCGCCCGAGTGGACTAGAACTCTCCCATGACTTCTCCCGTCGACACTCAGGACTTCGTCGAGATCCAGCGACTGATCAACCGCTACGCGGACGCGGTGATCCACCGCAACGGCGATCAGTGGGGGAGTTGCTGGGCCGACGACGCCGTTTGGGATCTCGGTGGTGGCCGACTCGTGGAGGGCAAGGAGAACATCCTGAAGTTGTGGTTCGCGGCCATGGGTGGCATGGCGGCCGTCGTTCAGCACGCTCACAACGGCGATGCCTCCTACGTGGACGGATCTCGTGACGAGGCCACGGGTCGCTGGGCGATCAGCGAGCGCTTTCTCACCGCCAACGGCGACCGCGGGCTACTCCTCGCTCACTACGACGACGCCTACCGCAAGGTGAACGGCCAGTGGTTGTTCACTCGTCGCTTTCTCCAAGTTCACTACCGAGGCGGCCCCGATCTCACCGGTGAGTTCGCCAACACCAAAGCCGGACTCGACGCGCGTGGCGCGCATCCTCAGGTCTGACGTTCGCCGTGCCCGCTTTCGCTTCCGAACTCGCGCGCGAACGACCCGACGAGATCGCCGTTCGTGACCCCGACCAGGCCCTCACCTGGGCCGAGGTCGGCGACATCCTCAACCGCACGGCCAACAACGCGCTTCACGCCGATCTTGGTCCGGACCGTCGCGTGGCGGTGTTCGCCGAGAACGCCGCCGAGACCGCCCTGGCTCATCTCGGATGTCTGCTCGGTAGCGCCTCGACCGTGCCGGTGAACTTCCACCTGACGGCCGAGGAAACGGCCTACATCCTGTCGGATTCCGAATCGCGCATCGTGTTCGTGGGTCCCGAGACCGTCGATCGCGGTCTGGATGCCGTGGCGATCGTGCGCGCCGAAGGGCGCACCATCGACATCGTGGGTTGGGGAGTCGACCGGCCCGGAGTGACGAAGTGGAGCGACTGGCTGGCCGCCGGCGATCCGAGCGATCCGCCACTCGACGTCAAACCGCGTGCCAACCTTCTCTACACATCGGGAACGACGGGTCGGCCGAAAGGCACCGAATTACCGCCCACGATGTTCGCCGGTGGCGACACCATGGCCGAGCACCTCGAAGGCATGAAGGCCAACCGATTCGCCATGTTCGGCACCCACCTCGTGGTCGGACCGATGTATCACACCGGTCCGCTGAACGGCATGCGTCTATTGGTGCGCGGCGTGCCCATGGTCGTGCTCGCCAAGTTCGACGCCGAGAAGACCCTCGCCGCCATTCATACCTACAAGACCGAGTCGTCGGTGATGGTGCCGACCCATTTCGTCCGGTTGCTCGCTCTGCCCGACGAGGTGAAGGCCAAGTACGACGTGTCGAGCATGAAACTCGCCGCGCACACCGGGGCGTCGTGTCCAGTCGACGTGAAGCGGGCGATGATCGAATGGGGGGGGCCGATCTTCATCGATGCCTACGGAGCAACCGAGGTCGGGACCACGTGTCAGATCACGAGCCAGGAGTGGCTGGAGCATCAGGGTTCGGTGGGCCGACCGGTGCCGCCGTTCTCGGTGATTGTTCTCGACGACGACGGGAACGAAGTTCCGCCCAACACCGAGGGGCGACTCTTCTTCAAGGACGCCACCGGTCGCGGTGTGATCTATCCGAACGATCCCGAGAAGACGAAAGCGGCCAACATCGCCCCCGGTGTGTTCACGCTCGGGGAGATCGGCTACGTCGACGCCGACGGCTACGTGTTCATCACCGATCGCTTCAGCGACATGGTGGTGTCGGGCGGGGTCAACATCTATCCGGCCGAAGCCGAACAGGTTCTCGTGAAACATCCAGCGGTTCTCGACGTGGCGTGCATTGGTGTGCCGCACACCGAGATGGGCGAAGAACTCAAAGCGCTGGTGATTCTGCGCGACGGAGTCGCCGCGCCATCGGCCACCGACCTGATCGCGTTCTGCCGTGAGAACCTGTCGCACTACAAGTGCCCGCGGACCGTCGAATTCGTCGACGATCTGGGACGCAACACGATGGGCAAGATCAACAAGCGCAAGTTGCGCGCGCCGTACTGGGAGAAGTGATGTCCGAATCCGTCCTGATCATCGACGATCCCGCACCGAAAGTGCGGCGCTTCACGCTCAACCGTCCCGACAAGCGCAACGCGCTCAACGACGCATTGCGTGGGGCTTTGTTCGACGCGCTGCGGGCCGGGGACAAGGACAAGGACGTCTCGGTCATGATCATCCGGGGCGCCGGTTCGTGCTTCTCGGCCGGCTACGACCTCGGCTCGGCCAACAGCGACGTGGAGCGGGCGATCTCGCGGGCCGACGGCTGGTGGTCGCGCCACGTCGTGAACAACTGGTTCGAAATGTGGGACATGAGCACTCCGATCATCGGACAGGTTCACGGGTACTGCCTCGCCGGGTGCACCGAGCTCGCCACCGCGTGCGATCTCGTGTACGTGGCCCACGATGCCAAGATCGGCTACCCGCCGGTTCGGCTCATGTCGCCGCCCGACATGCAGTGGCAGACCTGGATGATGGGTCTGCGCCGTGGCATGGAAGCTCTCCTGACCGGCGATTCGATGTCGGGTGACGACGCGGTGGCCAACGGATTCGCCAACCGGGCCTTCCCGGTCGCCGACCTCGACCGCGAGGTGCTGGCCATGGCCGAACGCGTGGCCAAGATCCCGGCTGACCTACTGGCCCTCAACAAACGGGCCGCTCACCGGGCCATGGAGGTCATGGGGATCCGGGCCGGCATCCGGGCCACGGCCGAGATCCAGGCGTTGGGGTTCCACCAGCGTTCGTCCATGGAATACATGCAGTCGTTCGCCACCAAGGGGGTCACGGCGGCCCTCAGCGAACGGGACGCTCAGTTCGCCGATTACCGCGAATCCGACCGCCCCGGTTGACCGGTTTTTGCTCCGTGGAAACCCCGACCTGGTAAGTGATCGGTCGGTCAGTTCGTGATAGAAAAAGGCACTCACTCCGGGCCGCTCGCCGGTCCCGGCCGATTCATCCAGGGGGAGAAATACGTGAGAAAGACAAGCAAGACCCTTATCGCGGGCTTGGCCGTACTCGGTCTGTTCGCGAGTGCATGTAGTGAAGACAGCGACAGCGGCTCGGAGGCTCCCGCCACCGAAGCTCCGTCGACGGAAGCTCCGGCTGGTAGCGAGGCTCCGGCCGGCGATCTGCTGGTGCAGCAGTCCACGGTCGACACCGCCCTTGCCTACACCGGCGGACCCGGCGGAGCGGCCAGCGGCGATCCGGTCAAGATCGGTTACGTCAACCAGGAAGGTGGAACCCCGGCGTTCCCGGAGGCCTCGGTTGGCGCTGACGCTGGCGTCTGGCTCATCAACCAGTATCTCGGCGGAGTCGGCGGTCGTCCGATCGAACTCGTCAAGTGCTTCGTGACCAAGGAAGAAGACGGCCAGAGCTGTGCTCAGCAGATGCTCGCCGACGACAGCATTCAGGCCGTGCTCGTGGGCGCGATGTTCAACGGCAACGCGCCGTTGCTCGACACCCTCGCTGGCAAGAAGCCCGTCTTCCTGCCCAACCCGGTGACCACACCGGAGTTCCTCGCCACTGACGCCTACGCGTTCACACCCGGCTCGCCCGGTGTGGTGCAGGGTCTCGCCGTGTTCGCCGCGAACTACGTGGGTGAACTCGAAGGTATCGACGTGAAGAAGGTCGCCGTCGTGTACAACGACAACCCGGCCGGAACCGTGGCCTTCAACGCCCTCACCAAGCCGATCCTCGAGAAGCTCGGCGTGGAAGTCACCGGCGTTCCGGTGTCCGACACCGCGGGCGCCACCGACATGGCCGCCGCCATTCAGTCGTCGGGCGCCGACACGGCCGACGTGTTCTACCCGCTCGTGACCATCCAGGGTTGCATCGGCGTATACGACGCGCTCAAGACCCTCGGTGTGGACACGCCGGTTGTGACCACCGGTCTGTGCTTCGGTATCCCGATGCAGGACCACCTGAAGTCGGTCGGCGAGGCCGGCAAGCTGCCCGACGGCTGGTACTTCGGTGGCTACGGCTACTCGTACGAGATCGCGGGCAACCCCGAGACCGATGCCTACATCGACACTGCGCTCTCGTGGGCCAAGGAGACCGGACTCGAGAACCCCGAGTACACCGGCTTCGGCGGACCGACCTTCGGATCGCTCATCACCATGGTCAAGTTCATGAACGAAGGAGCCATGGACGCAGCGGCGATCCGCGACACGGCCAAGGCATTCACTGGCCCGATGTGGGCCGGCGTGGGCGACTTCAAGTGTGGTGGCAACCCGGTCTTCCCGAGCCTCTGCGGATTCTCCATCGGAATCCAGCAGCAGCAGGGCACGGAGTACGTGTCGATCATGGACGGTTACAACGGCAAGGCGCTCAACCCGATCGCCGAAATCCCGGCCTGATCCACAGCAAGTAACGCAAGTAAGTACTGATCGACCTTCGTCGATCTTTCCGGTGGGGTGGGTGCCGGTTCGCCGGCACCCACCCACCGCGGTTACAGCCTTCAGGGCAATGAATTGGGGATCCGCCCGAGTGGGGCGGACGATGGGGGAGTTTGAATGAACGAGTCCGTTCGCAAGTTCGTCAAGCAGCAGAAGGTTCTCGTCGGCATCGTCGTCGTACTGATCGTCTTCGCTGTTCTCTACGCCTGGGACGCTCGTCAACTCGCTCCGATGTTCTCCAACATCGGCACCGGTGCCCTCATGGCGGCTATCGCCATCGGTGTCGTTCTCACCTTCCGTGGTTCTGGCGTCGTGAACTTCGCCAACGGTGTGATCACTGTGTTCGTGGCGTACTGGTATTACGGCTTCCGGGTGGAAGGGAAGTTCTACGTTCCGCCGTTGCCGAACCCGCTCGTCCTCATCGAGATCCCGGTCAACTGGTTCCGCGACGAGGGCAAGTACCTCGATCTTCCCAACTGGCCGACCAGCATCGACCTGCCCGGTGAGCGCCTCACCACGGCGGCGTCCATGATCCTTGCGCTGGTGGTGGCCGTGCTGCTCGGACTCTTCCTGCATTTCGTGATCTTCAAGCCGCTGCGCAACGCGCCGGTGTTGGCCAAAGTGGTCACGTCGGTCGGACTCTTCGTGGTGCTGCAGGAGTTCTGTCGTCTGCGCTTCGGCGAACTCGCCAAGACCGGTGTTCCGTTCCCGTTGCCCAAGGGCAAGATCGACCTGCCGGGCGAACTCGGTGTGGTGCCCAAGAATCAACTTTTCTTGGTGATCATCGTGGCGCTCATCGCCGCCGGCCTGTGGGCACTCTTCAAGTACTCCCGATTCGGTCTGGCCACGCGCGCGGCGGCCGAGAACGAGAAGGGAGCCATCGTGCTCGGCTTCTCACCCGACTTCTTGGCCGGAGCGAACTGGGTGTTGTCGACTCTGATCGCCGGTCTGCTCGGCATCCTCGCGGTACCGATCACCAACCTCGACACCATCACCCTTCCGCTGCTCATCGTGCCCGCCCTCGGCGCGGCGTTGCTCGCCAACTTCACGTCGTTCGGCCTCACGGTGGCCGCCGGCGTCGGCATCGCGATGCTGCAGGGCTGGGTGCAGTACCAGGGCGCCCAAACATGGTTCCCGAAGGGTGTTCTGCCCACTGCTGGCCTCACGCAAGCGCTGCCGTTCTTCGTGATCGTGATCGCCATGTTCCTGCGTGGCAAGGCACTTCCCGTCCGAGGTGCGGTGTCGACCGGCAAGATGCCCTTCGCCGCCGCGCCCAAGCACGTGATGCCGCTCACGATCGTGTCGTCGATCGCCGTGCTCGCCTTGCTCTTCGGCTGGAACTACGACTGGCGCCAGTCCACCATCAACACCCTCGTGGCGATCGTGATCGCCCTCTCACTCGTTGTGCTCACTGGATTCGTCGGCCAGATCTCGTTGGCGCAGATGGCCATCGCCGGCACCGCCGGATTCTTCATGTCGAAGTATTTCTCGGGTCTTCCCTTCCCGTTGGCGCCGATCGTCGGTGCACTGGTGGCGGCGGCCTTCGGCGCACTCGTGTCGATTCCGGCTCTCCGACTTCGAGGTGTGAACCTCGCCGTGATCACCCTGTCGGCGGCTCTGGCCATCGAACAGCTGCTCTTCAAGAACAAGACCTTCGCCGGCGAACTCGGTGCGCTGCGCGTCGATCCGCCCAAGATCGGCGGCAAGGACTTCGGCCCCAACAACACGTTGTTGAAAGTGGCCGGCCTGAAGGGTCGGGACGACATTCCGCCGAACGCATGGTTCGGCGTGGTGTGTCTGGTCTTCGTGATCGTGATGTGCCTCATGGTGGTCAACGTGCGCCGCTCGGCGACCGGCCGCCAGTTCCTAGCCGTGCGCTCCAATGAACGAGCGGCCGCGGCCGCTGGTGTGGACGTGGCCCGGACCAAGATCCTCGCCTTCGGTCTGGCGGCGTTCATCGCCGGTCTGGGTGGAACCCTGTCGGGTTATCGCTTCGGCTCGGTGACCCCGGCCTACTTCGGTGCCTTCGCCTCGCTGACCTTCCTGTCGTTCGCCTATCTCGGTGGTATCGCGTCGGTGAGCGGTGCCGTATTGGCCGGAGTCGTGGCCCCGAACGGGTTGAACTTCAACTTCCTCGAGAACATCTTGCACATCAATCAGAGCTACGCGACTCTGATCGGCGGCATCGGACTCATCCTCACCGCCGTGCGGAACCCGGAGGGCATCGCCGGCGCGCCGCGCCTGATCGCCCAACAGAAGATCGATCGAGCGGTACGCAAAGCAGCGATCGCCGAACGAAGTAAGGTCGGAGTAACCCAGGGGGAGGGTTCCAAGTGAGTCTTTTGCAGACTTCGGGCATGTCGGTCACCTTCGGTGGTCTGCGTGCGGTGAACAACGTCGATCTGACGGTCGAGAAGGGCAAGTTGGTCGGTCTGATCGGACCCAACGGTGC
>SYCI01000073.1 GCA_005787035.1 Actinomycetota bacterium | reverse complement strand
CGAGGGACGTCGAAGATCGGCTCGGGTATGGCAGTCGCGCCGGTGAGCAAACACGCGAGGAATCCGGCCTTGTAGCCGAAGGTGTGAAAGAAGGGGTTCACGATCAGGTAGCGATCGTCGGCACTCAATCCGACGACGTCGCTCCACGTCCGGAAAACCTCGCAGGTCTGGTCGTGTCTCGACATCACACCTTTGGGATGGCCGGTGGTGCCCGAAGTGAAGATGATGTCGCTCAGATCCGAGCCCACAACCCGCGAGGTCCGCGCCGCCACGGTCGCTTCGTCGACATCGGCGCCGGCTGCGATGAACTCGCGCCACGACAACGCTCCGAAGGCGGTCTCTTCGAACACGATGGTTTCGGGAGGCGAGGACATGGCCCGTCCGATCTCGTCGACGTACGAGTTGCCCAGGAATCCGTGCACCGTGAAGAGCAGACGGGCGCCGCTCTTGTCGAGTACGTACGCGGCTTCGGGCCCTTTGAAGCGAGTGTTGAGTGGGACCACGACTCCACCGACCCACTGCGCACCGAGCGCGGTCAGCATCCATTCGGCCGAGTTCGGAGCCCAGATCGCCACCCGATCACCGTGTTCCAGGCCAGCCGCGAGGAAACCGCGAGCGACCGCGAGTACATCGTCGTGCAACTGCCGGAACGACCAGCGTCGCGCCCCATCGACCAAGGCTTCACGATCGGCGAAACGCTCGGCGGCGCCCCGAACGACTTCGGGGATGGTGGTCACGCGTTACTTGAGATGCGTGATGCCGAGCATCTTGATGGCGTTGCCGCGCAACACCTTGTAGACCTGCTCGTCGGTCAGGCCGACGGTCTGCTCGTGGGCGATCTTGGCGGTGTGCGGCCAGGTGGAGTCCGAGTGCGGGTAATCGCATTCGTACGTCACGTTGTCCTCACCGATCTCCACGAGCGAGCGCAAGCCGTGCGGGTCGTCAAAGAAGCATCCGTACACGTGCTTCTTGAAGAGCTCGCTCGGCGGCTCGAGAACCTTGTCGGCGATGCCGCCCCATCCACGATTGTCTTCCCACACGCGGTCGGCGCGTTCGAGGATGTAGGGGATCCAGCCGATCTGGCCTTCGCTGTAGGCGATCTTTAGGTCGGGGAACTGCGTGAAGTGTCCACTCATCAGCCAGTCGACCATGCTGAAGCAACAGTTCGCGAAGGTCAGCGTGGAGCCGACGGCCGCCGGGGCATCGGGTGAAGTGCTCGGCATCTTGGAACCCGATCCGATGTGCATGCAGATGACCGTGCCGGTGTCGTTGCAGGCCTCGAAGAACGGCAACCAGTAACCGTCGGCGTCGTGGATGCTGGGCAGGTTGAGGTTCGAAGGGATCTCGCTGAAGGCCACGGCGCGAAAGCCCCGTGCGGCATTGCGACGGATCTCGGCGGCGGCAGCCTGCGGATCCCACAGCGGAATCAGCCCGAGCGGCAACATGCGTCCACCGGACTCGCCGCACCATTCCTCGTGCATCCAGTCGTTGTAGGCGTGAACGCCGAGCATCGCCAGCTCTTTGTCCTGAGCCTCGTAGAAGGTCTGGCCACAGAATCGCGGGAAGGTGGGGAAGCACAACGACGCTTCGATGCCCGCGACGTCCATGTCCTCGAGGCGATCTTTCAACTTGTAACTGCCCTGACGCATTTCGTCGTAGGTGATGCCGGTGACGGTGACCTCGTCGCGATCGAATCCGACCGCGGTGTCGAGGCGTGTGAGCGGACGGCGAAGGTCTTCGTAGAACCACCAGTCGGCGAGCGGGCCGGATTCGCCCTTCTCACCGGGAACGGCGGTGAACTTGCCACCGACGAAGGTCATCTCCCTCACCGGCAGACGCTCGATGCGAGGACCGACGTCGTGGTACTTCTTGGGCAGACGATCGGTCCAGACCGTGGCCGGCTCGGTCACGTGGTCGTCGACCGAGATGATCTTGGGAAGTTCGCGCATGGTGCGAGGGTAGCATCGGAATCTGACGGTGTGTCAGATTCAGCCCGATGCTGGTCAGGGGCCACTTCGGACGCCATTTCGGGACCGTTTGGGTCGGCTCCGGCCGCCGGTCAGACTGGGGGAATGGTGAGCGGTCCACACGAGCAGGGCACATCGGGCGGGGGGTCGCGGCGAGGGTCGATGACCGTGGGTGTGGCCCTGCCCCAGATGGCCACCGGACTCGACCGCGATCGACTGATCACGTGGTGTCGGGGCATCGACGCCGGGCCGTTCTCGAGCATCTCGGCGGGGGAGCGCATCACCTTCCACAATCTCGACGGTTTCACGCTGTGTTCGGCGGCGGCCGCGCTCACCGAACGCGTTCGGATCCTCGTGAACGTCGCCGTTTTGCCGTGGCACGCACCGGCATTGGTGGCCAAGGAATTGGCGTCGATGGATGTCGTCGCCGGCGGACGGGTCGAGGTCGCGGTCGGTGTGGGCGGGCGGCAACAGGATTACGCCGCGCTGGGTTCACCGTTCGCCGGCCGTCATCGTCGTCTCGACGACGCCGTCCACGAACTCAAGCGACTGTGGTCGGGCGGAGTCGCGGCCGATGGCGAACAAGTCGGCCCGGCGCCCATCCAGGTCGGTGGACCACCGATCATGGCCTCGGCCATGGGTCCGAAGTCGTTGACCCGCGCTGCACAGTGGGCCGTGGGAGTGAGTGGATTCACGTTGCTCGGCGATGCCGCCGAAGCGGCCCGGTTGTTCCGAGCCACCGAAACAGCGTGGCGCGACGCCGGCCGCGCCGATCCGCCGCGTCTCGTCACCGGATCGTTCGTGGCTCTCGGTGACGACGCCCGATCGACATTGCGCAATTTCGCCGCGGCATATCTCGAAGTCTTCTCACCCGAGTTGGCCAAGGATCTGGCGGCCAAGATGCCGTTGCACGATGCTCATGCATTGGTCGACCTGCTCGACGCGGTCGAAGATGCCGGGGCCGATGAATTCATCGTGGTTCCGGCCACGAGCGATCCGCGAATGCTCGATCGACTCGCCGAGGCGGTCGCGTCGCGACGCTGAGTCAGTTGGCCCGCAGATCGCGGATCATGCGCGCGGCCACGATCAGGACGAGCGTGGCGAAGAGAGCGTTCGAGACGTCCTTGCTCATGTAATCGGCGACGATGCCGCCCACGATCGCCGTTGGCACACCGGCCAGACCGACGATCACCGCTACTCGGTGATCGATGTTCTTGCTCAACGAGTTGCGCCACGTACCGATGATCGAGGTGGGAAGGATCACCGCGGCCGACGTTCCCTTGGCGACGACCGGTAGTTCGCTGAAGGCCACGATCATCACCGGCACCATGACCACCCCGCCCCCGATACCGAGGAGTCCGGCCAGAACACCGGTCACGAAGCCGATGATGACGAGGGCCACGGCGGCGACCCACAGGATCTCGCCGCGCCCGTCGGCGTCGGTCGGGATGTACAAACGAACCGCGGTGGCGAAGAGCACCGTTGCGAAGAGATAGCCGAGGGCTTTGCGGGGAAGAACGTGGATCAACTTGGTGCCGTACACCGCGCCCATGACGGCTCCGATGGCCAACCACAACGCCATCACCCAGTCGACGTTGTCTTGGCTCCAGTAGGTGAGAAGGCTGGATATCGAGATCGGTAGAACGGCACCGAGCGAGGTGCCGCTCGCCCGACGCGGATCGAGTTTCAAGACGAGGATGAGCGCCGGAACCACGAGGATTCCGCCACCCACGCCGAACAGGCCCGACAACAGACCGGCCATGATCCCGACCGCAATGGTGGGAACCCATCGTGTCGGTGAAGCGGCGTCGGTTGTCACCGTTCTGTTCTAGCCTGTGACGAAGTCGTACCGAAGTTTCATGGTCGATTCATCAGAGGGGGAGAGATGTCGCGTCGTCCGCGTTCACTGCTCATCGGTTCGCTGGTTCTGGCGTCCCTGACCGCATGCGGGGGTGACGACTCGGGTGCAGCCGATGCCGCCATCGAATCCGT
>SYCI01000072.1 GCA_005787035.1 Actinomycetota bacterium | reverse complement strand
CTGGGTCGATCCGTCATGGTGGACGCCCGTGACGGCCACGGCGTGGATTCCCACCGTGTTCGGGCCGTTGTGGGCCCGCACCACGGCGACACCCGTGCGACTCACGTTCTTCACGCAGGACGACGGCACGCCCACCGGTGGCGATGTGGGTTTCGCCGAATGCCTCGGACCAGGGTGGCGGTGGGACGTGTCGATGGGCGACGAGGCGAACTCGCCGTGCATGTACACCTTTCGACATGCGTCGACCTCGCGATCGTCGGGTTCGTTCGTGGGTGTGATCGGCGTCGAGTGGCGCATCAGTTGGACGTCCAGCACCGGTGCGGGCGGGACCTTGCCGTCGTACACGACCGGTTCGTTCGTGGTGAATCGCGTGGCCGAACTTCAGGCCTTGGTTGGTTGAGCCCGTGGTGCGCGTTGCGACCACAACACTCCGACGATCACCAACGAGGCCCCCATCAGCTGCACCGGCTTCAACGACTCGTTCAGGATCGACACCACCCAGATCAGGGTGAGCACCGGCTCGGTCGTGGCCACCAAGGCCGCCGATGACGGCCCGAGTCGTCGAACGCCGAGGAAGAACGCCATGCTGGCCAACACGGTGCTGATGGCCGCCAAACCGATGGCCGATCCGATTCCTCCGGCGCTACTCGGCGCGTCGAAGGGCCACGAGAAAGCCGCGGCCACGACCGCGAAGGCCAATGAACCGGTGAGACTCCATGCCGAGGCCACCAGACCGTCTCCCCCATCGGTGACCAGTCGTTCGCTGTAGATGACGTACGCGGCGTAGGTGAGGGCGTTGCCGAGCGTGAAGAGCAAGCCGGCCACGGTCGCCCCACCGGCGCCGTCCAACACTTCGGGCACCGTCAGTGCGATGCCGACCAGGGTGATGAGCACGGCGATCCACACATGTCGTCCGGCTGGTCGGCCGAGCAACGTCGCCCCGACGGCCACCATCGCCGGATAGGTGTAGATGATGACGATGTAGAGGGCGCCGGGTAGTTGGTCGAGACCGGCGAAGGCCAGCCACGCGACTCCGCCGAACAGGACACCGGCGGTGAACCGGGGGAGCCACGCCACCGAGAACGGCCCCGGCCCTCCGAATCGTGCTCGGATCAGCACGACGACCCAAGCGAGAGGGACGGCCAGGAGGAAGCGCCACACCAACACGTCGACGGCGTCCATTTCCTCCAGGACGTTCTTGCCGAAGATCGTGAACATCGAATACGCGGTGGCGCTCAGCACCATCCATGCGATTCCAATTCTTTTGGCTTGTTCCTCGAGACGCGACACGAGAACGAGACGCTAGAGGATCGAATCCCTCAGGGCATCGACACGTCACCGGCGAACTCGGCCACGTGTCGCAGCAACAGGTCCTCGAGAGCGCTGGCGGTCATCGGACGCGCGTACAGATGCCCTTGGTGCGTGGTGCATCCGAGGGCCAGCAACGCGTCGGCCTGTGATCCGGTCTCGACACCATCGGCGGACACGGCCAATCCGAGATCACGGGCCAGTTGCACCATGGCGCGCACGACCGCACGATCGTTCGGATGAGACGTGAGGGCATCGACGTGCTGTCGATCGACGCGACTCTCGTCGAGAGGCAACATACGAATCATCGACAACGAGGCCCCTCCACGACCCGCGTCCTCCAGACACACCCGCGCACCCGAACGTCGCATCTCGGTGAGCACGCCGGCGGCCCCCGCGATGTCACCCAACACCGCCGCCTCGTACACATCGAGGGTCAACATGGTCGGGTCGATGCCGGTGAAGTACGACTGCACCTGACCGTCGCGCCACGCGCGTGGCGTGCAGCGATGTGGCAGGTTGACGCGGAACCGGAAGCCCGCGGGAAGGCCGAGAGCGCTCAGTCGACGGATCACCGGTCGGGCCTGTTGCATGACGACGCTCGTCAGGCGTTCGAGCGTGCCAGCGTCCTCGGCCATCGTGAGCATCTCGGCGGCATTGGCGATCGTCCCGTCACGCTTCAACCAGCGGGCGAGGATTTCGGCGCCGATCAGGCGTCCGGTGCTGGCATCGAACTCGGGTTGGAAGAAGGGCACGACGTCGCCGGCATCGATGGATCGGCGCAAGGCACGCTCCTCGAGGGAGCGACGTTGCATGTCGGCGCGCACCTCGGGTGTGAAGATCTCGATGCGGTCACGTCCGCCATCCTTGGCTCGGTGCAAAGCCGCGTTGGCGAAGCCGATCATCGAACTAGGGGTGTCGTCGATCTCGGGACCGATGGCGATGCCGACACTGGCCGAGACGCGGACCAAACGACCGACCAACTCCAGTGGTTCACCGATCGAGCGCGTGAGTCGCTGGGCGACGGCCATGACCCGGTCCAGGTCGGTGGCATCATCCATGACCACGACGAACTCGTCACCGCCGAGGCGACCGGCGGTGCAGCCGTCGGGGAGAACCGCGTTGATACGACGTCCCATCACGTGCAGTAATTGATCCCCGGCGCCGTGACCGAGTGAGTCGTTGATGCTCTTGAAGCGATCGATGTCCATGAACATCACCGCGATGGGTTTGGTGACCTCGCTCAGGATCCGTTCGAGTCGCCCGGTCAGTCCACCGCGGTTGAGGAGCCCGGTCATGGCGTCATGGGTGGCCACGTGG
>SYCI01000071.1 GCA_005787035.1 Actinomycetota bacterium | reverse complement strand
GTGGTTCGGCGATCTCGTGACCATGAAGTGGTGGAACGGCATCTGGTTGAACGAAGCCTTCGCCACCTTCATGGAAGTTGCAGCGACCGCCGCCTATCGGCCCGACTGGAAGATGTGGACCGCCTTCTCCCTCGATCGCACGGCGGCCTTCGAGGTCGACTCGCTCGAGAGCACGCGGTCGGTCGAGTTCGAAGTGCAATCACCGGCCGATTGCGACGGCATGTTCGACGTCCTCACGTATCAAAAGGGTGGTTCGCTGCTGCGCATGCTCGAACAGTTCCTCGGTGAGGAGCGATTCCGCTCGGGTGTGCGTCACTACCTGAACGCTCACTCCTACCGGAACACCGAGACCTCCGATCTCTGGGACTCGATCGAGATCGCCGTCGCCGACGACGGTGGCGAACCGGTGCGCGCGCTGATGGATTCCTGGATCTGGCAGCCCGGCTACCCGCTCGTCTCGGTGACCCTCGACGCCGAACGATCGTCACTCGTCTTCTCGCAGCAGCGTTTCACGTTCGCCGCCCACGGACCCACGACCGACCAGACCTGGCTCGTCCCGGTGCACGTCCGCATCGGCGATTCGGAGCAGAAGTTCATCGTCGACGCCGACGACGTCGTGATCGCTCTCGACGATCCGACGGCGACGGTGATCGTCAACGCGGGCGGCTACGGGTTCTACCGCGTGGCCTACGACGCTGCTCTTCTCGGCCGCATCGATCGTCGTGCCCTCACCCGCCTCTCGACCATCGAGCGCTACACGCTCGTCGACGACTCGTGGAGCGCCGTGGTGGCCGGACGGCTGTCGGCCGCCGAGTTCCTGCGCTTCCTCGATGCGTTCTCCGACGAATCCGACCTCGCGGTCTGGCAGGTGATCACCGCGAGCCTGCGGGCGGCATCGCGTCTCGTCGACGGAGAAGCACTCGACGTCTTCCGACAGCGGGTGGTCGGTCTCCTCGCACCGGCGCTCGAGCGTGTCTCGTGGACTCCCGACCCGAACGAAGACGACCTCCGGGGAACGCTGCGCGGCCTCCTCGTCGCCAATCTCGCGACCCTCGGCCATCATGAATCCACCATCGATCGTTGTCGTGACCTGCTCGATGGAGCACAAAGCGGGCGACTCGTGGTTCACCCCGAACTCGTGGCCGCCGCCACCACGGTGGTGGCCGCCTTCGGCGACGTAGCCGTCTACGACGACATGCAACATCGCTTCTCGACCTCGACCACGCCCCAAGAACAATTGCGCTACCTGTACGCACTGGCCGAGTTCCCGAGTGCCGAACTCATCGATCGGACGTGTGACTTCGCGATGAGTGGCGAGGTCAAGACCCAGAACGCTCCTTTCCTTCTGGCCCGCTGCCTCGCTCACCGCGATCACGGAGCGCGGGTGTGGGCCTTCATCCGACGTCACTGGGACGCGGCCACCGAGGCCTTTCCGGGCAACTCCATCATCCGGATGGTCGACCCCGTCCGTCTCCTCAACACTCCCGAATTCGAAGCCGACGCACAGGCGTTCTTCGCCGAGCACCCGATCCCCCAGTCGGCCAAGACCCTCGATCAGGTCCTCGAACGTCAGCGGGTGAACGTGGCTCTACGCGCCCGAGAATCGAAGCCGCTCACCGCGGCCCTGCAGCCCTGACGCGACTTCGGTGGTCCGGCGGACCCTCGGCTACCGTCGGCGGTGATGGTCGTCGGACCGTCGACGCAAGAGTCCCGCGGGGACACACGAAGGGAAGATCATGAGCGAGGCCTGGATCATCGACGGAGTGCGCAGTCCGCGCGGCAAGGGCAAGGACACCGGTTCGCTGCACCACATCCATCCGCAGGAACTTCTCGCCCAGGTGCTGAAGGGCTTGCAGTCCCGGGTGGGCTTCGATCCGGCCGATGTCGACGATGTGATCATCGGTAACGGCAATGACGCCGGTGACCATGGCGCATGCATCGGACGTATGGGTGTTCTCGCCGCCGGTTGGCCCGTCGAGGCGCCGGGGGTCACGATCAATCGCTTCTGTGGTTCGGGCCAACAGGCCGTGTCGTGGGCGGCGATGGCCGTTCAGTCGGGCCATCAGGACGTCGTCGTCGCCGGTGGCGTCGAGTCGATGTCGCGCTGGCCCGCGCCCAGCGGTCCGCCGGACTTCACCGTGGGCAACGCCGCGCGTCGTGCGATGTATCCCCTCGTGCCGCAAGGCGTCTCGGCCGACCTCATCGCGACCATCGAAGGTTTCACACGCGAAGACGTCGACAGTCTTGCCTTCGAGAGCCAGCGCCGGGCCGCTCGTGCTCAGGAAGAAGGTCGCTTCGACCGCAGCCTCGTCACGATCCTGAATCCCGATGGTTCGGTGGCGCTGGCCAAGGACGAACATCTGCGACCGGGAACCACCATGGAGTCCTTGGCTGGACTCGCGCCATCCTTCGAGCGTCTCGGAGGTCGCGTGCTCGACGGATTCGAGAAGTCTTTCGACGACATGTGCAAGCAGGTCTACCCGAACATCGCATCGGTGAATCACGTTCACCACGCGGGCAACTCATCGGGTGTCGTCGACGGAGCGGGAGTCATCATGGTGACGAGTCCCGAATACGCCAAGGCTCACGGTCTCAAGCCACGCGCCCGCATCGTCATGTCGGCCGTGGCCGGCGCCGAGCCGGTCATCATGCTCACGGCACCCGCACCGGCATCGAAGAAGTGCCTCGAGCGCGCCGGCATGACGACCAAAGACATCGACCTCTGGGAGATC
>SYCI01000070.1 GCA_005787035.1 Actinomycetota bacterium | reverse complement strand
GGTCGACGCCACTTCGAAGCGATCGGCCTTGCCGGCTTCACCCGACTTGGCGAAGCCCTCGGCCAGACACTTGCGGTAGAAGCCGTCTTCCTTCGGTGAGAAGAAGAGCGGCAACCAGCCGTCGCAGATCTCGGCCGAGAGAGCGACGTTCTTGGGTCCCTCGGCGCCGAGGAAGATCGGAATATCGGACCGCAAAGGATGAACCGTCGGGCGCAGCGGCTTACCGAGTCCGGCTCCATCGGTTCCCGAATACGGAAGATCGTAGAAAGCCCCGTGCGACTCGACTGGCTTGTCGCGACGAAGTACTTGCCGAACGATGTCGACGTACTCGCGCGTACGGGCGAGCGGCTTGGGGTACGCCTGTCCGTACCAACCTTCCACGACCTGCGGGCCGCTCGCACCGAGTCCGAGGATGAAGCGTCCGTTCGAGAGATGATCGAGGGTGATGGCGGCCATGGCGGCCGCCGTCGGTGTGCGCGCGCTCATCTGCATGATCGCCGTACCGAGACGGACCTTTTCGGTGTTGGCTCCCCACCAGGCGAGCGGAGTGAGCGCATCCGATCCGTAGGCCTCGGCGGTCCAGATGGAGTCGAAGCCCAGCCGTTCGGCTTCTTTCACGGCGTCGAGAGCACCCGCCGGCGGACCGGCCGACCAGTAGCCCGTGTTGTATCCGAGTTTGAGTTGACGTGCCATGGGCGAATCGTGGCACGACCGCGACCCTTTCACCCCATCGAGTGGGTCGTGTAGGTCGCGCTCAGGACGGGTCGAAGGTGAGCGGGAGATTCTCCGGGCCGTAGATCGCGACGGTCGAAGGCTTCCACGTGATCTCGCCGTCGATCTTCATGTTGCGAAGCCGGCGAGCGAGGATCGGTAGAGCTTCCTGTTGTTCGGCCCGGGCGAGGGCGGCGCCGAGGCAGTAGTGGATTCCCGAGCCGAAGGTCATCTGCGGTTGGCCACTCGGCTCGCGAGTGATGTCGAAGGTGGTCGCGTCGGGGAAGACCGAGTCGTCACGGTTGGCGATGGCCAATGCCGGAGTGACGAGAGTGCCCTTCGGGAAGAGCATCCCCTTGTATTCGATGTCCTCGCTGGCGAAGCGGCCCGTCGAGCGCACGGCACCGAAGTAGCGCATGGTTTCCTCGACTGCCTTGGGAGCGAGTTCGGGACATTCGGCGAGGAGGGCCCACTGGTCGGGATGTTCGGCGAAGAGAGCGACGGAACACCCCAGTTGGTTGCGGGTGGTGTCGGTGCCCCCGACGATCACGGCCTGAACCATCATCACCAACTCTTCTTCGCTCAACTTGTCGCCCGCTTCTTCGGCGGCGATCAGGCTGGTGATGAGATCGTCGGCCGGGCTGTTCCGGCGGTCGGCGATGAGTTGGAGCGTGTAGGCCTCGAGTTCGTCCTGGGCCTTGAAGATGACGTCGAGTTCTTCGGCGGCCGTGGCGTTGAAGATGCGAAGCACGTCTTCGGCCCAGACGCTGAACAACTCCCAGTCCTTCTTGGGCGCCCCGAGAAGTTCGCAGATGATCGGGATCGGATACGGATCGCACACATCAGTGGCGAGATCGCAACGCCCACTCGGAGTCACGGCATCGAGGAGACCATTGATCACTTCACGCATGAAGGGGCGGAGACGGTCGGCGGCCCGCGGCGAGAACGATGGTGCCACGAGGCGACGCAACCGTGTGTGCACGTCACCTTCGGCGGACAGGATCGACTCGCGCCGGCGTGACGCGAGACGCTCGTCCTGAATCCCCATGACTTCGGCGAGAACCGACGCTGCGCTGTGCCACCGCTTGTCGCGCAGGATCGCGACACAATCCTCGTAGGTGAAGATCGGGTAGGCGAAGGGTCCGCGGGCGATCCAGTTCTCCTTGCTCAGAAGTTCTAATTGAGCGCGCTGTTCGTGGGCGTCGGCGAAGGCGAAGTCGACGGTCGGCATGTCGGCTTCGGTCACGAGTGTGGTCACGTCTTCGAAACTACCGGTACTGTCGGCTCGTGACCGAAGTGAAGCGCGCCACTCGCGACGACCTCCCGAACGTCACGGCCGTCTTGGCGCGCGCTTTCGTCGATGATCCGGTGTTCCGGTATCTGATTCCGGTCGACGACGATCGTCGAAGATCAGAACTCGCTTTTCGGATGCTCGGTCTCAACGCCCTCGATCACGGGATGGTGCTGCGAACATCCGACACATCGGCGGCGGCCTTTTGGGCCACCCCCGGACAGTGGGCGTTCCCGTGGCGCAACGTGTTGCGCACGTTGCCGATCTCGCTTCGCGCCTACCGACTGGGTGTCTTTCGTGCGTTGGGGCTTCTCGGTCAGATCGAGAAAGTGCACCCGGACGAGCCGCACTACTACCTCGAAGTTCTCGGCACCGATCCGAGCCGCCAAGGGCAGGGATTCGGCGCGGCGATCATGGAGCACGTCCTCACGCGGGCCGACTCCGAGGGTGTCGGGGCCTACCTCGAGTCGTCCAAGGACCTCAACGTTCCCTACTACCGGCGCTTCGGATTCGAGGTCGTGAACGAGATCCGGATTCCGGACGGACCGACCATCTGGCCGATGTGGCGCGACCCGCGCTAGCGGGTCGAGTCGGTGGGCCGACCACCGGAAGGCCTCGCCTAATGTGGCGGCATGAAGACCTTCCGCAATTTCATCAACGGCAAGTACGTGGACGCGGCCGATGGCCGGACTCTCGGAGTCGTCAACCCGGCCACGGGTGAGCAGTACGCCACCGCTCCTCTGTCGGGTGCGACCGATGTCGACGCCGCCATGAAGGCCGCCGCTGGTGCTTTCGAGACCTGGCGCGACTCCACGCCCAAGGACCGTTCACTGGCGCTGTTTCGAATCGCCGATGCGATCGAGGCACGCGCCGAGGAGTTCATCGCGCTGGAATCGGAGAACTGCGGTAAGCCGATCGGTATCACGCGTTCGGAAGAAATTCCTCCGATGGTCGACCACGTTCGTTTCTTCGCCACCGCGGCCCGACATCTCGAGGGCAAGAGCGCCGGCGAATACGTCCCGAACATGACCAGTTACATCCGGCGCGAGCCGATCGGCGTCTGCGCGCAGGTCGCGCCGTGGAACTACCCGATGATGATGGCCGTCTGGAAGTTCGCGCCGGCCATCGCCGCCGGCAACACCGTGGTTCTGAAGCCGAGCGACACCACACCGGTCACCACGACGCTGCTCGCCGAGATCTGTGCCGAATTCCTGCCGCCGGGTGTGATGAACGTCGTGTGCGGAGATCGCGACACCGGGCGATCGATGGTCGTGCACGACACGCCGTCGCTCGTGAGCGTCACTGGTTCGGTGCGCGCCGGTATGGAAGTCGCCGAGGCGGCCGCGAAGTCGCTCAAGCGGGTCCATCTCGAACTGGGTGGCAAGGCTCCGGTGATCGTGTTCGACGATGCCGATATCGCGGCCGCGGCCGAAGGCATCGCCATCGGCGGTTACTTCAACGCTGGCCAGGACTGCACCGCCGCGACCCGAGTGCTGTGCGCCCCCGGTGTCTACAAGGATTTCGTGGCTGCACTCACCGAGCAGGCCAAGGGAACCGGATGCGGTATGCCCGACGACGAGGACGTGCTGTTCGGTCCGGTCAACAACCCGAATCAGCTCGCGCGGGTCTCGGGATTCTTCGACCGCCTGCCCAAGCACGCCGAGGTCAACGCCGGGGGATCACGCCAGGGCGACAAGGGTTACTTCTTCTCGCCGACCGTCGTGAGTGGTCTCAAGCAGACCGACGAGATGGTGCAGACCGAGATCTTCGGTCCGGTCATCACCGTGCAGCAGTTCTCCGACGAGGACGAAGCGGTGAAGTGGGCGAACGGAGTCGAGTACGGACTCGCCTCGAGCGTCTGGACCAAGGACTTCGGACGCGCCATGCGGGTCACCAAGCGCCTCGACTTCGGATGTGTCTGGATCAACACCCACATTCCCATGGTCGCCGAGATGCCGCACGGTGGATTCAAGAAGTCGGGCTACGGCAAGGATCTCTCGGCGTACGCGCTCGACGACTACACGCGTATCAAGCACGTCATGGCGAATCTCGACAGCTGAGTCGGATCGTGTTCAGCGCCGGGTGTACTGGTCGGCGGCGTAGGTGATGGCCTCGGTCAGGACTTCCCCGATGAATTCCAATTCGGCGCGCCCGGAGATCAGGGTCGGCGCAAGAACGAGGACGGGTTCGGCGCGGTCGTCGGCCCGGCAGATGAGTCCATTCGAGTAGATGCGCGGCGACAGGGTGTCGCGCAACAACCAGTTGCACTCCTCCGGATCGAAGGTCTGCTTCGTTTCCTTGTCTCGCACCAACTCGACCGTACGGAAGTAGCCACAACCTCGGACATCACCGACCATCGGAAGATCGCGAAGACCTTCCATGATCTCGTCGAAGAGCGGTTCGTTGCGACGGACGTTGCCGAGCACGTCCTCTTCTTCCATGATCCGAAGGTTCTCGAGAGCGACGGCGCACGAGACCGGATGGCCGCCGAACGTGAGGCCATGCAAATACGTGCGGCCGGGTTGTTCGAGAAATGGTGCGGCGAGGCGGTCACTCACGATCACGCCACCGAGTGGCGCGTAACCCGATGTCACCGCCTTGGCGAAGGTGATCATGTCGGGCTGGTAGTCGAAGCGTTCGCAACCGAACCACGTCCCGAGGCGTCCGAATGCGCAGATCACTTCGTCGGAGACGAGCAGAATCCCGTAGCGGTCGCAGATCTCGCGCACCCGTGCCCAATAGCCGGCGGGTGGAACCAAGGTGCCGCCCGTGTTCTGGACAGGCTCCAGGATGACCATGGCCACCGACTCGGGGCCCTCGCGAAGGATCACCTGCTCGATGTCGTCGGCGCAGGCGAGCGAGCACGATCCGGTGCACATGTCGCACCGGTAGGCGTTGGTGTTGGCCGCCTTCACGGCCCAGGGAAGTAACGGCTCGAACGGTTCGCGGATCGCCGGAATGCCCGTGATGCTGAGCGCACCGATCGTGGTGCCGTGATACGCGTACCGGCGGCTCACGACCTTGCGTCGTTCGGGTTGACCGATCAGGGTGAAGTACTGGATGGCGAGTTTCCAGGCCGACTCGACGGCTTCGCCACCGCCGGTGGTGAAGAAGACGCGGTTGAGATCGCCGGGGGCGAGCTCGGCCAACTTGGCGGCCAGGTCGATTCCGGGCTGGTGGCCGAAACTCCACAACGGGAAGTAGGCGAGTGAGCTCGCTTGGGTCGCGCCGGCGGCCGCCAGTTCGGAGCGCCCGTGCCCGATGTTGCTGACGAAGAGGCCCGCGAGACCGTCGAGATATCGACGTCCGGTGTCGTCGAAGACGTAGGCCCCCTCGCCCCGTTCGATCACGGGCAGTCCGCTGCGCTGGACGCCGTTCAGATCGGTGAAGTGTCCCCAGAGGTGCCGACGGGCAAGGAGTTGGCGGTCGGGGGTCATGTGGGGGAGAGGACGGGAGGTCGGACGACCTCGGCTCGCCTCCAAGGTAGCGGGAGTCATCGCCGGTCTCGGTGACCGATGCTCGTGAGTCGGGTAGGTCCCGCACCCGGGACCCCATGTCGTATAGTCCCGCAGGACAGATGTCCGCACATTCCGGGGAGGGGATGCACCAGGTGGCTGACAATCGTGGCGCAGTGGAATTGGAGAACGTCACCAAGCGGTACGGCTCCGTCGTTGCGGTCGATTCGGTCAGTCTTTCGGTGCGACCGGGGGAGTTCTTGTCGCTACTGGGCCCGAGTGGCTGCGGCAAGACGACGACCCTGCGCAT
>SYCI01000069.1 GCA_005787035.1 Actinomycetota bacterium | reverse complement strand
TAGCCCTCGCCGCCGAACGTGCCGCCGGCGTGCAGAACGGTGAGTACGACCTCGGCTGCGCTCTTCCCCTTGTGTGGGCCGGAGGGATACGGGTCGACGGGAATGCCGCGACCGTTGTCGTCGACCGCGCAACCACCGTCAGCCAGCAAGGTGACGCCGATCCGGGTGCAATAACCGGCCATTGCTTCGTCGACCGAGTTGTCGACGACTTCCCAAATGAGGTGGTGCAGACCCGCCAAGCCGGTCGAGCCGATGTACATACCCGGGCGCTTGCGAACGGGGTCCAGACCCTCGAGGACCTGGATGTCCTTGGCGCCGTAATCGGCGCTGGGGGTGGTGTTCTTGGCGGTCACGCGTACCTCGATCGGTTCATTCGGAGGGGCCTCGAGCATGTGGGAAACAGGGGTCGCTCACAGGCAGTCATCGGGCTCATCACAACACCCGAAATTCTACTTCATCGAGGGGTCGAATTCGTGCCAAAACAAGCGCTGTGAGCAGGGAAAATGTCCCCTCGTTGGGGCGTCCGACGAGGGTCCCCGAAGTGGGTGCTCAGAACCCCTCGAAAGCGCCCTCAGCGACGGCCGCGAACCCGGATCTCGATCCGCTCCACAGCCATTCCCCCGGTGGCCTGCAGTCGGTCCATGAGATCACCTTCGAGGAACTTCATCTGGGTCGCCCAGGTCGGGTCATCGACCTCGACGATGAGGGTCCCGCCGTCGAGTTTGAGCGGCCGCACATGGGCCGCCACCGACTCCCCCACCAGATCGGACCACCGCGAGAACACGGTGACCGTCGTCTGCCGATCGCCGCCGCGGAGCGACCGCAGAACCCGGTCCAGAGCCGAATTCAGGGGCTGAGGTTCATCGCTCATGCCTCCACCCGCCCCTGTTCGATCCGCAGGGTTCGGTCGGGGCGGGCGGCCTCGGGAAGCGGGCTGGCCGTCGTGATCACGACCTGACCCGGCGGCAGGTGGGCCAAGAGCGCCTCACACCGCTCGGGGTCGAGTTCGCTCAGAACGTCGTCGAGGATCAGCAACGGCGTCATGTCGGTCACCGACGCGACGAGCCGATGGGCCGCCAGGCGGAGCGACAACGCGAGGGATCGCATCTCACCCTGGCTCGCGTGGGTTCGGGCGGGCATCGAGCCCAACGTGAGTTCCACGTCGTCCCGATGGGGGCCCACCGTCGACACCCCGCGTCGGACATCGTCGGAACGCGAGCTCCTTAACGCAGCCGCCAGACCCTGACGGCGCCATTCGGGTTCGTACCGCAGACCCACGGCGAGTGGTCGGCCGGCAAGTTGTTGATACGCCTCCTCGGCGACGGGTTGGAGCCGGGCCACGAGATCGGCGCGAGCTTGACCGAGTTCGTCACCGACCGTGGCCATTCGTTCGTCCCAGACATCGAGCGTGAAACCGACTTCCTCGGTGAGCCGGCCATTGCACTGCTTCAGCAACGTGTTGCGTTGGCGCAGAACACGATCGAGATCGAGACGCAAGGCGTCGTTCTTGATGGCCAGGCTCACGAGTGTCTCGTCGCAGAAACGTCGACGCTCCGACGGAGAACCCTTGACGAGTTCGAGATCGTCCGGGGAGAACACCGTGACCCGTAGGACACCGAGCAGATCACGGGTCCGTTGAAGACGCTGACGATTCACGAGAACCGTGGTGCGACCTTGACGCGGAATCTGGATCTCGACCAACAGCTCGCGTCCGTCGTCGTGACGAATGGTGGCGCGAATCACCGCGGTGTCAGCGCCGTCTCGGATGAGAGCGGCCGTCGGTGCCAAACGAAGACTTTCGAGGGTGGCGAGAAAGCCCATCGCTTCCGCGACGTTGGTCTTGCCTTGGGCGTTGCGACCGACGATCGCGGTGATACCCCGAGTGAAATCGAACGAAGCCTGCGAGTAGTTCCGGAAGTCGGCGAGCTCGAGGTGCTCGATGAACATCAGGACCGCAGTGGCATGAGCAAGTACGTGTAGTCGGTCCCGTCCTTCGGACGTATCACCGCCAGTTTGCCCGGTTCGCTCGTCTGGATGTTGACGAAATCGGTCTGACACGCATCGATACCAGCAGCGAGGAACTCGTTGTTGAACGACATCTCGATCTCATTACCCGTCAGTTCGCCGTCGAGTTGCTCGAACGCCTCACCGTTGTCCTGACTGACGATCTTCATCGTGATGCCGTCATTGGCCATGCGAATCCGCAATGGTGTTCCGATCGGGTCGCGGGCGACCAACTTCACTCGCCGGATCGCTTCGAGTGCTTCTTCGCGACTGATCGTCACCGAGTTGGGTTGCGGAGGCGGAACGAGTCGCTTGTAGTCGTGATACGTGCCCTGGATCAGACGGGTCACGAGGCGCGTGTTGCCCACGTGGAAGGTGGCGTCGTGATCGGTGACCTCGATTCCCACCGTGTCACCGAGGGTCAAGAGTCGGAGCAATTCGGAAAGCGAACGCGCCGGAATGATCACTTGTGCGCCGTCGGGAAGAACGGACGCGGGGATGTCGCGGATGGCGAGGCGGTACGAGTCGGTGGCGACGAGTCGGAGTTTGCCGGCATCACTCGTGACCAGAACTCCGGTGATCACGCCACGCGCGTCGTCGGTACTCGCTGCGCGCACGACCTGCTTCAGTGCGTCGGCGAGTTCGGCTGACGAGATGCTCGCCCCCGAACCGGTCGAACCCGACCATTTGGGGAAGTCTCCTTCGGCCCCGATCGGCACCGCGAAGTTGACGCGTGCCGAGGAGATCTGGACCTTGTCACCCGTGACGTCGACGTTGACCGCCCCTGGGTTGAGTGAGCGGATGACTTCACTGGCCAACTTGGCCGGAACGAGAACGACACCGTCCTCACCATCGGCCACGGTGATCGAGGACTCGATCGTGAGATCACCGTCGGTGCCGGTGACTCGCAGTTGGTTCTTGGCCAGAACCAGACGCAGGCACGAGAGAACCGGGTTCGTGGCCCGACCGGTGGCCGCCCGACTCGCCGCACCGAACGCTTCGGCCAGAACGGCTTGCTCGCACTTGAACTTCACGACGACTTCCTCTCGAGATCACTTGTTGTCATCACCCGGTGATCCATGAACTTAGTGCTTGTAATAAGTGCTGTGGATTGTGGATGAAGGCGCGTCGTTGCTGGAAGCCGGCCGGAAACGACCGCGCACCGTCGTACACACGCGTCCACATGGCGCGAACCCCTGACCAGCGCGCCCGTGGACAACTCGACGTTGTGCACAGATACGACCCCAGCGCGTACACACCGCGTCCACATGTTCGTCCCCATCCGTCTCAGCCGAGCTTCAACGTCTTGATCAGCATCGTGACCTGGTCGAAGGTCTGGGTGCGTTCCTTCATGAGGCGCGTGATCTTCTCGACCGCATGAATCACGGTGGTGTGGTCGCGACCCCCGAAGAGTCGGGCGATGGCCGGATATGACAGATCGGTGAGTTCGCGGAACACGTACATCGCCTCCTGCCGGGCCGCCACGAGAGGGCGTTGACGACTCTTGCCCCGCAAGGCCTCCACGCTGAACCCGAGCAACTTGGCGATCTCCTCCAAGAGCTCCTGATCGGTGCGCTGCTTGGGGATCTGATTCGTGAGGAGGTCCTCCAACAACCGCTCGGCTTGGGCGACGGTCATGTCGACCCGGTTGAGGCTGGCATAGGCACTCACCCGGATCAGTGCGCCTTCGAGTTCACGGATGTTGGAGGTCACGCGCGAAGCGATGAACTCGAGAACGTCGGCGGGAAACTCGGTTCCCTCGCGTTCGGCCTTGTTCCGGAGAATCGCCAGTCGGGTTTCGAGGTCGGGTGGCTGAACGTCGGTGATCAGACCCCAACGGAATCGACCGATGAGCCGCTCTTCGAGGTGAGGGATGGCGTCGGGTACCCGGTCGGAGGAGATGACGATCTGCTTGTTCGCGCCATGCAGTGAGTTGAAGGTGTGGAAGAACTCCTCCTGAAGACCTTCCTTGCCTTCCATGAACTGGATGTCGTCGATCAGAAGTAGGTCGATGTCGCGGTACCGGCGCTTGAAGTTGGCGATCGATGCGGTTCGGATGCCATCGACGTATTCGTTCAGGAAGGTCTCGGTGGTGATGTATCGGACCTGGTAGTGGCTGTAGTTCTGAAGTACGTAATGGCCGATGGCGTGCAGGAGGTGGGTCTTACCCAGTCCGGCTGATCCGTAGATGAAGAGCGGGTTGTACGAGCGGGCCGGGGTCTCGGCGACCCGTTGCGCAGCGGCGAGGGCGAAGCTGTTGGATCCTCCCCGAACGAAGGTTTCGAACGTGTACCGGGGGTTCAATCCGGCGCGATCGGCGGGCGAGTCACCCACTTTGGCCACGGTGGCCGGCGGTGCGGTGATCGTGGATCCCTGAGCCGCCGTTGCCGGGGCCTGATCCTCAGCCTGGGCGACCGATTCAAGTGGGGCCACGACCTCGACTTCGAGCTGCTTGGTTCCAGCCCCGATTTCGGACAAGGCGTCGAGAACGATGGGCAGATAGCGGGACATGATCTTGTCCCGGACGGTTCCGCTCGGCACGGCCAAACGGATGGTCCGATCGTCAGTGGGAAGCGAGTGGACGTCGTTGAACGTCGAGTACCACACCGCATCGGACACCTGAGCTCGCAACAATTGCGAGACCGCTGTCCACATGTTCTCCGAGTCTTCCACCTGCTACTCCTTGCCCAACGAGCCACTTCATCCACAGGCGTGTCCACACGATGTGGACAGGATTCCGTGGCTTACCCCCTCTGACCTGCCCGAATGGTTGTCCCCATGTCAGAAATCCGCTCGCGCGGGTCAAGAAAGCGAGACCATAGCAGGCTGTGGATAGCGCGTGAAAAGGGCCGTCAGAGGTGTCTGACACGCGACCGTTACCAGTGTTTTCAACAGACCTGTGATCAGGGTTGCCCCCGTCCGTATGTGGGCCGTAGCCTGCTGAGATGCGGTGACCCTTACTGGTCACCTCGATGCAACTACCTGGGATTTTCGCCTCGTGGCCACCCAGGAACTGAGGAGTTCTCGTGAAGCGCACGTATCAGCCCAACAAGAAGCGCCGTTCGATGAAGCACGGTTTCCGGGCGCGCATGTCGACCCGCGCCGGCCGCGCCGTTCTGAAGGCCCGTCGGCTCAAGGGCCGTCACCGGCTGTCGGCTTGATCGGACGCCTCAACCGCTCCCACGAGTTTCAGCGCCTCCGCAGCGAGGGAACACGTGTTCGCAGTGGCTTCCTGTGGTGCGTCATGCTTCGCGATCCCTCACTTCCCGCCCCGCAAGTGGCCTTTGCCATCGGGCGTCCGTTCGGCTCGGCTGTGCGGCGTAATCGCCTGCGCCGGCAGCTCCGCGCGATCCTGACCGCTCGGGAAATCGACCTCGGACCGGGCATGTTCCTGATCGGGGTCAACAATCCCAGTCGGCACACCCCCCTGCCCTCATTTGCCCAGTTGAGCAGTGATGTCGAGGGCATTTTGACCAAGGGGCGCGGCCGGTGAAGAACCTGCTCCTTCGAGCCATTGGCTGGTACCAGACCGCACGCGAGGGTCGTCCCTCACCCTGTCGTTTCACGCCATCGTGCTCCGAATACGCACTCGAGGCGATTCATGTCCATGGCTCGGGTCGAGGAACGTGGTTGACCGTTCGTCGTTTGAGCCGGTGCCGACCATTCGGACCCTCAGGGTTCGATCCGGTTCCGGAAAAGAACCCCACTCGAATCTCCACCGTCTCCACTTCGGGAAGGACCCACTGAGATGTTTCAAGCTGCGGCGTGGCTGATCAGCCAGTTCTACAACCTCACCACGAGCTACATCGCGGCCATCGCGTTGGTCTCACTCGTGATCATGATGCTGATCTTCCCCCTCACTCTGAAGAGCACCAAAGGAATGCTCGAGATGCAAAAAGTTCAACCAGAGATGCGTCGTTTGCAACAGCAGTACCGCAACGACCGTCAGAAGTTGAACGAAGAAATGATGAAGCTCTACCAAGAGCACAAGATCAATCCGTTGTCGTCGTGCCTCCCGCTTCTCGCGCAGATGCCGATCTTCATCATCATGTTCCGAGTACTTCACGGGCTCTCGAACAAGGGCGCAGATGGAACCTTCGATCCCGACTACATCTCGAAGTCGAGCGATTTGTTCCAGAGCCTGAAGGGCAAGACCGAGATGCTGTCGCTCGGTCTCGATCTGTCGTTGCGCCCCGTGGAGGCCGTTCAGGACAACCCCGGCAAGGGATTGATCTACGTGGCTTTGGTTCTCGTTCTCATGGGCCTGTACTTCGTGCAGCAGAAGATGATCGCCTCCCGCACCGTGTCACCGACCATGTCGGCCACGCAGGCCAAGGTCATGCAGTACCTGCCGGTGGCCTTTGGCGTGTTCCAGTTCTTCTTCCCGGTCGGCCTGGTCATCTACTACATGGCACAGACAGTTGTCCGAATCGCCCAGCAGGCCTACATCACTCGTCGCTTCTACCGCGGCGAACACTCACTCGGTCAGCAGGCCCAGGCGGCCAGCGCCAAAGCCCGTGAAATGTCGAAGCAGGACGGTTCGGGTGGTGGCTTCTTCAGTCAACTGAAGCAAGAGGCAGCCAAGAAGGACGAGCCATCGAGCAAGCCGGCGACCAGTAAGCGGGTGACGCCCCCCAAGGGAGGATCCACCGGTCCGAAAGGTCGCCCGACGCCTTCGAACCGACCCAAGCCGTCGGGCGGAACCCGACACCCCAAGCCCCCGCGTCGCCCCTGACGCACGTCGCTACCAGCGACTTCTCGACGAAAAGAGGAACCCATGGAATGGGTGGAAACAACCGGCCGCACCATCGAAGAGGCCAAGAGCCAGGCACTCGATCGCCTAGGCGTCGCTGACGAGGATGCCGAATTCGAGATTCTCGAAGAGCCCAAGCCGGGCCTCTTCGGCCGTACCCGTGGCGAGGCCCGAGTCCGCGCCCGAGTCAAACCCCTCTCGCCTCGCCCCAAGATGGAAAGGCGTGATCGCCGCCGTCGTGAGGGGGGCGGAGAGCGCCCGGCCGATGGAGGCCAGCGCAACAATGGTCAACGAGGGGAGGGTCGGAACCGTCGGCCCCGTCCGGAGAAGGAAGCAGGAACCATGAGCGACAACGAGAACCGTGAACCCCGCCCGCCGGCTGATCCGGCAGTTGTGGCCAGCGAGGCCGAGAAGTTCCTGGTCGGCCTGCTGTCGGCTTTCGGACTCAGCGGTTCGGCGACCAGCAAGATCGAAGGCGATGAGATCGAGGTCGACGTGAACGGAGCCGATCTCGGAATCTTGGTCGGACCGCGAGGTTCGACGTTGCAGGCCGTGCAGGACCTGGCCCGTGTGGTGAGTCAGCGCCGTATGGGCGACCACGACACCCGGCTTCGGGTCGACATCGGGGGTTATCGGGCCAAGCGCAAAGAAGCTTTGAGCCGGTTCGTGAACCAGGTGGCCGACGAAGTCGTCGCCTCAGGAACTGCCCGGGCTCTGGAGCCGATGCCGTCGTCGGATCGCAAGATCATTCACGATGCGCTGACCGGTCGGACCGACATCGGCACCCACTCGGAGGGCGAGGACCCCTACCGCCGTGTGGTGATCACCCCCGCCGCCAACTGACCCGGATCCTGTTGTGAGCAATCTGAGCTCGCACAACCGCCAGAAACTGATCGATGCGCTGGGCGAGGCCCAGCGCATCGGCATGTTGGGGGCCGAAGATCTCGGCGTGGCGATTGATCGAGCTCTCCCCTTCGCCACCGCAATTCCTGATGCTGCCGAGTCGTTCGTCGATCTGGGGTCCGGCGGAGGACTACCCGGACTCGTCGTAGCCGTCGTCCGTGCCGACATCGGTGGTCTGTTGGTCGACCGACGAGGGAAGCGAGTCGACCTTCTGGCCAGACTCATCGGTCGCCTTGGGCTGGGTGGACGGATCGAGGCGGTCGATGCTGATGTGGCTGATCTCCCCCGGCGGTTTCCCGACCGTAGGTGGTCGGTAGCGACGAGCCGTGGCTTCGGGTCCCCCGAGTACACAGCGGAGCACGCAGCCCCCCTTCTTGCTGATTCCGGCCTCCTTCTGGTGTCGGAACCACCGAATTCCGATGGGGCCCGCTGGCTATCCGAGCGTGTCGTCCAAGCCGGATTCCGGCTGGTCGAGGTTTCGGATGGCATCGCCCGCCTCGCACTGACGAGGCCCTGAAGTTTCACGTGAAACCAGCGACCAGGGGATTCCACTGTTTCACGTGGAACCTTGGTCCCGCTCCCGCTGAAGCCCCACCACTGTTTCACGTGGAACATGGGAGCGCCGCCGCCAAAGTGACCCTCCGCCCTCCCTCCCTCCGGTACGATCTGCCCACCGCCGACCCGGATCACCTGCGAGGACCGACCCATTCCATGAGCCAGACCCCTGAATCACCCTCCGCCGGAAGCCATGGCCGCCCGCTGCCCAGGGTCATTGCCGTGGCCAACCAGAAGGGTGGGGTGGGCAAGACCACGACTTCTGTGAATCTGGGAGCGTGTTTGGCCGAAATGGGCTATCGAACCCTGATCGTCGACCTTGATCCCCAGGGAAATGCCTCGTCAGGGGTGGGAGTCGACACCCGAGGGGTGGAGAACTCGATGTACGACGTCCTACTCCACGACGTGGACATGGAGGATTGCATCGAACCGGCCAGCCTCCGCAACCTGTTCGTGGCCCCGGCGAACCTCGATCTTGCGGGCGCCGAAATCGAGTTGGTTCCGGCTATGGCTCGGGAAACCCGATTGAAGAAGGCCGTCGATTCGGTGATCGATGACTACGACTTCGTGATCATCGACTGCCCGCCGTCACTTGGGCTCCTGACCGTGAATGCGCTGGTCGCTGCCCGTGAAGTCCTGGTACCCATCCAGTGCGAGTACTACGCCTTGGAGGGCTTGGGCCAACTTCTCCGGAACGTGGACCTGGTGAAGCGCAATCTGAATACCGGCCTCGAGGTCAGCACCATCGTGTGCGTGATGTACGACTCCCGGGCCAAGTTGTCGCAGGAAGTCGTGGCTGAGGTGCGTGAACACTTCGGGGACAAGGTTTGCCACACCCTGATCCCCCGCAACGTCCGCCTGTCCGAGGCCCCCTCGCACCATCAACCGATCAATGTCTATGACCCTTCATCGAAGGGCGCAATCGCCTACCGCTTGGTGGCAAAGGAGGTGGCCGGTGGCATCCCGCCGCGGCGGTCTTGGTAGAGGCCTCGATTCGCTGATCCCCGGTGGCGGTACCCAACCGCCGACCGCGGGTTCGGCTTTGGTCGAGATCCCGGTCAAGGACCTTTCCCCTAATCCCCACCAACCTCGAGTGCACTTCGACGAGGAGTCACTCAACGACCTTTCGGCCTCCATTCGGGAGATTGGGGTCCTCCAACCCCTGCTCGTACGGCAACTTCCCGACGGCTCGTACCAACTGATCGCCGGGGAACGACGCTGGCGGGCGGCTCAGCGGGCTGGCCTCACCTCCGTACCGGCCGTGGTCAAGACCACCGATGACATGGCGTCCATGGAGCAGGCGCTGGTGGAGAACCTCCACCGCCAGGACCTCTCCCCGCTCGAGGAAGCTTCGGCATTCCAGCAGTTGATCGATGACTTCCATCTGACCCATGACGATGTGGCCAAGCGCGTCGGCAAGAGCCGTAGCGCCATCACCAACACCTTGCGCCTCCTGAATCTCCCGCCGGCGGTGCAGGGTCTGCTGGCTGATGGTCGCCTGAGCGCGGGCCATGCCCGTGCGCTCTTGGGTAGTTCGGATCGGGCGTTCCAGGAACAACTCGCCCGCCGTGCCTCGGCTGAGCAGTGGTCAGTTCGTGCCGTGGAAGAGGCGATTCGCGATCGGGAGAACGGGGGAGAGTCAACGTCTGCGGGCGGTGGCAAGGGTGGTGGAGGGTCCACCGGTGGCGGCAAAGTCACCAAGCTCCCCGAGGCTGGTCTCTTGGAACTCGAGAACTTGTTGGGCGACTACCTTGCGACACGCGTCAACGTGAAGATGACGAGTGGCAAGGGTGCCGTCACCATTGAGTTCGCTGACCTCGAAGATCTTGAGCGGATTTACCGCCTGATGACCGAGGGTCCAAGCCCCGACTGACCCACAGCGAGCCATCCTGACCCTCAAGTGGCGCGTGAGGGTTGCGCACAGACTGTGGATAACTCTGTTGATAACAGGGATCGTTTAGTGCTAAATGAATGTTTCGGGCGTGCCATTGTGGACGGCGACGTCAATTTCACGAATCCTCACGCTGACCAGGCAGTGAGAGCCAGAAAAACGGCCTCAGCGATCCTTTCAGCCCGATCGACCATCACCTGAGTCGGTCCCAGAGTGAGCAACACGGCCGGCATCTTGGTTTCCCGCAGGATCGGAAGTCGCATACCACTCACCGACAGCCGCGGAACCACATCGCGGAGGTGGCGTTCGACGAGGTGGGCCAGGGCCCGTCCACCCGCTGACTCGAAAGCCGGAACCGAGTAGTAGGTGACGCGCGCAATGCGGTCGGTGGATGCCTCGAGACCGACGTACACCTCGGCGCCAAACAGGTTCGCGTGGGCGGCCTGGGCGGGAGCATCGGGCTCGTCGGTCTGAATCAAGAGCGCTCCGCGGTCCTTGAGCGCTGCACACAAAGGCCTGCTCAGTGCACTGAAACCGCCGAATTGACCCACTGCTACTCGCCGTCCGTCGAGAGGCTGACCCGATCGCAGGCTCTCGGCTTCCCGTACCGCGGCGATGCCCGGCCCATCGCCGGTCTGGCGAGACAATCGGCGGAGTACCTCCACCGTTCCGGTGCGACACACACCGTCGACTTCGAGCCCGGCGTTGAGTTGGAAATCACTGACCGCGCGAGCGGCGAGGGGACCGAAAATTCCGTCGATGCGCCCGCAGTCGAATCCGAGTCGCGACATCACTCGCTGGAGTTCAGCCACGTCGTCGCCGCGGAGATTGGGTGACCTCAGCATCAGGACCCGGTCGCCGAGGTTCCACGCCGCCTCGACCAACGCACTCCAGGTGACGTCATCGCACACCCCGGTCGCCGGCAGACCCCGGTCCTCTTGGAACACGCGAACTGCCTGCTCAGTGGCACTGCAGTAGGTGGCGGGGGAGACCCCTCCGTCTGGGATGAAGCCGGCGGCGCCGAGTCGACGCTGGAGTTGGCCGACGGCCTCGCCCGAGTCGCCGGGCGAGAGATTCATCAGCCGAGGAATTCCTCCAACTCCTGAAGGAGTTGTCCCTTGCCCTTGGCCCCGACCATGCGCTTCTTGAGCTCGCCGTCCTTGAACACGAGGAGCGTCGGGATGCTCATGACGTTGTACCGCATAGCGATGTCGCCGTGATCGTCGACGTTCAGCTTGGCGATGGTGACCTGACCGGCCTTCTCCGAGGCGATCTCACCGAGAATGGGAGCGATCATCTTGCACGGGCCGCACCATTCGGCC
>SYCI01000068.1 GCA_005787035.1 Actinomycetota bacterium | reverse complement strand
TGCCCCGAGTTGATGGCCTTCAGGTCGGCGCCGGCGCAGAACACCGGTCGCTCCTGACCCTCGGTGTTGGCCGTGAGAATGCCGACCCACACGTTGTCGTCGGCTTCGAGGGCGTCGATCGCGGCTTCCATACCGGTCGCGACGTCGTTGTTGACGGCATTGCGGGCGTCCGGACGATTGAGGGTGATGATGCCGACGCGGCCTTCAGCGGAATAGGTGACGATGTTGCTCATACCCCGACCGTAGTTGTGGGTCGGCGAACGAGTTCAGTCGGCGGTGGACTCTCCGGTGGGAGCCTCGGTGATGGTCTCGTTGGGAACCTCTGCGGCGACCACGGGTTCGGCCGGAGCCGATTCGACGACCGCCTCGGGC
Source organism: Actinomycetota bacterium (assembly GCA_005787035.1). GTDB lineage: Bacteria > Actinomycetota > Acidimicrobiia > Acidimicrobiales > Ilumatobacteraceae > Casp-actino8. Next base: position 5,653 of record SYCI01000068.1, on the reverse strand, counting down.
GCGGCGGGCGCGGCCGGGGACGGTTCGGCACTCGGAGTCGCACTCGGCTTGGGCGGGATCTTCTTGTTCGCCGGCCGTGTGGGTCGCAATGGTTTGGGCAGTTGACCACCGGAGGGCGCGGCGACACCGAAGAGCGTGGCGATCTGCGGCAGCAACGCCGCCAGACGCTCCACCGTCTTTTGCAGTTCGGGTGAACTCTGGGTCGGGGCGGCGGCAACCTTGATCTGGCCACGAATCGGGGCGAAGGCCGCCGCCTCGAGAACGGCGATCCATCGCTCGGGGAGCGCGTCGGCCGTGAGGTTGGCGATCGTGACGTCGGTCAGACGCCGCGCGAGATCGTCGGGCAAGCGTTCACCGGGCTTGGGCGGCTGGCCGGCCAACTTGAGGGCACGAACCACGCGACCGACGTCCACGGCCGCGCCGATATCGGAGAGCCAGTTCTGATGTTCGGCCGCGGTGCGTGCCGTGAGTCCGGCCTTCAGTTCGCCCAGAAGGTTGCGGCAGTTCTCGTCGCGCTCGATTCCGGGATCGTTGGCGGCGGCGAGCACGCTGCGCAGATCGCGCAGATCGAGGTTGTCGAGATCGCGCTTGGCGGCTTCGGCACGATCGAGCCAATCGGCGACTCGCAGACGAGGGATCAGATCCTGAGCCATCTGGAGCACGCTCTGCTCGGGCATGGTGGGCTTGCCCTCGGCGGCCAGTGCCTCGTTCGCGGACTTCAGCCGCTGACGAACCGCCTGCATGCCTTGCAAGGCGAGCTCGGCGATGGGTCGCTGGTTCTCGGGCAGATCGGCGAGTACCGCCTTGCGATGTTGTGAGCCCGGCTTCAGGCGCTTGGGGCGGGGCCGTTGCGGAAGTTCGGGCGGAGCTTCGAAACGCGGCCGACGCGGACCGCGCGGTCGATCGCCTTCGGGGCGCGGACGGCGCTCGTTGCCCTCGGCGCGGCCCTCGCGACGCTCACCGCGACGATCGCCATCACGGCGGTCCTCGCGGCGATCTCCGTCACGACGCTCGCGGCGCGGACCGCGCTTGTCGGATCGCTTGGCGAGTTGCTGGGTCACCGGTTCGAACGGCTTGTCGCTGCCGATGATGGTGAGGGTCTCGACCTTGTTCACCTTGGCGCGGGCCTGAACGACCGACAGGATCTCGATGCCGTCGATGTCGAACTCGGCATCGACCTTGACGACGTCGCCGGACTTGCTACCCGACGGGAGAATCGATCCATCGAGGACACCCTTGGGCTCGCGCGCGCCGGCGGCTCGCCACGTCCAGGTGCCGTCGGGGCGCGAACTCGTCAACTCGATCTCGATCCGGCGGGACATGGCTCGTGACCCTATCGGGAATCGGCCACACCGCCCTAGTGCACCGATGCGGCGACTACCTTGTTGCGGTGCCGATCTACGCGTTGGGAGACAAGGAACCTTCGATTCACCCGACGGCCTACGTGCATCCGGATGCGGTGATCATCGGAATGGTGACGATCGGGGCCCAGAGCTCCATCTGGCCCGGCGCTGTTCTGCGGGCCGATGACGGTGAGATCAGGATCGGGGAGCGCACGTCCATTCAGGACGGCTGCGTGCTCCACACCACCCACGTTTGGCCCACGGTGGTCGGAAACGACTGCGTGATCGGCCACATCGTCCATCTGGAGGGTTGCACGATCGAGGACGGATCCTTGGTGGGCAACGGCTCGATCGTGATGCACCAGGTCGTCGTGCGCACGGGCGCCGTGGTCGGAGCGAACAGCGTCGTTCTCAACGGAACCGAGGTGCCGAGTGGCGCGCTCGCCGTGGGAGCGCCAGCAGTGATCAAGGAAGGGCGGGCACGCTCGGCCGACATCGCTCTGGCGGCCGCGTCGTACGTCGCCCGCGGCGAACGCTTCCGGCGGGAGTTGCGTCGACTCGATTCGTGAGAACACCGTGACACCGAGAACACCGTGACACCGAGAACATCATGACGTCGAGAACACCATGACACTCGGTATCGCAGTGGTCACGAATCCGACCGACGTCGAAGTGGTGGCCGATCAATTGTGGAGCCTCGGTGTGGCCGCGCTGAGCGAACATTGGCAGAACGACGGCACGGTGACGCTACGCACGAGTCTCGGTGAGAATCGTGCTGCGGTCATCGAGGCGATCGAATCCTTGCCCCTGAAAATCGAGTGGCGATTCGAGGACATCGACGACGCGATCGGCACCGAATGGCGCTCTCACGTGGCGCCGGTGCCGGTGACGGCCGATCTGGAGATCGTGCCCGCCTGGATCGCGGTGGAAGAGTCGTCGGTCGGCAAGCGGATTCTCATCGAGCCGGGGGCGACCTTCGGTCTGGGTGATCATCCGACGACGCGGGCCTGTTTGGCGGTTCTGGCCGATCGCGGGGTCGAGGGGCGAACGGTCCTCGATGTGGGTTGTGGAAGTGGTGTGTTGGGCATCACGGCCCTGGCCCTCGGAGCGGTTCGCGCGGTCGGGGTCGACATCACGCCGGCGGCGATCGAGGTGTCGAACGACAACGCGCGTCGCAACGGAGTGGAAGATCGCTGGTTCGCCACGACCAACGAACTCGCATCGATACGAACCGAATTCGACATCGTGGTGGCCAACATCCTGGCGCCCACGCTCATCGAGTTGAGCGAGGAACTCAAGCGCCTGACGAAGCCAGGGGGAGTTCTCGTGATCAGCGGAGTCCTCGACGGTCACTACGAACACGTCCTCGACGCACTCGCTCCGTTGCTTCCGACGGAACGCCGGGTCATCGACGGATGGGCGGCCGCCGTTCTCAGTTGACGAGAGCGTCTATCTCTTCAGCCGTTGGAAGTGATGGAACCGCACCGCGCCGGGTGGCGGCGAGAGCTCCCGCGGCCGAAGCCCGCCGCGCGGCAGTGAGAATGTCGGCACCCTGACTCAGTGCAGCCGCGAGCGCGCCACAGGCCGCGTCGCCGGCGCCGGTGGTGTCGATGGCCCGAACCACGAATGGGGGGATCTCCCATTCGCCCTCGCGGGACACCACGCGAATGCCGCGCGCGCCGAGGGTGATCACGACCGTCCCGACGCCGGCATCGAGAAGTGCGCTCGTTCCACCGAGTTGGGCCACTTCGTGTTGATTGGGAACGACGATGTCGCACAATTCGAGAAGTCCGCGGGGAAGTTCGGCCGCCGGTGCCGGATTCAGAACGGTTCGCGCGCCTCCGAGTCGGCCGATGGCCAGTGCGGCCTCGACCGCCTCCAGCGGAATCTCGAGTTGACACAACACGACGGATGCCCGAGCGATCGCATCGCGACGATCGTCGACCACGCCGATCGAGACGGCGGCGTTGGCGCCCGGAATGACGACGATGGAGTTCTCGGCCCGACTGTCGACCGCGATCAGTGCGCGCCCCGTGGGTCCGCCGACGTCGGTGACCATGCGGTCGATGCCTTCTTCCGAGAGGAGACGATGGAGCGCATCACCGGCGGCGTCGTTGCCGAGGCAACCGAGGAATGCGGTTCGTGCCCCGGCCCGGCGCGCCGCCACGGCTTGATTGAGACCTTTGCCGCCGGCGTGTTCGGCGTAATCCGAGCCGATGACGGTCTCGCCCGGTACCGGCAGGTTTTCGACTGTCGCCACCAGATCGAGATTGGCGCTACCCACCACCACGACGTCGTGTCCACCGCCCGCACGCTGGTTGGTCGTCACGACCGAATCCTAGGCATCGATGGCCCGTAGGAGGGGGGTGACGTCGATGCGATCACAGGCCGGGAGGTACGAACGCGCCGCGTCGCTGCGGAACTTCGTGCACAGATCGGGTCGGAAGAATCGGGCACCTTCGCGTACGACGTAGTTCAGGATGAAGAAGCGGTAGGCCTCGGGCAGGAAACGGATTTCGTCCTCGGTCAAGGGATCGACCGAGTGGTAGGCACGTACGAATTCGACGAAGTGCGGTTCCACGAGGGTGTGCGGTGAATACGACCAATGGGTCTGGTCGCCCGTGGCCGAGGAAACTCGCGACAGGAAGTAGAAGTCGAGCAGGCGGGACTCGACGCGGAACCAGTCGTAGTCCCAGCGGCTGAACAGACGGAACCGTTCGGGCGCGTCGTATCGCACCGAGAAGTTCCCGAGATTCCAGTCGACGAGGATCGGAATGCGATCCCAGGAGTCGTAGCGGATGTTCTCGAGTTCCATGAGGAATCGGTGCGTGTGTCGATGCAGAACACCGATGTGTTCCGGTTGGAGATCGAAGTTCCGGGGGGCGAAGGGGCTCGACAACAGGTCGAGAAGGTGGATGGCATCGGACTTGATCGAGTTCGACATCGATGGAATGCGCGGCGCGATGCGCCGGCACTCGGCGTGGAACTGGGCCATCTCGGTGGCCAGACAACGGATCTCGCCCATCGACAGTTGACGGGGGAGAGCATCGGCGCGGGGAGCTTCCTCGTAGAAGGCGACCCATACCCGTTCGTCGTACCACGTGAAGGCCCGTCGGCCGCGTGGTGTGTCGTGCCCGAGGACGGGAGCGAGGAAATCGGCGAACCGTCCATCGGCGAGGAGTTCGGTACAACGGAACAACCGATCGTGATCTTCGGCGAACAAGAAGTACGACCCGTAGTGCGACACCTTGCCGAACACTCGCGAACCGTCGTCGAGTTCGATACGGAACACGGTGTTGGTCGAGACACGAGGACTCGTGTCGAGAACTTCGGTGATTCGACGTGGATCCCCGTACTCGCGCCACGCCGCCTGAAGGGCCGACCGGTTGTCGACCTCGGTCATCGGTCAGCCGGCCGCGCGAATGCCGATCGGCGCGATGAGGCGATAGCCGGCGTCGTGCCGCTCGTCCTCGCTCTCGCCGCCCCAGAGTCCATACTCATGATTCTCGCGTGCGAACTCACGACAGATCGTCCGTACGGTGCAGGCGGCACAGACCTCACGGGCCGCCGCCTCACGACGCTCGCGCGCCTGGGGGCGCTCGGCGGTCGAAGGGAAGAAGAGATGGGTCATTCCCCGACAGGCGCCCTTGTTCATCCAGGCGTCATCGGTTTGCCGACGGGTGATGACGATGTCGACTACGGCCACACGAACCCCCATTGCCTGCGCCCTCCCCAGGGCGACAACGGCAAGTTAGGGGTAACTAACCGGATGGTCAATTAGGGATTTTGTGACGTGCGTCGGAGGCGTCCCGTGGAAGGGACCGAACCGGGGGAGGGGTGGCGTGGACCCGGACTCGGCCGATGGTCAGGCCAGGAAGTAGGCGACACCCTCGGCAAAGGCGTCGATGTCGGCAGCCGTCGTGTCCCAGGAGGTCATCCAGCGGACCTGGTGGTCGTGGACGCTCCAGTCGTAGAAGAACGACCAGTCGCGCAGGGGATCGATCCGGTCCACCGGAAGGACCGGGTACAGGCTGTTCACCGCCGGGGGGCCCGACAGTCCGATACCCGGGATTCCGGCTACCTGCTCGAACAACCGGGTCGCCATTCGGTTCGCATGGGTCGCGTTCTCGATCCAGAGCCCGTCTTCGAGAAGAGCCACGAACTGGGCCGAGATGTACCGGACCTTGGACGGGAGTTGGGTCACCTGCTTGCGAACGTAGGGAGCCGATCGGGCCAGAGAGGGATCGAGGTACACGACGGCCTCGCCGTGCATCATGCCGTTCTTCGCTCCGCCGAAAGAGACGACGTCG
>SYCI01000067.1 GCA_005787035.1 Actinomycetota bacterium | reverse complement strand
ATCGGGGCGGATCCACTTGTCTTGGACTTGTATCCTACTCGACGTCAGCGACCGAGCGAAACCAGGGCCAAGGCCAGTCCGGCGCAGGCCATCCCCCAAGCCTGGGACCTCGTGACCCGCTCGTGGTCGAGGCGCATGGCCAGAACGATCGTGCTCACCGGATACAGAGCCGTGATCACGGCGACCAACGAGAGCATGCCCTCGCGGTTGGCGGCCACGAACAAGAGGTTGGCCCCCATGTCGAAGAGGCCGGCGAGAAACGCGAGGGCCGGCACGGACTTCACCGACAATCCGGGTGGGCGTCGCCACACGAGAACGACGACGGCCAAAGAGATCGAGGCCAGACGCGCGGCGAGCAACGGCCACATACCCGAGGCCTCGGTGGTGCGATCGAGGCAGGTGAACATCCAGCCGAATCCGGCACCCGACACGATCGAGACCACGACGATGAAGGGCTGCGTCTTGGTGTGCGGAGTTCCCACCGCTCCGGTAACGAGGGTGATCCCTGCGAACGCGGCCACGACTCCGAGATAAGCGACGAGGGATGGTCGCTCGCCGAAGCCGATACCAGAAGCGAGGGGAACGACCGCGCTCACCACCGCGGTGAGTGGTGCGACGACGGTCATCGAACCGCGCGCCAGCGCGAAGTACAGGAGACCGAGCCCCACGAATCCGCCGGCACCACCGATCGCGCCCCACATCCAGTCCCGACCTCCGGGTGCGGGATCACCGAGGACCAACAACGCTCCCCCGAGCAGGACGAGACTGAACACCTGGCCCACGAGCGTCACCGCGAAACTGTCGAAACGGCGGGTCGCGCGGCCACCGCAGAAATCACCGAGCCCGTACACACAGGCGGCCGCGGCGGCGAGGAGAATCTCCATCACTTCATCACTAGCAGGACTCCGCATTCGTTTCGGTGCTTCTGTACCTTGGCGGAATGAAGCGCATCGTCTCGGCCCTCATCGTCTCCGGATTCGTCATCGCATCGTGTGGCGGTGACGATTCGTCCACCACCGACTCGAACGTCTCGGAGTCTTCGACCGCGATCTCGGAGGCACCGGGTACCGAGGCGCCTACCACCGAACCCGCTCCAGCCGAACCGATCTCGGTCATCGGCGAGTACTCGAGCGAGACCTACAGCGATCCCGCCCACTGGACGTGCCATCCGGACACCGAAGACACCTGCGACGACGACACGAGCGTGACCCTCGTGAACGCCGACGGCACCACGGAGGTTCTGCCCTTCGGTCCCGTCGCCGATGCCCCCGTCGACTGCTTCTACCTTTACCCCACGTCGAGCGAGGATCAGACCTTCAACTCCGACCTGAACGCGGGTCGGGAGCGCGAAGTCGCCTTCGAACAAGCCGCTCGCCTGTCGTCGGTGTGTCGGATGTACGCACCCACCTACCGCAGCGTGACCCTCGCGGCGCTGTTCGGATTGGTGGAAGGCGACCGTTCCACTGGCTGGATGATTCCTTACGACGATGTCGTCGACGCGTGGAAGTACTACCTCGCCAACGAGAACAACGGCCGCGGCGTGATCCTGCTCGGTCACTCGCAGGGAACCGGACAACTGATCCGCTTGTTGGAGAACGAGATCGATCCCGATCCGGCCCAACGTGATCTCATCGTGTCGGCGATCCTGCTCGGTGGTTCCCTGGCCGTGCCCACGGGTGAAGCGGTGGGCGGAACTCTCACGAACATCCCGCTCTGCACGAGTGCCGATCAGGCGGGCTGCGTCATGACGTACGCAACGTTCCGCAGCACCGCCACCCCACCGGCCAATTCGTACTTCGGTCGCGCGGCGCGTATGGGCGAACCGGAAGTCGCCGGCCAGGAAGCCGGTTGCACCAATCCGGCCGCGCTCGGTGGCGGCAAGGGTGATCTCATCTCGGCCTTCCGCACCGCCGAATGGGCCTACACCGATGGTTCGGGGCTCACGCAGATCAGCACCCCGTTCGTCGGTTTCCCCGGACTCCTCACCGGTGAATGCATGAGTCGCGATGGATTCCACTACTTGGAGGTCACCGTGAACGGCGATCCGTCCGATGCCCGGGCCGATGACATCCGTGGCGATCTGTCACCCGAATGGGGACTCCATGCCGTCGACTGGGAAGTGGCTGCGCTGTCGATTCTCGACGTGGTCGATTCGCAGATCGCGGCCTGGCTCGGCGCACGCTGACCCAGCCGTCTCAATCGCGACCTAGGGTCGCACCATGCATCACGTTCCGTTCGGCCGCACCGGCCTGAAGGTGTCGCGGCTCTGCCTCGGCACCATGACCTTCGGCTATCAGTGCGACGAGGAGACGTCACGTTCGATCCTCGACACGGCCGACGCCGCGGGCATCGATTTCATCGACACCGCCGATGTGTATCCACTCGGTGCTCCCCCCGATCTCTTCGGCCGCACCGAGGAGATCGTGGGCCGGTGGATGAAAGGTCGTCGCGACGACTACATCGTGGCCACCAAGTGCTTCTTCCCCACCGGACGCAAGCCGTGGGACAGCGGCAACTCGCGCAAGAACATCATGCGCGCGGTGGAGGCGTCGTTGCGCCGACTCCAGACCGATTACATCGACCTGTACCAAGTGCACTCGTGGGATGCCGACACGCCCATCGACGAGACCATGCTCGCGTTGCACGATCTGGTGAGCTCGGGCAAGGTGCGCTATCTCGGTTGTTCGAACTACCTCGCCTACCAACTCGCCCGTTCCATCGGACGGTCCGAGGCGCTCGGAGTCAGCCGGTTCGAGTGCATCCAGCCGCGCTACAACCTGCTCTTCCGCGAGAACGAGCGCGAACTCTTCCCGCTATGTGCCGACGAGAAGACGGCCGTGATCCCCTACAACCCGCTGGCCGGTGGGTTCCTGACCGGCAAGCACAAACCCGGTTCACCTACCGAAGGCACCCGCTTCACACTCGGCTACGCAGCCGGCCGCTACCAGGAGCGCTACTGGCACGACCGGATGTTCGAATCACTGGCGCCGATCGCCGAGATCGCCATCGAAACCGGAGTCTCGATGGCCACGCTCGCCGTGCAATGGGTTCTGGCCAACCCGGTCGTGACCGCGCCGATCATCGGCGCGAGCCGTCCCGAACAACTGGCCGATGCCGTGGCCGCCGTTGCATCACCACTCGACGAGGGCGTCAAGCAACGACTCGACACGCTCACCTACGAGTACCGCTTCGGCGACAACGCGCGCTGAACCTCGTATTACTTGGGGTCAGGGCACCAGTTGCCGTGGAACCCGAACGGCACGCGCTGGGGCAACTTCACCTGCGCCACGTAACCCCGACCGAAGTCGCGGGCATCGAGCACCGCGAATTCGGCCGAGTCGGTGTTGCCGTCGTGCACGAAGGTCACCAACCAGCCGTCGTCTTCGTCGGTGCCACCCGGTCGGGCCACGAACACCGGCTCACCGGCGGCCCGCCCCGGACCGTGATCGAACATCTCGCGCTTTCCGGTCCGGAGATCGTGTTTGAGAGTGGGCCAGTGCATGGAATCCGGGTCGGGCTGGGCGCAGTAGCCGAAGCGATACGACTTTCCCGTGAGGGCGACCCGGTGGCGCGGGAATTCGTTCGGCGTGTCGTCGATCGTGGTGACACCGACTCGCTTGGTCGTCGGATCGATCTCCCAACGCACCAACTTGGGCAATGAGTCGCCGAATGGTCCGTTCATGTCATGGCGCATCATCACGTCGTAGAAGCACACGTCGAGCACGACCTTGCCGTCGGGCGTGTCGTAGGAGTTCAGTGGGTGGAACACGTAACCCACCGGCACGTCGACCCACACGATGTCGGCCGCGGTGCCATCGCGCGGCATGAGGCCCACTCGGTTGCCGTAGTCGTCGCTCCAGCGGAACGGGAACGAACGACCCGAGAAGGCCAGGTCGAAGTCGACCAGCACCGGCTGGTCGTACACCACCACGTATCGATCGGTGATCGACATGTCGTGCACCATCGACATGCCCGGCAGCGGGATATCGACCGTGCGATTCACCCGACCGTCCTTGCCCACGCGCACGTACTGCACGTGATCCATCCATTCGGCCCAGGCGTAGACGATCGCGTGCATCTCACCGGTGGTCGGATCGATCTTGGGGTGCGCGGTGAACGCGCCCGGCAAGGTTCCGAAGAAGTCGTTGCGACCCACGGTCTCGAGTTCGTAGGTGAGCTCCACCGGACACCCACCGGCTTCGACCATGGCCCAGGTGGTGCCGGCGAACGAGCCGACGTTGGTGTTGGGTCCACCGGTCGAGTTGTTCCAGTTGCGACCGGCGATGTCAGGTGTATCGCGCACCTGACTCACGTGCGACGAGCCGACGTAACGATTGCGATACCACTCGGCCCGTCCTTCACGCAGACGGATGCCGTGCACCATGCCGTCGCCGATGAACCAGTGGTGAGTCGCCGGATCGACCGGCTCGATCGGGTTCGGTCCGTTGCGCAGGTAACGGCCATTGAGTTCCCGGGGCAGTTCGCCGATCACCTCGAGGTCGGTGGCCGTGACTTCTTCGGTGACCGGCGCGTAATTGCCGACGAGATAGCGATTGGCCGATGGGGCTTCGGAGGTGGCACTCATGTGACAGTGTCTATTCGCTGTGGTTGACACTGTCAAGAGGGGGATTTAGGATTCGTCCATGGCCCCGGCGACCTTGCGTGAGACCGTTCTCAAGGCGGCCGTCGACTACATCGCCGAACACGGCCCCGACGGCTTGTCGTTCCGGCAAGTGGCCGTGGCCGCCGGCGTGAGCCATCAGGCGCCGTATCACCATTTCACCGACCGCAAGGGAATCTTCGCCGCCATCGCCGCCGAGGGCTACGAGATGTTCACGCAGGCGATGCTCGACGCCTTGGCCCGCGACTCCGCCGAACCGGCTGCCGATCTGCTCGAGAGCTACGTGGAATTCGCTCTCTCCCACCGCGGGCACTTCCGCGTGATGTTCCGGCCGGACCTTTGCTCACTCGCCGACGACCCCGAACTTCAACGAGTGGCCGACGGATCTTTCGACGTACTCGTGGATTTCGTGCGCACCGAACTCGGACCCAAGGCGTCGATCGTGGACATCCGCGCTCGCGCCACGGCCATGTGGTCGTTGGCGCACGGCTTGGCGACGCTCCTCATCGACGGACCCCTCGAGCCCAAGATCGGCCCGATCAAGAACCGGCGCGCGCTCATCCGAGCCGTGGCCCAGCAATCGGGACTCGTCTCACCTAAATCACGTCGACGCTGACGCTCCTAGGTCGGCACCAATCGCCGCCCATCGGGAGCGGTGATGTGGGTGGACCTCGTCGATTCCTCGAACTGGGTCCGGTATCCGTGGACCTTCAAGCGATTGTGTCTTCGGCAGAGCGGATCGGCATTGGCCACGTCGGTCTCACCGCCTTCCACCCACGGAACCCGGTGATCGACATCGCAGGTGAGCACATCGCAACCAGGCCAGATGCAACGACGCCGACGGATGAGCGCCGCCGCCCGCGCGCCACCCGTGAACAGACGCGAGCGACGTCCGAGCCCGACCGGCACCCCCGCTGAGTTCACGACCACTCGGCGCACGTGGGCCACGAGTGATGTGGCGACCACATCGACGGGGTCGAGCGGAATGCCGGCGGTCGTCTCGCAGCGAGTGTCGAGCACGTCTTCGCCGGGCCGGATGAGCGAACCGAGCTTCGAATCACGCTCCATGGCGGCCAACGTGCGTTCGTACGTGGTCTGATCGATCAGGATGTTGACCAGCGGCTCGGGCGAAGGGCCGAATTGGCTGGCCGCCGAGGCAAAGACTGCGTACAACGCGTCGGCACGCCGTTGCTTGGACGTGCGAGCGAGTGAAGTCGGCGACAGCCCGAGTACATCACGTTCGGCGAGATCGCGGGCGAGTTCGGCCTGAACGTACTTCTCGAACACCTCGGCCATGAGGGCTCCCTGACCGTTGCCGACCTTCGCATCGACGAATGTCGTGTTGCCAAGAGTGTTCACGGTGGCGTCACGGTCCTCGTGGGCGGCTTCGTGCGACTGATGTGCTCCGTCGGCATCGGCCAACTGCTCCCAGCGAGCGGCCAGTCGGTCGAAGTCGTCGCACGGCAACGTGCGTGCGTAGTTTGCGAGCGTCTCCATGAAGTCGGGCAACTGATCCGTCACCCGCTTGTTGGCGTGCAGACCGGCGAGGCGAGCAACCGGCGCCGAGGCCATGTCGCCGGCGGCCATCGACTCCCCCACTTCGGGGTAGTTGCGCACGAGGTCGGCCACCCGCGCCGCCCGCTTGGCTTCCGAAGTCGACCAATTCACATGGGCTCGCAACCACGATGCGATGGTGAAGCAGCCGTCTTCCTGATACCAACACTGCGACTGCACCCGACCAACCAGCCGCGCAGTCGCTGCATCGAGGTGCCGCTTCAATCGTTCGATCTCCACCAACACTTCGCGCGCCTCCGCGGCCGACGACAGCGAAGCGACACGTGCGTCCACCAAACCACACACATCGGTGAGGTCGGACGTCGTCATGAGTCCGACCGTAAGTGGGGGGTGTTGCAGGGTTTCGCTCGATGCAACATCGAGGACACGAACTTCTTGTGGGCGTGACGGGACTCGAACCCGGGACCTCCACCGTGTCATGGTGGCGCTCTAACCAACTGAGCTACACGCCCGAAAGCAGACGACAGCCTACCTCCCCACCCCGCTGGCTCAACGAAGGCGTAGGGAGACCTCATTGGCCATGAGCCGGCCCCGCCGGGTGAGCCGGATCCGCTCACCGTCATCGACCACCAGCCCCTCGAGCAGGTCCAGATCCTCGGGCGAGAACGACCCGACCGGCACACCCTCGCGCATTCGGATGGCGAGTTGCAGACCTTCGAGTCGTCGCTCGTCGGCGCCGAGTTCTTCGGCGGCCGATTCAGCCGATGCGCCGGCCTCCACCAGATCACAGAACCGGTCGGGCGTCCGAACGTTCCACCAACGGCGACCGTTCACGTGTGAATGGGCGGCACTGCCGAAACCGAGATACTCACCCTGTTGCCAGTAGAGCCGGTTGTGTTCGCACTCGTGACTCGGACGCGCCCAATTGGAAACTTCGTAGTTGGCAAGTCCGTGCGCCGACAGAATCTCGTCGGCCACTTCGTACATCTCGGCTTGAACATCATCGTCCGGATGGCGTACCGGATCATCGGCCAGCGGTGTGCCGGCCTCCACCGTGAGCCCATAGGCCGACACGTGGGGCGGATCGAGATCGCAAACCCGTCGAACGGTCTCGGCCCAGTCTTCCACCGACTCGCCGTGAACGCCGTAGATGATGTCGAGGTTGAAGTTCGAAAATCCGGTGCCGCGAGCGATCTCCACCGCGCGCTCCACATTGCGCGGGTCGTGGGTCCGGCCGAGATTGGCCAGCACGTGATCCTTCATCGACTGCACGCCGAAACTCAGCCGGTTTACGCCCGCCCCGCGATACGCGTGCAGCATCGCCTCGTTCACGTCGTCGGGATTGCACTCGATCGTGGTCTCGCAGTCCTCTCGGCGCGGGATGGCCGCGAGGATCGAAGTCATCAGCTCGGGCGCGAGTCGGGTGGGAGTTCCACCGCCCACGAAGACCGAAGAGACCGCCGGCATTCCACCATCGCGAGCCCGCCCGATCTCGGTTCGGAGCGCAGCCACGTAGCGCTCCATCAGGTGGTCGCGGTCGGTGAAGGTTGCGAACGCGCAGTAGTCGCACCGGTGCCGACAGAAAGGGATGTGCACGTAGGCGCCGAAGGCCATCACTTGCTCGTGTGGTAGAGCAGTCCGAGGTCAGCGAGCCGCTGGTGCACGTCCTCGAGCGGCACGTCGAGCATGGCCGCGATGGCCCGGATGTCGTGGGCGCGCACGGTCAGCACCTTGCCGTTGAAGTCACCGCGCTGAACCTGAATCATGGTCAGGAACCGCGTCAGCATCTTCTGCGCCGGACCATTCAATTGTGACAAGCGGACGAGGTCGATCACGATCTTGCGCGGCTTGCTCGCGATGTGATCGGGATCGTGTTCGGGTGACGATTCGTCAAGAGGAAGCATGTGCCCGGCCGGAACCGCGTACAGAGCAGCCAACCGATGCAAACGCGGTAGCGAGATGGTCCGCTCACCCCGCTCGTACGCGCCCACCACCGAGGCTTTGAACTCGCCCGACGACAGCGACTCCACTTCCTGCAACGACAGCTTCTTCTGTCGACGGATGGCCCGCAGACGATCACCCACCTGACGGTTGTAGGCCGGGTCCTCGCGATCGGAACCTTCATCACCGAGCGTGGGCTTCTTGGGCATCGCTCGGACTCTAGGTCGGAGTTCGCCACTCTCCGTGGTCACGAATGGCGGTCGACCAAGAGGGCCCCGGCCACGACGGCTGCGGTCTCGGCCCGAAGCACGCCGCCGGGCAACGACACCGTGCGCCGACCCTCGAGTTCGGCCGGAGTGAATCCGCCCTCGGGACCCACCGCGATAGCACTCACCGACGCGTCGAGAGTCGCGCCACCCGGTTCGGCCACGACGACGTCTCCCACCGAAGCGATCGCCGCCGCGAGCGACGGCTGTACGTCGTCGACGACGGGCAACCACACCTGACGACTCTGCATGGCAGCTTCGCGCGCGACCTTCCGCAGACGTTCGATATTGCGCTGCGACTTGGTTTGGTCCCACTTCACCACCGAACGGTCGGCCACGAACGGCACGATGCGCGACACACCCAACTCAGTGAGCTTCTGCACCGCCGACTCGGGCTTGTCGCCTTTGCTCAACGCGAAGAGCACGGCCAGATCGCGACCGGGTTCGGCCTCGACGTCGCCGTCCACCACCAGCCCGACGCTCGAGTACGTGCAGATTCGCCACCGTCCCCGACCATCACTCGCGGACACGCGCTCACCGTCACGCAGGCGCAGAACTCGCGCCAGATGGTGGGCATCGTCGGATTCGAGAATCGGCGCGTCGAGATCTTCGACGAACACGTGCGCGGAAGCCCGACGCCGTTCGCTCACGAGAACGCCGATTTGACGCGCGAGAAGAATCCCTTCTCGGCGGGGGCCACTGCTTCGCCGCGGAGTTCGGCCAACTGGCGCAGCAACGTGGCTTCCTCGTTGCTCAACTTGGTGGGGACCGACACGTCGATCACCACCCGCAGATCGCCGCGACCCCGACCCTGGAGGCGCGGCACGCCCCGGCGCGCGAGGGTGAACACGCGACCGGGTTGGGTGCCGGGCGGAACCACGAGGGTCTCGGTGCCATCGAGGGTCTCGAACTCGATCGACGTTCCGAGGCTCGCCTGGGCCATCGATACCGCGAGCCGACTCACGAGGTCGGACCCGTCACGTTCGAAGCGATCGTGCGGCGCCACGCGCAGGTGAACGTAGAGATCACCCGCCGATCCACCACGTGGGCCCACGGCACCACGACCGGTCAGTCGCAACGTCGAGCCGGTGTCCACTCCCGCCGGAACGTCGACTTGGTAGGTCTTTTCTTCGACGATGCGTCCCTGGCCACCACATGGCGCACACGGGGTCACCACCACTTGTCCGAATCCGCCGCATCGCTGGCACGTCTGCGACGAGATCATCTGGCCGAGCAGGCTCTGACGGATCCGCTGCACTTGGCCCGAGCCGTTGCAATCGGAGCACGACACCGGTTGGGTCCCGGAGCCGGCCCCCGATCCGTTGCAGTCGTCGCAACGAGTCGCCGTGCGCACGTTCACCGGAAGAGTGGCGCCGAAGACCGCCTGTTCGAAGGCGATGTCGGCCACGACCTCGAGATCCTGTCCGCGCGGTGGCCCCGCCGGTCCGCGCGAACCACCGAATCCTCCGCCCCCACCGAAGAACGCATCGAAGATGTCGCCGAGCCCGCCTCCGCTGAAGAAATCACTTTGGCCGGCCGCTCCACCCACGCCAGCGTCGCCGAAGCGGTCGTACCGCGCCCGGGCCTCGGAGTCCGACAACACCTCGTAGGCACGCGCGACCTCTTTGAACTTCTCCTCGGCCGACGGGTCGTCGGGGTTGGCATCCGGATGAAGTTGACGGGCCTTGACGCGATACGCCTTCTTGATCTCGTCGGGCGATGCCGATCTCGACACGCCGAGCAACTCGTAGTAATCGGCCACTGATCAGCCTTCGCCGAGTCGACGCCCGAGACGATCCGACACCACTTCCACGGTGGCCAACGCGCGCGGGTAATCCATACGCGTCGGACCCAGCACCCCCACCGTTCCCATCTGCTGGCCGTCCACCACGACTGGCGCCACCACAACAGAACAATTGGCGAGCGGCTCCACTCCGTGTTCGGCGCCGATGGCCACACTGAGGCCGCGGTTCAGTACGTCGCGCACGAGGGTGACGACGAGATACTGCTGTTCGAGGGTCTGGATCACCTGGCGCACCACGTCGACCGCGTCGAAGGCGGCGGCCATCGACGACACTCCGCCCAAGAACACCGGATCCTCGGTCTTCTTGTGTTGCAGCGCGTCGATCGCGCGCTGACCGAGCGCATCGAGACCACGATCACCACTCGCCACGAACGAGGCGTCGCCGAGGGGTTTGCCCACCAGCGACTTCTGCAACTGCGCCGTCACCGCCGCCACCTGCGCGTCGGAGATGTCGTCGTCGAACTCGACGCTCTCACTCTCCACGGCTCCGTTCGACATGACGGCCACCACCAGACCCGAGCGTGCCGCCAGAGCCACCACCTGTACCGACCGCACATCGGCCCGCTCGACCGTTGGCCCGAGCACCACCGAGGCGTAGTTGGTGAGTCCGGCGACCAGGTGCGAGGTGCGCGACAGGAGCTCTTCGAGACGAACGTGTGCACCGTCGAAGAACTGGCGCACCTGATTGGCCTTCACGTCCTCGAGGCGACCGGGCTGCGTGAGATGATCGACGAAGAAGCGATATCCCTTGTCGGTCGGAACGCGACCGGCCGAAGTGTGCGGCTGGGCGAGGTATCCCTCTTGTTCGAGCACCGACATCTCGTTGCGAACCGTGGCCGACGAGACGTTCACCCCTTGCACACTGGCGATGTGGGTGGAGCCGACCGGCTGACCGGAGGCGATGTACTCCTGCACGACTGCTCGCAGGATGGCGGTCTTGCGTTCATCCAGCATGACGAGCGGATTGTAGCCCTCAGCCGCCGGTGACCGCCTTGTAACGGGCGAGAGCCTCGTCACGCTCGTGCGAGTGGTCGACGATCGGCGCCAGATATCCGAGCGGCACTCCTCCACCTTTGGCCCACGGTGAATGGATCTGAGCTGCGGGCAGGTCGGCGAGTTCGGGGACGAAACGTCGCACGTAATCGCCGGTCGGGTCGTAACGCTCGCCCTGCAGCACGGGGAT